>CANRNS010000038.1 GCA_947632055.1 uncultured Akkermansia sp.
CAGGAGCCGTTGTCCCATCGACCAATGCGGAAGTATCCACATCGATGCGCAACTTGCCGTCCACCGTCACGCTGCCGAACTGTGGTGCGGTGTCGGAGGAGTCTGTCAATTTCAGATTGAGCTGGGCGCCATCGTTCACAGTGAGTCCCCAGTTGGAGTCCTCGCTCGTCGTCACATTGTCGAGCGTGAAGGTACCGCCGTCCACCACCAGCGTACTGGTAGAATCGTCGCCATCATTCTTCCCCAACGTGCCCGAGAAGGTGCCGCCACTCACAGTCAACTGGCCGCCCGGCGTTTTCTTGAGCGTGCCGTTGCCGTTCAGCGAGGAAAGGCTGTTGTTGTTCTTTCCCACATTCAGCACCGTGTTTTCACCGTCCAAGTTCACGCTCACGGTGGACGCATCCGCATTCAGGGTTACCTCACTGTCTTCCTGGATCTTGATCGTACCCGTGTACTCGCTCATGTTTGCGTCCACTTGCAGAGCGCCACCTTCCACCACAATATCCCCCGTGCCGACAAGCTTGCCGCCCTCATCCAACTTTAATGTCCCCGCTCCCTTCTTCGTGAGGGTATACTCACCCACGTTCAATTCCTTCATCAACGTCCACGTGTAGGCGTTCCCATTTGTGGCTGCCAACACACTGATGCTTGTGTCCGCCTCTGCCGTGACGTTCCAGTAAATGTTGTTTGCCGTTTCATCAGATGACATTTCGTTATGCCCCAGAATCAGAGCTGCATCTGCCGTCTGCGCCCCTTCTAGCTCTGGCTTGGTGAATTGAAAGGCTGCAGAAGAGCCGTGCCCTGCCAAATGCAAGGTATTGTTGTGATTGCCGGAGGTTTTGCCAAGCACTCGGCTGCGTATCATCAGTGAGCTGTTCTCTTCTACCCATAAGTTCTCAACAACGCCGATACCATGGTCGTTCTCATTCCCCATCTCACCGTTTATAATGAGAGTCGTCCCGTTCTCTCCCTTTGCACTCGAGCGAAGTCTCAGGTTACCGATGGTGTGCTCCGGATGTGTGCTCTCGGTCCCGAAGAACGCCCACAGGATACCCTTTTGTTGTCCATTATTGTTTATAATTCCCGTATCTTCCAACACGATGGAACCGGCTCCGCTCGCGTAATTACTGTTTTGAGAATGTGTCCACTTATCGAAGTTCGCAGCGTCTGCCCCTCGCAGCACTAGTTCGGTTCCGTCTCCCAGTTCCATGTGCCCGAAATTGAACGTATCGCTACTCGGCGCAGAGGTAATGGTGAGCTTCGTCCCCTCACCCACTAGTGACAGGCCATTAGAGTGGACGTACCCCGTGCCAGAAAGCGTGAGTTCAGCTGGGCCTCCCTCGCCGCCCACGGTAATTTTGCCTGAGGCATTCAAGTTGCCGGATCCGGAGAAGACCCAACCTGTTCCTTGCCCCACTGTCACATTCTCCGGCGCCAGATCTCCATGGAGGTCCACAGTTGTACTCACCCCGTCTCCGGGCATGAAGACCACATCCTGCGAGCCGGTGAAAGCAGCGGACTCATCACCTTTTTTCCAATCGGTATTGCTTTCATCTGTACTCCACACATGACTATCCTCCGTACCTGCCCAATACAAGCTCACCAGATCAGCAGGCATCACCCTGTCGTTCGAGATTGCCAAGAAGGAACCGTAAGACGCATCAGCCACATGCAAGGTGCCATCCACGTCTCTCAATTCCTCCCATTCGCCATCTTCCGACTGGTTTTTCCGCCATGCCGCATTTGTGGGGACAGCCGTCCCGTACTGGATTCTCTGCCACACGTCCTCATTGAACAACTCGTTGAAATGATCGTCAACTGTAAGACCCCAACTAACGGCTTGAGCTCGTTCGCCCGAGATGAGCCAGAATGAACTTCCGATGGTGATCGGAACAGAAACGGGCACAGTGAGAGCAGTGAGGCAAGTCAACAGAGCCTTGCGGAGACCGGTAGGTAAGTGGAGTTTCATGAGAGGAGATGATGAGGCATAGCCACGGCAACACGCGCATAACGCATGTGTTCGCCCATCCGCATGGCGTAGTTTATCTCTTTTCGAAAGCGATATGCCGCAATAACGAATGGAAAGCGCTGAATGCAAAGACAATGCAACTTTCCATAGGGCGCTACCGTTCGGACGTTCTTTTCATGAGAGGGGCTTCTTAAGGTCCGAGGAGCGAGATTTTTTGAGGAAAATCGAAAAAAATGATGGACATCTCTTTCGAAAAGAGATGCGCACCCTGTGGAACACGAAGCAAGCGTAAAGCAAGCGCATGTCCTTATGCGGTCGCTATTGACAATGTATGAGGCACGAATGACGATTTATTGATCATGTGCCCTTGCACAGAGTTTGGGGAATAGACGCGCTCAACCGCCCGGGAAAATTCCTTCACTCATCACATTAGCCCGTGCGTTTGTCCGGAAATCGACGCCAAAACACCCGGTTTTCAAAATTGTAAGTGGTTCGCGTTCTTTCTTAGAACGGTTGTGTTTCCAAACACGAATTTTCATTATCGTTAATAGGCGCTGCTAGTCTTTCTCTGCTTCTCCAAATTCGCGCGCAAGCAGGGGAATTTCAGATCATAGATCGTCCGTTGTAAATCGACAATGACAAATGCATTCTCAATGTGTTTATTTGCGTTTGCCGAGGAAGTGTTGCACCGTTTCGCAGAGCGCGACAGCGAGACCGCAACCTACAAGGGAACTCCCGACAGGGGGTAAGAATCCTGCCGAAATCGCGCTCCCGGCGCAGAGCCAAGCAATTTGCACCGCTGAGCAAAAGAGGACGCAACTGATAAGAATTTCCCAACCGATACGGCGAGTTTCCGGCTGATTCTTGAAGAAGAGGAACCACGCGAGAAAGAAGGGTGTGTACGCAAATGGAAGGGAAACCAGGGCACCAAATAAGGCCTCAGCAAGCGGTGCCTGGAGGTGGCTGCACATCAGGATCGACGAGAAGATGTACTCCATAGCCAGCGCGGCGAGCGTGCACCACGCACCGGTGTTCGGAAAGGCTTTTTTCACCTCCTCGCGTACCACGACTGAAGCTTTCTTCTCGCTTCGCACAAGTCGCCGACAGAAAAAGACAGCTTCCACCACGATGATACACGCCGCTGTGGGGATTCCGACGTAGAATGCCGGGAAAAGGTAGATGAGCGCTCCCTGTGCATCGCTCGATGCTGCCTCTGGCGCTTCGATGTAAAACAGGGTGGTCAGAATGACCGCCGGTATGGTGTATTCCCACGCGAGGCGTCGCATCAACTCTCCGGGGAGACGAAAAAGTACGTACCCAACAAGGGGTATGGGCGCCGCGAAAATCGCGAAAAAAAGAGCCGAGCTTAACGCCTCCATTCCTTTCGGGTCTACTTCCGCAACGTAGAACAGATAAATTGCGATCAGCAGCAGCGCGTGAATCACCGTCCCTGCATTGGGAAACAGAGCTTTTTTGCATATTTCGTAGATCATGGCAGGCTCAGCGCTTCGGAGAAAACTAAAACGTGTCGGAAATTGATCCGACCTATATAGTCCCTTATACCATATGCCGTGCATGCGGTCAAGATCAGCAAACAGAGCAAACGCATTCGAGAATTCCAAGTCGCAGACACGCCAATTCCCCAAAATGAAATCACAATCATTGCCTTCTCTTGTCAAACGAATGGTCGGGTGGTATAGTGGGCGCATGGAGCGAACTTTGGTAAAGCATGTGCTGCAGAGGGAGTGTGCAGCGGAGTCGATATGTGTGGAAGCTTGGGTGCGCACGCGGCGAGATGCCCGCCAATTTTCTTTCTTGGAGATCAATGACGGTACGTCCCAGGCGTCTTTGCAAGTGGTTGTCGATGTCGGCGTACCGGGGTCAGAGGATTTGGCGCGTATGAATACGGGCGCCGCTGTGCATGTGGAGGGAGATTTGGTGGAATCCCCGGGCAAGCAGAGGTGGGAGCTGCGCGCCACGCGTGTGCAGCTGATCGGCGCGGTGGCAGATGACTACCCCCTTCAGAAGAAACGTCACAGTCCGGAGTTTTTGCGCACTGTGGCTCATTTGCGTCCGCGCACCAATTTGTACGGAGCCATCTTTCGCATGCGCTCACGGGTAGCGGCAGCGGTTCACCGCTTTTTTCTGGAGCGCGATTTTATCTGGGTGCACACGCCCATCATCACGGCATCAGATTGCGAGGGTGCGGGAGAAATGTTCCGGGTGACGACTCTCGATCCTCTTGCCCCCAACGAAAACTATGACAAAGATTTCTTCGGCAAACCGGCATCACTCACGGTTTCCGGTCAACTGGAAGGCGAATCCTTCGCGTGTGCGCTGAGCCGTATCTACACCTTCGGTCCCACTTTCCGAGCGGAAAACAGCAATACCCCGCGTCACGCCGCTGAGTTCTGGATGATTGAACCCGAGGTTGCTTTCTGCGACCTGGCCGGGGATATGCAGCTGGCGGAGGACTTCCTCAAGTATGTGGCGTCCGACGTGCTGAACGACTCGAGCGGCGATCTCGATTTTTTCTGCCGCTTTGTCGATCCGGATGTACGCAGACGCTTGGAGGCCGTACGTGATTGTCCTTTTGCGCGCTGTTCGTACACAGAAGCAGTGGAGCTCATGGAGAAGAGCGGTCAACATTTTGAATACCCGCCACACTGGGGAATGGACATGCAGACCGAGCATGAGCGCTTTCTCACGGAAAAGCTCTTTCACGCTCCTGTCATCGTCTATGATTATCCGGCGGAAATTAAGCCTTTCTACATGCGCAGAAATCCGGACGGTCGCACGGTGACCGCCATGGACGTGCTGGTGCCGGGCGTTGGGGAACTCATGGGCGGCAGCCAGCGCGAAGAACGCGCCGATGTGCTGCTGGACAACATCCGCCGCGCCGGCATGAAAGAACAGGAGTACGCGCACTACATGGATTTGCGACGCTTCGGTACGGTGCCGCACGCCGGCTTTGGCGTGGGCTTCGAACGCCTTATTATGTTTGTAACCGGCGTGCAGAATATCCGCGATGTGCTGCCCTTTCCTCGCACTCCGCACAACTGCGAGAGTTGAGGCTGGGATTGACTGCACAGGACGAAACTTTGCGCCTTATGGTAGCATGCTGCGGATTTGCTGCACCCCAACGCCGTTGAGCAGCAGACCGCGCTTCCATGTGAGCGCCGGATAGTTCTTTTTCAGGTTGGCTACACTCGTGCTGATTCCACTGCCACCCGATGTGGCGAAAGGAATGAGCGTTTTGCCCTGCAGTTGGTGTGCCTCAATAAAGGTGGCGATAATGCTTGGGTAGGTGTCCCACCAGATAGGGAAGCCGATGTAAACAGTGTCATACGCTGCAAGGTCAGCCACGGTTCCGCTGATCTCCGGGCGTGAGGCGGGATCATGCATCTCTACGTAGCACCGCGATTGGTGATCCCTCCAGTCCAAATCTGCTGCGCTGTAGGGCACTTTGGGGGTGATGGCATGCAGGGTGCCTCCGGTGGCTTCTGCAAGTTTTTTCGCCGCTCCTTCGGTTGTTCCTGTGGCAGAGAAATAAACAACCAGCGCCTTACCGCTTGGGGGAGGCGTTGCGGATTCTGCTTGCGTTTCTCCGCAGCCCAGGGCGGCGGCTCCTGCTATCATCGCGAGTATTTTTTTCATCATGTCGTTTGCGGGTTGGCAATTTTCATCTTACAACTTCGACGCACTCGAAGTCAAGTTTACGTCTGTCTCTTAAAAAAACAGGCGGGGCTCCTTGAACCCCGCCTGCACTTACTTTCATAGGATAGTTGTCCACCCGGACGGAACGAGTGTAGCGTATTTATAATACGTATGATTTTGAGTGCACATTACTCATTATGAAGCGTTGACAAAATGTCAACATCTCTTTTTCCCTCAGTGGATGAGGTGTTCTGGCTTCCCAAGTCATTGAAAAGAAAAGAACATTTTTCTAAATGATAGCTTGACATACGTATTATAAATACGTGATTCAATTTACAACAGGGTGTCCTTTTTTCGGCGAGAGGTAGCTGCCCATTCCCATGTTTTGCCTCAGGACGGGACTTGCACATGGGAAAAAAGTGTGATAGCATTCCAAGCATGAAAGTGAGCATGGCTGCACGACTTGGGGTAGAGGGAGCGCTGCTCTGCGTATTGTGGGGGACGGGAGTTGGGAGTGCTCGCGAGGATTTGTGGACGCTGCGCATGCCTGACACATCGATTTTGCCCAGTTATGTCAAGGCGTCATATTTGAGCCGCATGAGTGAGCGCCATGGTGGATCACACATGGGTTTTCAGGATTACACGGTGAATGTGCCTTTTACTGATGGTCGGCGCAGTCACGTAGGCAAATGGCTATACAGTGTACAGGCAAGTATGAGCGCTACGCTGATGGATGTAGGGGGTGAGTTGGATTTGCGGCGCGATGAGTTGTGGTCGTTCTCTCTGCCTGTCTCCATGGTCCGTCCCCTTGGAGAGAAGGAACGGTTGATGATGACAGCGATTCCACGTTATGCGGGGGATATGGTGAGCTCGGCACATGCGTGGGATTTGGCCATGGCTGTTGAGTATTCTACAAAAACAAGCGATGCGTTTTCATATTCCATCGGGTTGGCAGCCTCCCCTCGCTTCGCTGATTACGTGGTGGTGCCTTACATCACATTTCATTACCAGCTTTCGCCGGATTGGATGGTGCGCATGCGAGGTTACCAGTTGTCGGCTCTCTACAAGGTGAATGATCAGTTGCGGGTGGGACCTAGCATGAGCGATGAGGGTGGAGTTTGGATGGTAGCAACCCCGCGTGGTCAGCGCATCTTCCGCGTGCGCTCGCTGGCGTTGGCGGGGCTTGTTGAGTACGATTTATCTTCCCCCGGAAAAAATAAACGTTTGTTCAACTTGGCGATGGGTGCCACGCTGGCCACCACTGCTGAGTATTGTCAACGTAGCATGGGTCGTGACCCCATTGAAACCCGCCATTATCACCCCGGCTTTTACCTGGCAGGTGAGGTCGATTTTCGCTTCTGATGCATTCGAGCGTTTATCTCGTTGTTGTTGGAGGGCTTGCACTGGTATCTGCCGTGGTTGCTCAACAGCAGGATTCTACGGTTGTTGAGACGGGAGACCCGAATGCGATTCCCGAGAAATTAGAGGAGCAGCCGGAGGTGGATCCCTTGCCGGATTGGTTAATTGATATCCCCCCCGAGTCCCGGGCGGATGCATCTGTTGATCAGCCCCCGCCCCCGGTCGATTACGTGGTGGAGGATGAACACGTGGTTTCCCAATCTCGCATGTTCTCTGTAAGCGGTGGAGATATTTTGCGCATGGGAGCTATTGCAACGCATGCGGACAACATACGCCAACATTTCAACCATTTGCTCGGCATGGATGATTCGTGGAAATATGCCATTTCCATTCGCTTGTGGGGGAACACGGCGGATGCTGCGCATTCTAATCCGGTGCGTACGCGCGTGCGCATCATCGGCAGTGAGCCTAATCTCCAAATCCGTATTTATGCTGGCGGTGGAATTGATATTGAGCGTTTGGATGCCGCAATCGTGAGTATGCTGCTGTATGAGTACGCCATGCGCAAGATGCAAGCAAATGCTTTGCCCGACCAGATAACGATGCCTCCTTGGCTTGTTACAGGAGTTCAGCAAGCACTTTTGTGGCGCGATGGACGCATTGACCGTCGCTTGTACCAAAATTTGCTTAACAAGGCTGAGATGATGTCTCCGGAGGACATCTTGAGTACGCAAGCTTTGGAAACTTTGGACGCAGGTTCGAGGCAGGTGTACGAGATATCTTGCGGGGTGCTTATCATGGGTCTTCTGCACCAGGAGGATGGACAGGAACGCTTGCGTTCGTTGTTGGCCGATGCTCTCCTGCAAGAAGGGAGCTCCAAAGAGATTATTGCCACTTATTTTCACGAGTTAAACTTGAATGATACTAATTTCAGTAAATGGTGGGCTTTGGAGTTGGCATCCCTCGCTCTGCCTGATGGCGCAGATATGCTTACTCCCATTGAGACGGAAAAGTGTCTTGCGGAGGCTCTGATATTTACCGGGATTGATGAGGAATCGCGTCTTCCCATCTCCAAGAGTTTGGAAGACCTGGCAGAGGTGCAAAAGCTTCCCCAATGGCAGCAGCAGTTGCGTCCTTGCTTGAATCGTCTTACTAAATTGAGCCTGAACGCCTTTTCTGGATATCGCGTTATTATTTCCGAGTACCAACGCGCCCTTATTGAGCTGATGAAAGGAAGCAAGCAGGAGGAAGTAAGCAAAATACTTGCGCCGCTGCGTGATTTGCGACACGCATACATGGAGGCCTCAATCCGCGGTCGTGATTATCTGGACTGGTATGAAATCACGCATATGGGACGTGCCCAATCCACCAGCTTTGATCGATATTCTGATACGATGCGCATGCTGCGGAAGAAGGATGACGGACCATCCACGCCGGTCAGCCGCTATTTAGATGATGTGGAGACGCTGCACAATTTGGAGTCGGGGCAAGATCTGCCACAGCATTTGAAATCTGCCGCCCAATTGCAGAGCAAGGAGCAACCCTGATAGGATCATCATACGCCCCATGATCACACATCCGGACATGCAGTACGAAGAGAACGCCTTGGCCGAAGGTTATAGTTGCGTGTGCGGTATTGATGAGGCGGGACGCGGACCGCTTGCCGGACCTGTGGTGGCGGCGGCGGTTATCTTGCCGCTAAGGTATGAGTTACCCGGATTGACGGACTCCAAGCAACTTTCTGCCCGGCAACGCGCGCGGCTGTATGAACAACTGATGCATTGTCCCGTTGTGCGGAAGGCTGTTGCCCAAGCTTCGGTAGAGGAGATTGACCGGTTGAATATTTTGCGCGCCACGCATTTGGCCATGGCGCGCGCAGCTCAGAGTCTTTCGCCCCGTCCGGATTTCTGCCTTATCGATGGACTTCCGGTTCCGGGTTTTCCCATTGCTTCGCGCTCTCTTGTGAAGGGGGATGGTCGCTGCTTGAGCATTGCCGCAGCCAGTGTGCTTGCCAAAGTGACGCGAGATCGCATTATGTGCAAATTGCATGAGGAATTTCCTCAGTATGGCTGGATTCACAATGCCGGTTACGGTACAGCACAGCACCTGAGAGCAATCAATGAATATGGAGTTACGCCACACCATCGCCGCTCGTTTGCACCTGTTGCACAAGCTACGTTGCCCTTGGAGTTCTGAAGCCGTGCCGGACTCTCGTTATCGCGGCGCATACGCAGAACTTGTGGCGGCGTCATTTTTACGCGCGCAAGGACTGCGCATTTTGCGACGTAACTTCCGTTGGGGCCAACGCGGCGAACTGGATATCGTGGCTCGTGAGAAGGATGAGCTTGTTTTTTGCGAGGTTAAGGGCACTGTTTCCCCCGCTTCCGGTGATCCGATTCGTGCCATTAACTCCGGCAAGCGACGTCTGCTGCGCATCGGGGCTTTCAATTGGCTTTCTCTGTTGGGTCATAGGGTGCCGACGCGTTTTGACGTGGTTGAGGTCTTCCTTGCCGCTGGACAAAAGCCTGCGCTGCGCTGGAGTCGGGATGTGTTCCCCTTTTCGGTGAAGAAGTGAGCTGATTTTATTGCTAACTATTAGCTATCATTCTCTTGCACGATATGTTCCATTGTGCTAAGCTGGGCGCTTATGAGGAGCAATACGCAGATTGTTTATGTGACAGCCCGCGAGATTCTTGACTCGCGCGGCAATCCCACTGTAGAAGCCGAGGTCCATTTGACGGGCGGAGCGCGTGCGCGCGCTTCAGTGCCGAGCGGAGCTTCTACCGGTAGTCAGGAAGCGCATGAGTTGCGTGATGGTAACCCTGAACGCTTTGGTGGCAAAGGCGTGCTCAAGGCCGTTGAGCACGTGAAGGAAACCATTGCCACTGCTTTGGTGGGCGAAGATGCCCTGGAACAGAAAACTATTGACCAGAGGATGATTCAATTGGATGGCAGTGAGCAAAAGAGCAAGTTGGGCGCCAATGCGATGTTGGCGGTGTCGCTCGCAGTGGCGCGCGCTGCTGCCGCCGAGTTGCATCTGCCCTTATTTCGTTATTTGGGAGGGCCGGGCGTGGCAAGCATTCCTGTACCCATGATGAATGTCATCAATGCCGGAGCACACTCTGATGCACCCATTGATTTTCAAGAATTCATGATTGTACCCAAGGGCTTGCCTTCCTTCCACGAAGCTCTGCGTTGTGGCAGCGAGGTGTTTCATGCATTGGGCGAGGTCTTGCGCACCAAAGGGTTGAGCACCGCTGTGGGCGATGAGGGTGGTTACGCTCCCCCGCTCTCGGGAGTGCAGGCTGCGTTGGATGCTATTTTGACTGCTATTTGTCGTGTCGGCTATCGTCCCGGGGAGGATGTGTTTCTCGCATTGGATGTTGCTGCGAGTGAGTTCTACGATTCGGATACCCATTTGTATACGCTGCGTAAGAGTGGTGGGGGAACGATGTCGGCGCAGGAGCTCATTGCCTTATATTCCCAGCTGCTTTCGGACTATCCTATTTTATCGATTGAAGATGGATGTGCCGAGTCTGATTGGGAAGGATGGCAAGAGCTTACTCATGCCTTGGGTAAGCGTTGTATGCTGGTGGGGGATGACCTTTTTGTGACCAACCCGCGCATCCTGCGACGTGGATTTTCACAGGGAGTTGCCAATGCTGTACTCATCAAGCCAAATCAAATTGGCACGCTTTCTGAGACGATGCTTACGCTGCGCCTCGCAGCATCGCACGCTTATGCGACCATTGTTTCTCACCGTAGCGGGGATACTGAGGATAGTTTTATTGCAGATCTGGCAGTGGGTTCAGGAGCAGGTTATATAAAGACCGGTTCTCTTTCACGTTCTGAGCGACTTGCCAAATACAACCGCTTGTTGCGCATTGAAGAGATGCTGGGGGAGGGGTCAAGCTTCGGTAGTTGCTGATGTCAGGTATCGTAGCGCCATGAGGAAGGCCCGCTTCGTGCTCCCCGATCTGGCTATTCCTTTTCCCGCTATCCTGAAGGCAGTTCCGTGATCTGGGCTAACTCGGAGTTTCGGTAATCCGAGCGTCATATTGACGGCGTTGTCAAAATCCAGCAACTTAAGGGCTATGAGCGCTTGGTCGTGGTAAGGAGCTACCACGCCGTCATATTCTCCCTCCGCCGCGGCGCGATACACGACATCCGGTACACACGGACCGTCCACGTGAGCGTGTGGCAGGTGGCGCTTCAGCTCTTCTGCTGCGGGTTCTATGATTCGGCCCTCTTCGTCTCCAAATGCTCCATTCTCGCCGTTGTGCGGGTTGAGACCGGCAAGCGCCAGGTGTGGGTGCCTGTTCCCGAGGCGTTGTAAGTGTTCTGCCAATAGCTCCCCTACATCAACGATCTGCTCCACGGTGAGTAAATCTGCAACTTTTCGCAGGGCGACATGCGTGGTGCAGAGCGCTACGGTCAATCGCTCTCCGGCTAAACACATGGCGTGGCGGGGCGCTCCGAGTTTCGTTGCAAAAAACTCCGTCTGACCCGGGTAAGGAAATCCAATCCTCTGCATATTCTCTTTGCAGATAGGTGCCGTGACCACGGCGTCTATCTCTCCCCGGCACAGGGCCTCCGCCGCGCGTTCAAGTTGTTCCCATGCCGCGTGGGCTGTCTTCTGCGTAGGCACGCCGGGAGTGCAGGCTATGCGCTTTCCCATGCAGACAAAGCGTGCCGATTGTCCCTCCAGCTCGGGCAGGACTCGTTGCATGATTTCTGGACCAATGCCGGCTTGGTCTCCGAGAGTATAGCCAATCACGGGGAGCTCATTCGCGCTCACGATTCCACCTCCTCTGCCATGTCGTCATCTTGCAGTTTCATTTCTTTTACCGGAGGGGGCGGCGTATTCTGCAGCCGACGTGGACGGTAGGAACGCCGCGTGTTGATGTACTCTTCGTGCGATTCTCTCGGTTCAAAGCGCAGTTCGGCATTCACTGAAGTGTGATACACCATCGTGATGACAATCGCACTCACCGTTATCATCAACATTAAAATTCCCAGAAACGACTTCATCCAGCGCTTCATTATACACGCTACGTTCTTATTTGCAAGTACGACATGAGAGCACACGCGCTCCAATAAAATCTACTCTGGATTCGTTCAATCCATTCCTCATGCGTTTCCAACAGACAAAACTGTCGACGGTGTAAGGCAGTTTAGCCAAAAGCATCGCTTTTGCACCATAGGGCTAAGGAGTCGTGGGACAACTCCGAAGCAAAACTCGTGTGGGGCGAGTTTGAGGCAAAGCGTAACGCCGGATGCTCTGATCGATTCTCAGAGGCGTCTCTGCAACTCGCTTGCGTAGCGCCGCCCGAGTGTGGAGGCGTGTTCCTTCGTCCAAGCGCTTAGCAAGCGCGAGCCAATGGGCGTTGCTTCGTTCACGGCCAGTCTGTCCTCCCTCAATCCCCTAATCTCGTCGCGTGTCAGCATGACGTCTCCCAGTGCGGCGCCAAGCAAGCGTGTGGTGATGAGCCCCATCCAGTCGGGAACCGGCAGAATCGGACGATGTGTGCCGATTCCATCTGCAAGCATCTTCCATAGATCGCGGAAGGTGTAAGTTTCCGCACCTACGGCGTTCACAATACGGTGCTCCTCGCTGTTCTCAGACTCATCCATAGCCAACTCGGCGTAGTCGCGCACGTGGATAGGCTGCAACCTGTAGTTTTCTCCGAAACCGAAGGTAGCCACGCAGGGAAGATGTCTCAGACTCCATGCCATGTTGTTGATGAGGATGGATTCTGCCGGTGTGTCTCCAAAGAAAATTGCGGGACGCAGGATGCTGTGCGGCGTGGCATTTCCTTCCAGCGCTCGTTCCAACTGAGCCTTGCCGCGAAAGTAGGGAAGGGGACTCGCGGCGTCTGGATGTGTGATACTGGTGTGTACGATACGCTGCACGTCGGCGGCTTTGGCTGTCGAAAACAGGTGAAGCGTGTGATCCACAGCTTCGGTGTGCGAGAAAGCAGCGTGATTGCGCCCGTTGTAGGAAAAGCGCACCCAGTAGGTATTCACCAAGACGTCCACTCCGTCTAGGGCATGTTCGCCCCCCGGACTCCAAGGCATGGGACGGAGCTCATACCCGTGAGGGTTCGGTAGACGTCCGGCTGAATTGGTGATGCCGATGACGCGCCAACCTCGTCGCACTGCTTCTTCAGCGATATACCCGCCGCTGTAGCCCAGGACTCCGGTGATTGCAATTGTTTTCATTGTGAAATCCAGTGTAGTACTTTGCTCCCCATTTTAAGAGCCCGACGAAATACGCTTGTCGGATATTTTTGCGATGCCTTGGCAAAATTCTCCGCGGCGTCCAGCAGTTCCTTCATCGCACGCATTTTCTTCGCAGTCTCCTTGTCACCTGTTGCCTCCGCTTCATTCAGACAATCTTCCACAGCCCTCATGGCTCCCTGCGTTTCGCGCCGCCTCCGTTCCTCCAAAATTCGTCTCGCTATTTCCCACACATCCCCCTCTGCCGTGTAGTATATTTTTCTGTCCCCGCTGCGTGATTCCTTGTAAACAAGTCCGTATCCCTCCAGTTCTCTCAGACCGGTCGATATGTTCGATCTTGCTATTCCCAGCGCTTCACTCATCTCTTCCGCTGTCAACGCTCCTCCCTCTACGTACAGCAATCCATGAATCAGAGCTGTACTCCTCCCTATCCCCCATCGCACGCCCATTTCCCCCCAACGGCGTACAAATTTTTCTTGAACCTCACTGATTTCCATGAGTTAATTTTCTGAAATTTCAGAAATTTGTCAAGGTTTATTTTCGTGATGTTCTCGCAGCTCATGGGACACAGATCAGGTTCGAGGAGAAAAGTCCCTCAAATCACGCAAGGTTTTTTGACTCTATCGCGCGCAGCATATCCGCCTCTTGTTTGACGCGTACCTGCAGATCTGCCAGTGCATTCATGTAATAAATGTAGGCGTCGTAAGGCGAAGGATAGGGGGTGAAACCATTGCTTTTTTCCATGTAGTGGAAGTGGTCAGCACTCTGCAATTTACGCCACACGTGAATCATGTCTCGGTCGCGACTTGCTTTTACCTGTTCCTCCAAATCGTAAATTTTCTTGATGGCCTCCTGCTGCATGACATTGGCATTCCATTGGGATGTGGTACCATACGTAGAGCAGCTAATCGGTTGCGGGCAATCAATGGTACCGGTAGAGTGGAAGCTGCGCACTGCTTCACCAGGAGTGACGAAGTAGTCTTCGTTAAATAATATGGCCGGGATAAGTGTGCGCCAGAATTCGAAGACTCCCGTGGAATCTGGCTGGCGCTCGCCGAGAGTCTCGTAGTCCATGGAGAGGCTCACCACTTGACCTTGCTGCTGGTGCAGCCAGCCGGCGAAAGTGTACGGGGAAAGCGGGTACTCCGACCACGCAGGATCCACACGGTTGATGGCAAGATCATTGGACAGATGTCGGTTGCGTACAAGTGTTTTTGTCGTGGCGATGAGTGGTGCGCACTGCAGATCATTGGTGTGCAGGTTGCTGATCATCTGGCGATTTCCATCCGCCATGATGCCCTCCATTCCCATGTCATAGGCTTGGGCAGCGATGGCGTTCGAGTAGAGCATGCCCGTGTTCCAGAGCACGGTAGGACGAACATCAAAAAGTTTTTCGATCAATTCCGCATGTTCGGCTACTTGTTCGGCAAACTCGCCGGGCGAATAGAGCGAGGCCAGCGAGGCATAATACGGCATGGCCAGAAATTCTACGCACCCGGTGTCTGCCAACTCACGAAATGAGGTGAGGAGATCCGGTCGATGGTGCTTAGCTTGCTCCAGAATAACGCCTGAGAGGGCAAGAGCAAATCGGAAACGACCATCGGAGAGCTCGATAAGCTGCTTCATAAGACGGTTAGCCGGCAGGTAACAGCGCTCCGCCACTTGGCTGAGTACATGCGCGTTCAGATTGTCGTCTTCGTAGAAAGCGTGCTCTCCGATCTTAAAAAAATCGTATGCTATAAGCCGATTTGGCTGGTGCGCATGAAATGTGAGGGATATATTCATGGCTTTTGTTTGCGTTTTAGCTCCATTTACCAACCGAGTACGTGGTGGTACACACGTATCATCTTGTCGGCCGCTGTATCCCAGTTGGAATTCTTGATATCCTGAGCGCTTTGTTCGGCCACTTTCTTGTACAGCTTTTCATCTGTCACCAAATCTACAATGTGCTTGGCCATCATGTTTACATCCCAGAAATCGGCTTTCAGTGCGCCTTTCATCACTTCTGCCACGCCACTTTGCTTGGAGATGACAGCAGGAATATTGAATTGTGCAGCCTCCAAGGCAGAAAGTCCAAAGGGTTCTGATACGGAAGGCATGCAGTATACATCCGTGAGCGACAGGAGTTCGTTCACTCGTTTCTTGTCCAAGAAACCTGTGAAGTGAAAACGATCCCCCACACCGTGGAATGCCCCTGTTTCTATGAGTTGGCGAAGTTTCTCGCCGGTTCCGGCCATGACGAAGCGCACATTCTGCGTCTGTTCCAGCACTTTGGCCGCTATTTGCAAGAAAAATTCCGGCCCTTTTTGGGCTGTGAGTCGTCCCAAAAACAGCACCAATTTTTCCGGAAATTTTTTCTTGGTGCGAAACACATGTACGGGATCTGCACCGTTATGCACGGGGAAAATCTTGTCCGGGTTAATGCCGTAGTGTCCAGCTGCTACGGTTCCCGTGTATTTGGACACAGGTATGACCGCATCAGCTTGCTCCATGCCGTACTTCTCGATGTCGTAGATCCAGCCGCGTGCATCTGCCCCCGCCCGGTCAAATTGCGAAGCGTGTAAATGCACTACCAAGGGCTTGCCGGTTGCTTTTTTCACTTCTACTCCGGCTAGGTAGGTCATCCAGTCATGAGCGTGCACCAAATCAAAATCGTAGGTCCGTGCCATCACGGCGCATATCTTCGAAAACTCTATGACCTTACGCGCCAAGTCACCCGAATACAAATCTTCATGAGCTGTGAAGAGCTCTAAATCTGCTTTGTGTACCTTAGAGAACAGCAGCTTGCCTTCCCGTGTGAACACGATACGTCCAGGCGTGCCCTCTTCGCTCGCGTACGGCTGCAAATCTACCGGGGCATTGCCAACAGCTGCAAAACTCTCGTACATGTACCCGCTTTCCAGCGTCTCAACCTGACGGTATCTCAGGTTGTTGATGCCAACCAGGTCAAACCCGTCATATTTGTACCCAGAACTCGCTTTTGGCACGATGACTGATAGGTCCACTTTTTTGGCGAGTGCTTTCGATATTCCCATGCAAGCCACCCCGAGTCCTCCGTTGATCAGCGGAGGGAATTCCCATCCCAGCTCGAGTACTTTGATTCTTCTCATGGCTCTCGTTTCTTGCTTGGTTTCCCCCTTTTCTCGATGAGGAACAGAGCAATCCTAGCACGTTCCATCATGCGTTGTCCAGCGCAATGTGTGTCTGCATTTTTGAATTCGCATTGTCGCATTGCCTCCGCATTGCCTCAAAAATAAAGTCACCGAAGGGTCGCCAAAAACGGGAAAAGAGAATTTCCTGAATGCTTGATGCCT
>CANRNS010000039.1 GCA_947632055.1 uncultured Akkermansia sp.
AACAGCTGATGCTAAAGCTATTAGGGGAAATGCAATTCTGGTAACGGATTTCATGGTTGAATTGGGGTGAGTTGATGTTCCGATGGTTTTTCGCTCGGAGCATCCTCACTCTACCGCATAGGAAGGCGGGACGTCAAGAAAAAAATCAACTTTTTTTAATATTTTACATTTCGGGTACATTTTTTCCAATCAAATTTTCTTGGGACGGCAGCTTTGCCTCTCCTCGCGCGCGGCGCGCCTGCTTGGCAAATCGTCACTCCGGCGCGCGAGCATCCAAATCGTCATTCGTCAATTGTCAATCGTCAACATTTTGCGTTGACTGATATGCAGTTTTTTGGCGCTTTCAGAGAAATGGACTGCGACCCAAGATGTGACATACTGGCGAAAAAAGCTTGCCAAAATCCGTCAGGACGTGTATCGTGGCGCCGCGCGAGTTTTCAAACAGGTCGTTGGTCCTTCATTTTCATCGAAAGCAAAGCTCGCATGAAGGGAAACCCGGCCAACCGCACACTACCATGTCAGATACCCAAGATACTGAAGAAAAGGAGGTCATTCAGCTGGCCCACTTTGAAATACCCGATACCCTGAAGCGAATTGAGGATCCGGACGATCCTAACCACATAACCTTCGTTGCCGAGCCTATCGAAACAGGTTTTGGTCACACGTTGGGCAATTCTCTGCGCCGCGTTTTGCTGAGCTCGCTGGAGGGCGCAGCCATCACCAGCGTGCGCATTGCCGGGGCCCAGCACGAGTTTACTTCTCTTCCGGGCGTGGTAGAGGATGTGACTGAAATTATCCTCAATCTCAAAAAGATCAAGTTCATTCACCACGGAAAGGAACCCCGCACCCTTTCCTTGCACGTCACCCGCCAGGGCATTGTCACGGCCGGTGATATCCAGGATGATCACATCTACTCTGTCGTCAACAAAGATCAGATCATCTGCCACCTCGACCAGAATACCATCTTTGATTGCGAGTTTGAGGTCAACGTGGGTCGCGGCTTTTACACGGCCGATGACAACAACGAGAAGGATCGACCCATCGGCGTGATCCCCATCGATTCCATCTTCTCCCCGGTCACGCGCGTCAAGTACGCCGTGGATAATGCTCGCGTCGGGCAGATGACCGAGTTTGACAAGCTGATTTTGGATGTCTGGACGGATGGCCGCTTGAGTCCTGCGGATGCGATGCTGCAGGCCGCCAGCATCCTGCGCCACCACCTGGATGTCTTTGTGGAGGGCGATTCGCGCAGCGTGACCTTTGATCAGGCCAGCAACGGCGAAACGGACGCCAACACCGCCCAGTTGCGCAAGCTGCTTGCCATGAGCGTGAATGAGATCGAACTTTCTGTGCGCGCCGCCAATTGTCTCAACAACGCCAACATCACCACCGTAGGCGAGCTGGCCATGAAGACGGAAAGCGAGATGCTCAAGTACCGCAACTTCGGCAAGAAGTCGCTCAACGAAATCAAGGAGAAGCTGGTGCAGTACGGCTTGTCGCTGGGCATGACCTTCGACCCGAGCTTGCTCACTCTGCCATCATCCGCGCAGGCTCGCGCCCGCGAGGCGGCCGAGGAAAGCCACGGCACCGACCTGCAGGAACTTATTACCCACAATATCGAGGCCTTCGGGTTGGACGACGAAGATGAACTCGGCGAATAATTGACCCTGACACTTAGAATACACACATCATGAGACACGGAGTAAAAAAGGCCAAGCTGCAGCGCTCAGCATCGCACCGCAATGCCTTGCTGGCTAACCAGGCTTGCAGCCTCATTAATCACGGACGCATCACCACCACGCTCGCCAAGGCCAAGGCCTTGCGCCCTTACGTGGAAAAACTCATCACCATGGGCAAGGAGGGTACGCTTCATGCCCGCCGCCTTGCGCTTGCTGAGTTGCCCCAGCCGGCTTCTGTCAAGAAGCTCTTCACCGAGGTGGCCGATGCAGTCAAGGAACGCAACGGCGGCTACACTCGCATTGTGAAGCTTGGTCAGCGTCCCACAGACAGCGCTCCCATGGCGCTGATCGAGATCATTGATCTGCCTCGCGAGACTTCCGCTCCCACTGCGGATGGCACTCCCGCTGCCGATGCCTCCACGACGACCGGATCGGCAACTGGCACAGGCGATGATCAGGCCACTGCGTGACGCTTCGCGGGGAGGGGCGGAGGTTGATTTCACTCCGTCCCGTCCGCTGAGCAAGGCGCGCATGGCTCATGAATCATAGTTCGTAATTCATTAATTGTAAACGGGCAACCGCATTTTCGAATGCGGTTGCCTTACTGTTTTCTTGACAAAACGGGTAGGATTTGATAGGGTAGCAGCATGAGAGGAGTCCTGACAGCTATTGGGGTGGCGCTGCTTGTAGCCATGGCGGCAGAGGCTGATACCGTGAGCGAGCTGCGGCCGGCCATTCGCGATGCGGCGTTCCAACATGGGGTCGATCCCGTGCTGATGGAAGCGATCATCCGGCATGAGTCGGCCAATGCGACGTCGCATGCGGCTCGCTCGAAAAACAACCTGGCCGGCATTATGGGGCGGCGTGGACAGCGTACGTACGCGAGCAAGGAGGAGTGCGTGCGCCACCTCGGTTCCATCTTGGCCAAGTACAAAGCGCGGGGCCGGGTGACGGTCTCCCAAATTGGTCGCGTCTACTGCCAAGCGCGCGGTCCATGGGCGGCGAATGTGCGCTATTTCATGAATCACATACGCCGCGGCCGCTGGGGGGACGCCAGCATTTACAACCAGCCTGCCGCTCAGCAGGCGGGGAACTCCTGACGCCGGGGGAGGGCGTACGTGTCCCAACAAAAAAATCTCCGGGCGCATTCGACCCATTCCTCCTGCGTTTCCCCTGGACGAAACAGGGTCGAGATGCCGCTCCGCTTTTGCTCCTCCTCTCGCGCCCGGCGCGCTTCTTTTCAGGGAAGCTGGCGACGCAGCGCATCTGATTGCGCGGAGTCCGGGATGATTTCCAGCAGAGCCAGAGCGTGCTCTCCGAGTTCCTCCATGATTTGCAGGTCGGCCTCGCAGCGGATGGAGTAGTATTCCGCCCCCAGGACTCGCGCGAAGTTGCTCAATTCGCCCTGGAGAGGCTGGGCCATCAAGTCGCGCAGGACGGCATGGCGACAGGGTGGAACGCTACCGGCTCCTTCGTTGTTGAGCACGGCCACCACGCGTTTCCCGGGGGCAAGCTGGGGCAGCAACTGACCGGCGGCTGCATCGCGCAGCAAGGCGATATCCCCGATGAATGCGCAGGCAAAGTCGGCATCCACGCTGTTGCCCAAAAAAGCGGAGAGTGCGCCATCCGCGCCGCCGGCCAGGGACGCGCTGCGCACGTAGAGAGCAGGGACGCGCAACTGCGCGTAGTTGTTCCATAGGTGCGCCGCGCTCGGACTGCCCAGGTAGAGCACATCGGCCAGGCACGCGTATTGGGAAAAAGCGCGCACGAGCGCCGCATCGCTTTCCGGGTAGCTCAGCAGCAGTTCCTCCACTCGCGCGGCGTACCGATTCCCTTGGCTGTGATACCCCGCAATGTCACCCACGTGCGGCACGTCATCCAACGCCCGCACGATCTGTTCCGGTTCGCCTTCCAGGGTGATGCTGGGACGTTTCAACCCGGAAAAGCCGGAGCGTGTGATGGAGTAGACGCGCGTGCCCGGCATTTCCTCAAGCGCGCGCCAAAAGGGGCAGCTCGGTACGGCTCCCACCCTCAGCACGTGCCGCGGAGGCGCATCTGTCAGCAAATCACTCCCCCCGCCCAGCAGGAGATTCCCCACTTTTTCGCGCAATCCGCTCGTGGCATCCGCCACCACGGGCGCCCGCAGAGTGCGCGCCAGCCATAGTGCAGATTCCTGCTCATCGGGATCCAAACTGCCCATGAGCAAGACCAAACTCTCCCGCTGCGCTTCAAACCGAAGCACGTGCGACAGCTCCGCCAGCGAACCGCGAAACGGAGGGCGAAGGGGCGCATCAGCCACGGGCGACAACTCAGCGTGCGCCGCGGCGAGATCAACCGGCATATCCTGCGCACAGCAGAGACGCAGGTGCACCGGGAATCCATCCCGCACCAAGTCGACCATGTCCGGCAGTTCCTCCTTCGGGCACGGCATGTGCAGGGTGAGTGTGGGCGCATAGAGTCCAAACAATCCCTCTTGCTCAATCCGTCCAAATGCTCCGGCCGCCTCTGCCGGCTCCAGCTCATCCAGCGTCACCACCACCATGGGTCGCCGCTCATAAAAGGCCTCCATCACGGCCGGCATCGCATCGGCTGCGTTCGACCCGCTCCCCAGCACCACGCCTACGCCGCGTCCGGTCGCTTGCATGCGTCCCAGGGCAAAAAAGCCCGCTGCTCGTTCATCCTGCACTTGCCATCGGTGCACATTCCTGCTCCCGGCTATGGTTTTCAGCATGGGAGCATTCAGCTCCCCCGGGCAGCACACCCATTCCGCGACCCCCGCTTCCGCGCATTGAGCAATCAAACGCCACATGGGTGACTTCGTAAATCGTTTGTGAACTTTGAGCCATCTGGAACGGGATTCGAACCCGTGTTGCCCGCGTGAAAGGCGAGAGTCCTAGGCCTCTAGACGATCCAGACTCATGGGAGGCGCACGTGGCGCGGTGGCGAATGTAGCACATCGTCACTGCCTTGGCAAGTATAATTTCTCCGCCGGCAGGGCAAAAGAGTTTCGGCCCCTTTCGCCGGAGGCGCAAGAAAAACGGTGCATCATGCAATGCAAAGCGTTGATGATTGGTTGTTTGGATGCAAGCGCACTGGGCGCGGGAGGCGGGGCAAAAGCATTATTTTTTTGTGCGAATGTTCTGTTGCCTTTCATTTTGCGATCCGCGATGTGAAATGATCTTGACATAAAGAGGCGGCGTGATAAATTGGCGTTGTATGAAAAAGGCAGATGAGCAGGAGAAGTTGCGGCAGATTGAAGGAGGCGTCACGGCAGCAAGGGGCTTCACGGCAAATGCGATAAGCTGCGGGATAAAAAACCCGAAAGCGGAGCGGTTGGATTTGGCTTTGGTGTATTCGACAGAGGAGGCAACCACATCCGCCTCCGTATTCACGACAAACCGCATGCGCGCGGCCTGCGTGCAGGTGAGTGAAAAGCACCAGCGCGCGGGGAATCTGAGAGCGGTTATCGTCAACAGCGGAAATGCCAACGCATGCACGGGCGCGCGCGGGCTGGAGGACGCGCGCACGGAGTGCCGTCGGGTCGCGGAAGAACTGGGCTTGAAGGTACGCGAGGTGGGGGTTTGTTCCACCGGCGTGATCGGTCTCCCCATGCCGATGGTGCGCATCGAGCCGCGGATCGCGGAGCTCTGCGCCGGGCTCGCTCAGGGGAAGGGGCATGCCGTGGCTTCGGCTATCATCACGAGCGATACGCGGGAAAAAGAAGAGGCGGTGAGTTTCACGGTGCGCGGAAAAGAAGTGAGGGTGGGTTCCTGCTGCAAGGGCGCCGGGATGATTTGTCCGAATATGGCAACGATGATCTGCTTGATTGCCACGGATGCCGCCGTGGAGCGCGCCGAGCTCAAAAAGTTGGTCAGGGAGTGCGTCGAAACATCGTTTAACCGTATCACCATCGATGGCGACATGAGCACGAATGATACCTGCATCGTGCTGGCCAACGGCGCTTCCGGCGTAAGGCTCGCACCCGGCAAGCCGGGGTGGAATACGTTCCGTGCCGCCGTGCAGCACGTCATGTTGCAGCAGGCATGGCGCATCGTGAAGGATGGCGAGCGAATCACCAAGTTTGTCACCGTGCGCGTGAAGGGCGCTCGGAGCGCGGCGGAGGCCAAAGCTGTGGCCAAAGGCGTGGCCAACTCTTCGCTTGTCAAAAGCTCGTGGAACGGAGGAGACCCGAATTGGGGGCGCATCATCCACGCCGTGGGCTACTCGTCTCATTCGGTCAATCCGGAGAAGGTGGATATCGATATCGCCGGACTTCCGGCCTGCCGTGGCGGTGTGCAGGCGGATACTCCCTGCGACCAGTTGCGCGAGCGCGTCCAGGCGGATAGCTTCGAGGTGCTGATCCACCTGCACCAGGGGGCGTGCGACCACACGGTCTACACCACGGATCTTTCCCCCGAATACGTCGACTTCAATCGCTCGGAATACGCTTACTGGAATCAGGCAAAACAGGACGGTCTCACACGATGAAAGAAAAACTCTCCAGAATCATGCGGCGCCTGTTGAGCGCGGCGGTTCTCGCGCTGTCGGTCTGGCAAGCCGGTTATGCGCAGAGTGAGGACCCGTCCCAGGATTCCCCCGCGAAGGCGGACTTTATGCCCTTGGTGACGGATGGTACGTTGTGGAAAAAAACGATAGAGGATTTGAAAAAGGGTATGCTGAGAGGACTCTACCCCTCCCCGGTGGATGAGACGGTCGTGCGCCTGAGTCGCAATGAACGCGTCGGTTTCGGAGATGTGGAAATAGGTGAGGTCCTGCTGGAATGGGATGCCGAGAGTCGTTGTATCACCTCCTTCTCCACGACGATTTACAACAAGGGCGATGACGGCTTGATTGACCGAAAGGATTATACAAGTTTGCTCGATGCGAGTGTGCAGAAGCTCAATGCCCTCTTCGGCGTCAAACCAAGGAAAGGCAGACTGAAAAAAAACGAGGCGGCTGTCAAGGGAAACACGTGGGAGTGGGAATCGGAAATGTATGCGGCTCGGTTGGAGGCCGCTTCTTCCGGCAGTGGAAAAAAGGAGTTTGTCGCCGAGTTCATCCGCCTGAGCATCGCCAAGGATAAGGACTCGCTGAAACGCGGCAGCTCCAAGGATGTCGCCCATAAATCAGAGTTGAAAGCTCACGTGAAGCACGACGAGGATGGAACCGTCTGGATCGAGGGCATCCCCATGGTCGATCAGGGGCAGAAGGGATATTGCGTGCCGGCCACGGTATCGCGCGTCTTCGCTTACTACGGGATGGATGGGGTGGATCAGCACGCGCTCGCTGCCCTCTGCAAGAGTTCCGGCGAGTCCGGCACAAGCATTGGCGCCATGATGCAAGCCTTGAAAGACATCAGCGGCAAATTCCATGTCAATCTGAAAGAGTTGGAATGGCGCAGCAAGAGGATAGACAAGGACTTTGCCAAGGCGGAGGATAAACGTGGCGGAGAAAAGGAAATTCCTCCGGCTGTTTTGGGTAAGCTGCGCCTTGAGGTGATCAGCAAGTGTGAGTCGGATGTAAAAAGGGGCTTCCGAAAAATCAAGGAACAGCTCGATAAGGGCATGCCGGTTCTGTGGAGCGTGAAGCTCGGCCTTCTGCCGGAACAGGGCTCCATGCAGCCCGACGGCGGTCACATGCGCCTTATCATCGGCTATAACGACAAGACTAATTCCATCGTCTACAGCGATTCCTGGGGCGCAGGACATGCTAAAAAGACCATGAGTATGAATCAGGCCTGCGTCATCACCAAAACGGTTTGCATTCTCCGCCCGAAAGGCTAGCAGCGCCCCTCCCTGACTTCCGCAGGGCAACCGCATGGGAGAGAAGCCGAAAGGAGAGAAATCTCTCCGGTCGGTAGATCATCGTCAATCGTAAATAACAACCGCATGTTCCCGTGCGTTTGTCTTGCTTTTCCCGTGTTCCACAGCTTGCGCATCTCTTTTCAAAAGAGATGAGCAAGTTATAAAAACATAAATGATTTATTATCAATAAACAATATTCTGAAAAACATTTTCGTTTTTCAAGAAGAGGAGAAGCAATTTTTCTTGTGTCATACCTGTTTGTCAAGGTGGTTGACACCCCGGTTAGTTCATCTCTTTTGAAAAGAGATAGGCCTTCTTTTATTTATATTATTGATTGCTTATCAACATTTAGAAAGCGTCAACTTCTTTGAAGTGCGGCGATGGAGACCCCTGAAAATTTTTTCGTAATTCTGAAAAAGATACTGGACATCTCCTTTGAAAAGAGGTATGCTGAAAATCCCGCGGGGGATCGCGCACACGTGTGCCGCGCGCCCCGCGGTCCCATCTCATCAGCATCATGAAACTCCATTTACCTACTGGTCTCCGCAAGGCTTTGTTGGCTTGCCTTGCAACCCTCGCCGGACGCCGCGCGCTGCGGCGCACCGTGGCATCCGGGACGGCCCTCTTGGGCGCCTTCTCCCTGCTGTGGAGCACGGCGACCTTCGCCCAGGCAGACGAAGTCCCCCCGCTGGCTGCCCCCGCCGGTGACGAGCTTGCTCTGGGGACAGAGAGTGAAGATGAAGAAGAACATGCTCCCCTCGCCGCCAACAGCGAGGAGGACGTCATGCTGCTTGCCGCCACGAATGGCGTGATGCCTATTGCAAGCGGGGATCTAGCTTTGACGTGGTCCGGTACCGCTGGTGGAATCACTTTGGGTACTTCTACCAGCGCGAGCAGCGCCAATGATGGTTGGGAGACCTCAGAAGCCACTCCTGTTGAGGGACGGGACGTTATCCTGCTGGGACAACCTGGCGACGGTGACACGAATACGGTGACAGTCGATGGTCAGGGTAATGGGGTGTCCATGGGTTCCCTGAGTGTGGGCGCTCCTTCGAACGATACCACCAAGTACGTCTTCAAAGCCGGAAGTACGGAGCAGACGCTCACCATCACCGGCGCTCTCACCTTTCGCGCAGGGGATGTCACTTTCGGCAGTGCGGAGGGTAACGCACTTTCTCTTTCTGCCGGGAGAATTGTAATCAGCAGTGGGAATGTAACTTTCCAAGGCGCGGGAACTTTCGATGTAACGGGTACGTTGACTTTGGGCAGTGGCGCAGGGGTTGTTATTGGCGAAGATAGCATTCTGACCGTGGGCGGTTTTGCCGAGAATAGTGGGGGTGCGTATGGTACGATCACCGGTCAGGGCACGTTGAAGCTGACCGGGAATGGGGGAAGTTTTGGGGGAGCTATCAGCTCGAACTTTGAGTATGAGGGGAGTGGGACAACGGCTTTCAGCTACACGGGAGCCTTCTCGGGGGGAACCCTGACCGTAACGAACGGGAGTCTGACTTTGGGAAGCGGCTTTAGCTTTGGGAGCACGTCTGGCATCACAGTCTCGACCGGTGGTACTCTAACCTTGGATTATGAGAATGGACAGACAGGCGGTCTCCTCACTATGAACGGAGGCACCTTGAGTGTCGGCACGACGGCAACAGATGGCTACACCTTCGCAGGGCTCTCCGGCAGCAGCGGCACCTTCACCGGCACCGGCAAGTTGGTGCTGGATGTCGGCAGTGAGGAACAGCAGACATTCTCGGGAGTCGTCAACAATCAGAGCATGGGCATGGTGAAAAAAGGAAGAGGCGCCCAAAAGTTTACGACTAATAGCCAAACGACCTTGAAGAGCCTCGACTTGCAGGCAGGTGAACTGAACTTTGTCGGCGGACTCTATGTCGGTGAAAACGGCATTGATTTAACTGTGACGGGGTTGACTGTCACAGGGGGCGCATTGCAGGCTGGTCCCTTGACAGTATCCAGGAAC
Source organism: uncultured Akkermansia sp. (assembly GCA_947632055.1). GTDB lineage: Bacteria > Verrucomicrobiota > Verrucomicrobiia > Verrucomicrobiales > Akkermansiaceae > Akkermansia. Next base: position 9,465 of record CANRNS010000039.1, read on the forward strand.
ATTAGTGTGAGCGGAGCAGGGACCGAGGTACATGTGAACGGGAATGCTAATTTATCCAACTACGCCAAACTGACGGTGACGGATGGTGCCAGTGTGACGATTGAAGGGTATCTGTACGGTAACAAGAAAGGGACAGCTGCGCCAGCTGTGGGAGAAGTTTGCGGTAGCGGGCAAATAACGGTCGGTGAGCACGATGAGTCGGGAGACTCCGTCGGAACCCTGACGCTTGGCAAGTCCGATGTAAGCGATGTGACGCATCGAGCCAGTGGAGTGACGGTGATTGGAACTTCCGGGGAAGGCAAGTCTACTTTGACGGTGTACGGCGATCTCTCGGTGTACGGCTACACTGGCTCAAGTGGTGAGCTTTTAAACGATGGCGTGCAGGTTGGCTGGGGAGCGACGGGCACCATCAACGGTGCGCTAACGGTGGGTGTTGGCTTTGAAAGCGGGCTTGCCCTAGGTGGTGAAGGGGATGGCAACATGGGGACGCTGACGGTGGGAGGTCTGTTGACGGCGCATCACCTTGCGTTGGCTGGCAACGGAAGCAAACTTACGGCCAACGGCGGGTTGACGGTGGCGGATGCTGTGAACGTCACCGGAGGGACACTGGAGTTGGGAGGGGCGGTGTCGTCGGGATCGCTGACGGTGACCAACGGCACTGTGAAAGCGTTGAGCGGCATGACTGCCACACGCGGACAAACTTGGACTTTTGGGGCAGGCGGCGTGCTGGAGGTCGGGGACAGTGGGATGCTGTTGTCGGAAGGAGCGGCAGAGTGGACGCTGAACATCCAAGTGAGCGAGAGCAATGCCCAAGGCGGGAAGTTGAAACTGACGCAACAGGGGCTGACCGCACTTTCGGGGTTGAGTGGGTTGAAACTCACCCTTACCGGACTAGAGGAACAAGCAGGAACGTGGACGTACCAGTTGTTCGACATGACAGACCTGAACGGGGTGGAAGGTATCGAGACCACGCTCAAGGATTTCCTCGTAAAGGCACTCGGCGGCACGTACAGTTCGCGCGGGCTTTCGGTGGATGCAGAAGGAAATGTCACGTACAATGCCAATTCTAAATACGACCTCACGTGGAACAGCAACGTCGGCACATGGAAAGACGGCGGGGATGCGCAATGGACAGTTGATAGTAGCTCCACAGGGACTTTCTCCAACGGCGATAGCGTTACCTTTGCCGACTCCGGGACGCATTCTGTGGCAATTGAGGGCACGGTGAGTCCGGCGAGCATGAAGGTGATGAGCGGTACGTGGACATTCACCGGTGAGGCAGGCTCCGTACTGCAGCTGACGGGTGGGTTGACGCTCGCGGAATCTTCCGGCGAATCTAACCCCACGGTAACTTTCCAGAACGCATCAGTCACCCTGGAAGGCTCAGCGGGGGATGATGGGGAGACTAAGGCAACACTCACCGGTGCAGGCACGGTGAACATTGGCGGGGAAAACAGCAGCACGTCCCTCAGTTGGAGCGACATCCTCGAAGTGGGTGATGGCGCCACAGCCACCGCACTGAGCATCGCTTCCGGCGCCACGATGTCCGGCGCCACGCTGAATGTGAAAGCCCAGAGCTCGGTGACGTGGGATGTCGGCGCCACGGTCAACCTGACCAACCTGACGGTATCAGGCGGCAGCGTGATATCCAATGGTGCGTTGACGCTGACCAGCTTGACGGTATCGGGCGGCAGCGTGATATTCAATGGTGCGTTGACACTGTCCAGCCTCACGATGGAAAATGGGGATTTGACCGTCACTGGAGGACTGAGTCTTTCAGGTGCAGCCAGCACAACTGCATTCACGTCAGGGGGTGGGACTGTTCAGCTTGACACCCTGATCGTATCGGGTGCGGAAACGCGTATTGTCGGTGGAACAGTGAACGTGACAGGCGCTTTAGCCGGTAATAACGCCGAGTACGGAGTGGCTGTCAGCGGGGGGTTTACGGTGAGCGGTCAATCAACATCTCTTACGATAACATCTGGCTTGCGGGTTAATAATAACAAGACGTTGACGATCTCGGACGGAGCTCAGGTGACAATTGGAAAGCTCGGAGGGAATTATCCTCAAGGCGGGAATGGTACAAAGGCAGGGGATGTCACGATTGAAAGCGGCGCATCCTTAACTGTGAAGGGTAGTATGGGTAGCAATGCAACCGTTACCATCACCGGCACAGGGGAAAATAGCGTCAGTCAATTGATCTTGGGAGACTTGGAGCCGGCGGCCCCGGGCAGCACGGTGGAAAGCAGCATCGTCACCCTTCATGTGGGGCAATATGGGGAGGTGAAGCTGGCGAGTGAGCAGACGCTCATCGTTACCAATCTTGATGGCGTGGGAGAAGGGACAAAAACCTACGGTAGCATAAGCGGCGATGGGACGCTGAAGTATACGGGAAATGGAGGAAGCTTTGGGGGAGCTATCGGCTCAACCTTTGAATATGCTGGTGGGAGTGGGACCTTCACCTACAGTGGAGCGTTCACGGGGGCGGGGCTGAGGGTGTCGTCCGGTAGCCTCACTTTTGGAAGAACGGCTACTTTGTCGGGAGAGACGAATATCACACTGACCGGCACAGGGGCGCTGACTCTCGACATGACGTCAGCCAGCGCAGGCGCAGTGGTGGTGGAGAGCGGGAATTTGCGATGGAATGGAACAGGTGAACTGACCATGACTTCGCTTACCTCAGCAGGTACCACATTCCTAGGAGGGGGCAATGGTGCCGTCTCCATTAGCGGGAAGCTAAGTGTGACTGGTGGAAGCTTCACCTTGAATGGGGGTGGGGCGTCGTCGATAGGCTCGGTCTCCGTGAGTGGCGGGAGTGCAACTTTTGGCGGAGGAGCGTTGACGGTGAACGGTAGTATCATGGTGAGCGAGGGATCGATGCGAAAGAATGGTGGTACCATCACTGCTAACGGCGGCATCCAAGTGAGCGGTGGAACATTTACCATGGGGGGCACGGCGATCACCGGAGATATTACGGTGAGTGGCGACGGAAGTTTGACGATGGATCATGGAACCATCAACGGGAATGTCTCTGTAAGCGGCTCCGGCGCTGATGGTTTTGGAGCTTCCTTAGCCGGTGGAGATGCTCTCACCATTACCGGCAAGCTAACCATTGGAGAAAATGCTGTGGTAAAAGTGGCAGGCGGAAGCAAACTGAATGTTGGCGGGCTTCTGGAAGCCGAGAGCGGGAAGGTGACGATAAGCGCCAACAACGGACATTTGGTTCTTCAAGCCGCTGGTGAGAACAAATTGGGCACACTGGAGTTGCAAAACAATGCACATTTGCAGCTCACCTTCAGTGCAGAGGGGTACAGTAGCTTGCAGCTTGGGGAACTGGCGCTCAATGGCCACACGCTGACCTTGGATTTAATCAACCTCAGCGATTACGTGAATTACCTGGAAACTCGGGAGCCGAGTTCGGAGTATAGGCTGCAGCTTTTCTCTGGGGATGGGTTAAGCGAGATAGTGGCAGCGCTGGAGGGGCACATTACCGGGGTGGCAGATTACAGAGTGAGACTTGACAATGACGGTTATCTGACCATCAATCTAGACAACCTGCTCGAATGGAGCGCGTCTGCTGAGGACACAGGCTTCACGTGGAGTGCGACGACGGCGGAGGGAACGAATGATTGGAGCGAAGGTGGTACCGGACCGTCTGAGACAAATAAGAACGTCCTCTTCAACAACAGCACGGATAGCCCCGCTACCGTCACCGTATCCGGGAGTGTAAAGGCCGGCAAACTCTTCTTTTCTGGGACGGGAGAGATCTTGGTTCAGGAAGGGACAGGGGGCACAAAAGAAATTCATTCTGTGAGCACCATTACGGTGGGGACAGATACGACCTTCGGTGTGAAGGTGTGCATTGATAGCGATAAATTTGTTGTCGAAGACCATACAACTGCGAAGTTTGATCGTCTTGGAGGGGCAGAAAACACGCCTGAGCTCTTGCTTGGCGATCGTGGTCAAGGGGTCGAATTGGTGGGGGAAGGGTCTGTCTTTGAACTGGGAGAGCATGGCGCCATAGGATGGCAGGCCAGCGGCAAAACGCAATCCATCAACGTAACGGGCTTGGGCACGTTCAGGATACACTTCGCCGATGATCATCAGGAGGACAATTTTGGTGCCAGGCATCTTGCCTTTGCTGAGGGGGTGACCTTGGAATTGGCGGGGAATGGGGCGAGCTTCAGCGTGGGCAATGTCGCTGCGAGCAAGCTCAAGTTGACAGGCACGGCGGCCACACTCACGGGAATCAACACGGCAAGTACTTTGACCAGCGAACTCACGGGCACGCTGACGCTGGGAACCGGGCACACCAGCACGACCATCAACGGCACGGCGGATTCCAGCATAAAGGGCGCGTTAAGTGTGGAGGCCGGTACGCTGACGATTCAAAACGGGAAGCTGCAGGTGGAGGGAGGGGTCAGTGTGACGGGAAGTTCGTCGGTGTCAGTGGAAACGGACCTATACGTCAAGGAAATGGCGGGCGGGGATCTCAACACCATCAGCGTGGTGGGAGGAACACTGACCGTGAATGGCTCGCTCTACGGGGTAGACAACGATGAGCATAGTGACCAGTATTACAGCCACGCCCACGCCGGAAAGCTTGTGGTGGGGAGCGATGCGTTTGTAGGCACTGTGACGATCGGGACGCAGCAGGCCTTTAATGCAGCAGAAGAAACGGGAGATGCCGCCAACAGACCGCTTTTGCAGGTGTACAGCCTCGACATGAACAACACCAGCACGGTCACGGTGTACGGCAATCTCTCGCTGGGCTATGACGGAACGGCGCCGGGGGGTGGCGTCACTTCCACCATTGCCGGAGGTACGCTGGATGTGAAGGGCGACATGGTGAACCAGGAGACGCTGAGGGTGACGGGCGGAACCGTGACCATCGGTGGGAATTACAGCGGCGATGCAACGAGTCTGAATGGCGGAGGAAGCATTGAGCTGAACGGGGCAGGCGTCACCATGACGGTGAACGGCACGCTCAACATCCATGACGACCCGAATAATGACGTGGATGGTGCGATCACGGTGAAGGGCGGCGCCCAACTGACTGCCGTGGGCGGACTCCATGGCAATGAAGCCGCTTCCAATCATGAAAATTACTTTGGCTTCGCGCACGCCGGAGCGTTGACCGTGGGGGACGCCGATTCAACCGGTACGCTGACCGTAGGTGACACGGGTGAGCACAACGACGTGCTTTTGCAGGTGCGGAGCATTGCGCTGACAGGGAGCGGGAGTAGCATCACCGTGAACGGTGATGTATCCTTCGGGTGGCAAAGTGGCGTCACTTCTTCGGTGAATGGCGGTACGCTCACCGCGACCGGGAAGATGGTGAATGAACAGGCCTTCACCGTGAGCGAGGGCGGCACGGTGGAGGTGGGCGGCAGCTACAGCGGCAGCGCCGTGACGAGCGGGGGGCTGGTGGCCGGTGGCGCCATCACGCTGGCGACCGGCGGGCAGATGACCGTGAAGGGCGGGATGAACGCCAGCAGCGTCACGGTGGGCGGCAAGAAGGATGAGCGGTCCAGCGCCTTGACCCTGGGCGAGACAGGGGAGATTGAGAACACCATCGGCACGTTGACCGTGAATACGGACGGCGTTGTCCGTCTCCAGGACACTGCGAGCCTGACTGTGACGGCGCTGAGCGGTAATGGCGGCAGCATTGAAGGCGGCACCCTGAATCTTACCACGGCGAAGAGCGGGAGTTTTGACGGAACCATCAGATCGAACCTGACGTATACGGGCGGCAGCAGTGCATCGTACATTTTGGGGACCTTCAGTGGCAACGTATTGACGGTGTCGCAAGGACAGTTGACCGTGAACACGCTGAGCGGGAGCCTCGGGAGCCTGACGATGGGCGCTCAGGCGAAGCTCACGGTGAAGAACGGCAGTCTGAGTATCGACGGTGCGTGGAACTGGGGCGAGGGAAGCGTGTTAGCTTTAGGCGGGACAACGGATGCGAAAATCAACTTGGGAGCGGGAGCAAGCATCACGGCACAGGAAGGGACTCTCCTGACCATCGATCTCTCCGATGCTTTGCTGGGAGGAAATGGTGGAAAGAGCGCAGGGAGCTACCAGCTCTTCACGGGGGACGGACTGGGCGGTTTGTTGGATGCTTGGAAGGATGACTTTGTCTTTACGGTGGACGGAAGAACGACCGGAAAAAGCTACTACTACAAGGGGCTTGCGTTGGATAATCAGGGATGGCTGAGATGGGAAAATGCGGATGAGGGCAGCAGTCTGTATTGGGGAGCGGATCCGGACGATACCGAAGTCGTGCTGGGCGTTTCGGAGGAGGGTGAATGGAGCTACGACGAGGAAGGCATGCCGGGCACACATGAATGGGGAAAAGGTAAAGCTGTCTTCTTACAGTACAACGGATCCGCCAACGTGACCGTGAACATGGTGGATGGCGCAAGCATGGACTCTCTGAGTATTTCGGGCGACGCCACGTACGAGATGACGGCCGAAAGCGAGGAAAGAGCTGATGTGACGGTGGAATCCACGTTCAGCAACGATGCCACAGTGCGTGTGGGTGAAGGTGTAGATCTGACGGTTGGATCCTACGAGGGTTCCGGCGCGCTGGAGTTGGCGGGCAGCTTGACCGTGGCGGATTTGAAGGGCAGCGGGGCCATCACCGGCAGCGGAACCCTGAACTTTGAGGGCGGAGCGGAAATCGCCGGAAACGATTTCAAAGGCTCGCTGAGCGTGGGGACACTTAAGCTCAGCAGCGGCACGTTGGCGTTGAACTCGGGCACCCTGACGGCGAATTCTGTGGAGGCCGCCGGCGGCGGGCTGGCCATCAGCATGACCGGCGGGGCTAGCCTGGATTTTGGTCAGCTTACATTGTCAGAGGG
>CANRNS010000040.1 GCA_947632055.1 uncultured Akkermansia sp.
GAGGCATCAAGCATTCAGAAAATTCTCTTTGCTCGTTTTTGGCGACCCTTCGGTGACTTTATTTTTGAGGCAATGCGGGCAATGCGAGATTTTCATTTTCCCTTTCTTTTCCATCTCTTTACCTTGACACAGCCTTCGATTCTTGCTAAAGTACAGGAGAGGTACTACTTCACCCTATCCATGAAACGTACTATTTTTGCAGCATCCTGCGCCGTTTTGGTCTCTTTGACGCTTAACTCTTGCCAAAAGGAGAGTAAGAGTGTTGTCGAACTTGCTCGCGAGCTTACAACCGAGCTTCAGGCTGTTACTGACACAGCCTCTGCCGAAGCTCATGCTCCCCGTGTTGCCGTACTCAACAAACGTTTTGAGGATGCAAAAGTACGCGTGTTTGCTCTCAATGATACAGCTCTTTATCGAAGTGCTGGCGACAGCTCGGAAAACGCTGGTGCCGACTATGCCGATGCTGTTAAAGCCCTGGCTCGCGAGATGGGGCGAGTACGCGCCAGTTTCCCTTCTACCAGCAGTGATGGTGATGTCGATTCCGATCGTCTCTTTATTGCCATCGCCCAGGCCCAAGGCGCTAAGGGTACGCCGGATGAGCTTAAACAGGAGGGAATTCGTTATATGCAGGATACCAATACCCCGCATGAAACACCAGGCGATTTCCCCGAATACTATAATTCTGAAAAGCTGAAGGAGGCACTGGCTTACCGCGCCTCCGTGACCGAAGCTTCCAATGTTAAGTTTGATTCGGATGATGATGTGCCCGCCGTGCCTGCTTTGAGCGATGAGCCACAGGAGGTTCCTACGGCAACTTCTGACCAGGAAGGGGAGAGTGGTTCAGATGCTTCAGAATCGGACGATGACGGGGATGATGACCTCTGATGAGTAACCTGCAGGAGGGACCATTCATATTGCGGACGCTGATCCGCGACTTCGAGTCGGCGTTTGGGTTTGCTGTTGATCCTTCGCCTTAGTTTCACCTTTGTATGCTGCGCCTGCTCTTCACTTGCGCGTACGATGGGGCCCCGTGGCACGGTTGGCAGAGCCAGCTGGGTGGCGATACTCTGCAGGATTGCATAGAAGAAGCATTTGCGCGCATCCTGAAGTCCCCGTTGCGCATCCATGCTGCCGGTCGCACGGATGCTGGAGTGCATGCACTCGCCCAGTGTTTTCATGCAGATGTACCACCTACCTGTCGCATGAGCGCCGACGCATGGCGCGCAGCGCTCAATGCTCTGCTCCCACCTTCTGTGCGTATTTTGCGAGTGCAGCCTGTGTCGGCGAATTTCCACGCTCGCTTTAGCGCGCGTGGTAAGGAATACGAGTACCGCATATGTTGCGCATCCATCCTACCTCCACATCTCGCTGGACGTGCGTGGCACTGTACACGTCGGTTCGACACGGCCATGCTCCGTCGCGCATTGCGTCTTTACTGCGGCGAGCACGATTTCCGTCGTTTTGCTGCTCGCCGTGGAAACGAACCTCAGCCCATTCCTTCCGACTACTTTACGCGGACGATTTTTTCCGCTACTTTATCCAAGCAGGCTGATTTGCTGACCATCCGATTTTGCGGCTCAGGCTTTTTGTACCGCATGGTGCGCATGATGGTCGGGACAGCGATGCGGACAGCTTGCGGAGCCTCTTCCCTCGATGATATCCGGGAAGCGTTTTCTCATCCGAATGACGCCGCTCCCCGTTTCTGCGCCCCGCCGGACGGGCTCTACCTTGTTCGAGTGCTTTACGATGCAGAAATGTAGCGACGAACTTCCGCACAAAAACGCGCGCTACCTCCCGGCAGCGCGCGCATTATACAGGTAACTAAAATGGTGACTTCATTACATGTCCGTGCTTGTTGAATCCGTTGGGTTGGTATGTTCTTTTCCCCCGTTTTCTTTGCACATATCCATGAATTCTTGAGCCTTTTCCTCATCTTTGTCTACCCCCTTGCCATGTTCATACATGTGAGCTAGTGCACGACACGCCGTGGGATTGCCCCCCTTCGCGGCTTTCATCAGCCCGGGTAGGGCGTGCGTGTATAGCGCTTCTGCTTTTTCCGGATCCTTCTTAGTTCCGTTCACCCCGTTTTCCGTGATGTAGGCTATGGCATATTGCGCGATTGGATCCCCATTTGCTGCTGCCAGCGTCATGGTATCCACATTGATCCAGTACGTCTCATCGCAGGAGGCGCCGGTACCGTCTGAGCTGCAGGTGATGGATGGAGCAGTCGCATCCTGACCTCCCGGGGTCGTTGTGTTATCCATTGCTCCCATTGCAAGGAAACTGCTCAACGCCGTTATTGTAATTGTTGCTGTTGTCTTCATAGGTCACTAGCATGCACCTATCCACCTCATCTCGCAATCTATTTTTGCCATCCACTAGCTCACCTTATTTTCTTTCATGGACAAAAAAATATATCATTTCGCGAAATTGTGATTGACGTGGTGTAAAAAGTCGTGTATATTCTCCCCGCTTTTCCGTCCCCCTCGTGGGATGGCTCTGGAGCGTGATTGCTTCTGTAGCTCAGTGGTAGAGCGCATCCTTGGTAAGGATGAGGTCGCGGGTTCAAATCCCGCCAGAAGCTTTGATGCTCTGCAAGAATAAGCAGCTTAAACTAATACAACAACATTATGGCTAAAGAAGCATTCCAGCGAACCAAACCCCACGTGAACGTGGGAACAATCGGTCACGTTGACCATGGTAAGACTTCCCTTACGGCTGCAATTACGAAGGTTCTTGCAGACCAGGGCAAGGCTGAATACAAGGCATATGACCAAATTGACGGCGCTCCTGAGGAGCGCGAGCGCGGTATCACGATCTCTACCGCTCATGTTGAGTATCAGACCGACAAACGTCACTATGCTCACGTTGACTGCCCCGGGCATGCCGACTATGTGAAGAACATGATTACCGGCGCTGCTCAGATGGATGGCGCTATCCTCGTGGTGTCTGCCGCAGATGGTCCCATGCCTCAAACGCGTGAGCACATCCTGCTTGCCCGTCAGGTGGGTGTGCCTTACATCGTCGTGTACATGAACAAGATGGACCTTGCAGATCCCGAGCTCGCCGAGCTGGTGGAGATGGAAATCCGTGAGCTCCTTTCCTCTTACGACTTCCCGGGCGATGAGATTCCTATCATCAAAGGATCTGCCGTGAAGGCCCTGGAGGGCGACCCCGATGCGGTCAAGTCTATCCTGGATCTCATGGAGGCGGTAGATACCTACATCCCGACCCCGGAGCGTCCAGTTGACAAACCCTTCCTTATGCCGGTGGAGGACGTGTTCTCCATTTCCGGTCGTGGAACGGTGGCTACGGGACGTATTGAGCGTGGCGTCATTAACAAGATGGAGGAAGTGGAGATCGTGGGCATTAAGCCGACGGTGAAGACCGCTGTGACAGATATCGAGATGTTCCGCAAGCTGCTCGATAAGGGTGAGGCTGGTGATAACGTCGGTGTGCTGCTGCGCGGCATCAAGAAGGAGGACATCGTTCGCGGTCAGGTGATTGCCAAGCCGGGTTCAGTCACCCCTCACACCAACTTTGAGGCTGCCGTGTACGTGCTCACCAAGGAGGAGGGCGGACGTCACACTCCTTTCTTCGCCAATTATCGCCCGCAGTTTTACTTCCGCACTACGGACGTGACTGGTACCGTTACCCTGCCGGAAGGCACGGAAATGGTGATGCCCGGTGACAACGTGACCATCGGTGTGGAACTCATCACCCCCATCGCTATGGAAGAGGGTATGCGCTTCGCTATTCGCGAGGGCGGTCGCACGGTGGGTGCGGGTAAGGTCGCTAAGATTAAGGCCTGATCTCGCCGCCTCTTACACAACAACTCTAACCCGCACTCAGCTACGCTTTCACTCCCGGGTGGGTGTGGCTGGTGCGGATGGTTGGGGGCGCCCCGCGAAGGAGTGGGTGTTCCCCGACCATCCGAAAAATACCAGAATCCCCTTAGGGTATTAGCTCAATTGGTAGAGCAGCGGTCTCCAAAACCGCATGTTGGGAGTTCGAGTCTCTCATACCCTGCGCCGCCGGCAGCTTGCCGTCCATTTAAGTACTGTCAATCCCCACGCTATGTTCCGTAAGATTTCACTCTTTATTTCCGCGATTAAGAGCGAGCTGAAAAAAAGCTCTTGGCCGTGGGAGAGCGACCCCAAAGTGAAGGGGTTTCGCAAGTACCGTGAGCTGTGGAGTTCCACCTTGGTTGTGCTCATTGCTATGGTTCTCCTGGGTGCCTATGTCGCTTTTTTCGATTTCGTCATGGCTCGGGTTGTTACTTGGGCTGTGGAGCAGTTATCCTAATCAATACTACTAACCTTCGTCCATTTCCCGCCTATGTCTCGCCCCTACGAACGCAAATCAGCCACGCTGCACAGAGTGCCGGCTGTGCAAGATCAGTGGTACGTGCTGCATGTGCTTTCTAACAAGGAACGCCGTGCCGTGGAAAATCTTAAGCGCCTCTTCAAGGAGGATGAGGAATTGGGCGCTTTGCTGCAGAGCGAGCCTCTTGTCCCTACCGAGAAAGTGGAGGAGGTGCGCAATGGGAAAAAAGTTGTGCAGGAGCGTAAGTTATACCCTGGCTACGTGTACCTCAACTTTGCCTTGCGTGACCCGGCTACGGGCAATCTCAACAATGACGCATGGTACAAAATTCAAGCGGTAGATGGCGTCATCAGCTTCGCTTGCGGCCGCAACAAAGAACCCCTCCCGATGTCTGCCAAAGATGTAGCCGATTTTAAGCGTGAAGTTGAACGACGCAGTGAGGGTACACGTCAAAAAATTGTCATCAATGTGCAAGATGAGGTCGTCGTGCTTGAAGGCGCTTTCCAAGGGGAGCGCGGCATTGTCGAAGAGGTCGATGTCGAGCACGGTCGCTTGCGCGTCGGAGTGACGATGTTCGGACGTTCCAACCCGCTGGATTTGGACTTCACGCAGGTGCAGCTCGTGCCGGAAGACGAGCGCAATATTCCTCGTACAGAGTAATCTTCTTTCTTTGCGTTGTCGGGTATGTCCGGTAACGCAGAATCACAAACATATAAAACCATGGCAAAAGAAGTAGTCAAAACCATCAAACTGCAGATTCCTGCGGGCGCGGCTAATCCTTCGCCCCCGGTGGGACCTGCTCTTGGTCAGGCGGGTGTCAATATCATGGCCTTCTGCAAAGAGTTTAACGCAAAAACTCAAAAGCAGGCTGGCGATGTGCTTCCCGTCGTGATCACCGTCTACAAAGACAAGTCCTTCGACTTCATCACCAAAATGCCTCCGGCTGCTAACCTTCTCAAGAAGGCCGCCGGTATTTCCTCTGGTTCCGGTGAGCCTAATAAAAATAAGGTCGCCAAGATCACCAAGGAAAAGCTCATGGAGGTGGTCAATACGAAGATGCCCGACCTGAATACTAAATCCCCCGAAGCTGCCGCCCGCATTATTGCCGGTCAAGCTCGCCAAATGGGGATTGAAGTAGAAGGCTTCTGACCCCTTTTTCTGCTCGCAGGAGGGATCTTACCTAACAACAAGCATAACCCGCACGTACTGCATTTATTTATTATGTCAACAAAGCATTCCAAACGCTACACACAAGCTGCAGGTCTGGTGGACGCCGCCAAGACCTACTCTGTCGAGGAGGCCGTGGAACTCATGAAGAGTTTTCCAGCCCCTAAGTTCGATGCCACTGTCACCGTTTCATTCCACCTCACCGTGGATCCGCGTAAATCCGACCAAATGGTTCGTGGCTCAGTTGCCTTGCCGCACGGCACTGGCAAGAATGTCCGCGTCATTGTTTTCGCCCAAGGCGAGGCTGCTCAGGCTGCCTTGGATGCCGGGGCTGAGAAGGTGGGCCTCGATGACCTGATCAAAGAGGTGCAGGGCGGCTTTCTTGCATTTGACAGCGCAATCGCCACACCGGAGGCCATGGCTCAGGTGCGCAAGATTGCCCGTGTGCTTGGCCCCCGCGGTCTCATGCCCAACCCAAAAACCGGTACCGTCACCGATGATACGGCCAAGGCTGTGCGCGAGGTGAAGGCGGGGCGCGTGGACTACAAGGTGGACAAGAATGCCAATATCTCTGCGGCTGTAGGCAAGCTTTCCTTCACCTCAGAGCAGTTAGTGGAAAACCTCCGTTCTCTCATTGCATCCGTCGTGAAAGCACGTCCATCCGGCGCTAAAGGTGCCTACATCGCATCTGCTACGGTGGCTTGCTCCATGAACCCGGGCGTTACTCTCAGCGCCGCGGAATACTCCAAGCTCTGAACCCGAACACCCATTAGATTATGAGTACAGAAAAGAAAGTGAATGCTGATAAGCAGACCATTATTTCTCAATTGCTTGAGAAAGTGAATGGTTCGCCATTTCTCATTGTCATCGACTATGCCGGGGTCACTGTGCCGGAGTTCACCGCGCTGCGTGCTTCGCTTGCTGCGAGTGGCGCTTCTTGCACCGTGGCTAAGAATTCCTACATGGCCAAGGCTCTTGCTCAGGCAGGCCTTCCGGATATTTCAGCTGCCCTCAAGGGACAGACCGCTTATGTGACTGGGCAGAGCGACATTTGCGCTGCCACCAAGGTCATCAATACATTTGCCAACGCCTCCAAAAAGGTTGCTTACAAAACCGGCATTTTGGATGGGGCTCAGCTTACGCCCGACAAGCTCCGCGCTTTGGGTGAGCTGCCCAGTCGCGAGGTGCTGCTTGCCACCTTGCTCGGTACCATCAACGGCGCCGGTGCTGCCTTGGCTCGCGTCATTCAAGCTCATGTCGATAAGGAAGGAGGATCTGACCAGTAAATCTGTGTCATATTAGAAAAAAGTCTTGATTGGATGGCCACGGTGTGCTATCACACCCGCGCCTGAAAAATTAGGTTTTCTGTCGGCTCTCCGGCCGGTGAGAACTGAAATGGATGGGGAGCCCCCATCCGCGACAAGAACCAATGAAACTATACAAAAACAATGGCTGATATCAATACAATCGCTGAAGAACTCGGTAAACTTACCATTTTGGAGGCTGCCGAGCTTGTCAAGCTCCTGGAAGAGAAGTGGGGTGTTTCTGCTGCTGCGCCCGTGGCTGCTGCGGCTGGGGCTGCTGCTGCTCCTGCAGAGGCTGCAGAGGAAAAGACCGACTTCAATGTCGAGCTCACTGACGCTGGTGCCAACAAGATTGCCGTCATCAAGGCGGTGCGTACTGTCAAGACCGGAATGGGATTGGCAGATGCCAAGAAGCTTGTCGAGAGTGCCCCGGCTCTCGTGCTTGAAGGCGCCTCTAAGGAGGACGCTGATAAGGCTAAGGCCGAGCTCGAAAAAGCCGGTGCTAAGGTTACCATCAAGTAACCCGTCGCTTTTCGCGAGAGCAGGGGAGGACCGTGTTCCTCCCCTGCGCTTCGCGTTTCTCCGCTTGCTTTTTGCAAGTTGATCTCGTCCCCTTTAATCTCCACAACCAACAACCAGCCTGAGATCGACCCGGTGCGCCCGCCGTGTGTGCTAGTTGCTCCGGGTCGGTTTTAGTCCACATAAAATCGATCGCATCCGGTTTCCGGGTGCTAAACTTAATCTCCGCGCATTCCATGTCCAAGTCAAAGCAAGAGCGAATCAGTTTCGGTAAAATTACTGAAGTCATCCAGCCACCGAATCTCATTGAGATACAAACCAAGTCTTACGAGGAGTTCCTTCAGCGCTTTACCGCTCCCGGGAAACGTCTTAAAGTGGGTTTGCAGGCAGTTTTGACCGAGCACTTCCCCATTGAGAGCTATGACTCGCAGATTTGCCTCGAGTTCATCTCTTACGAGATTTCTCCTCCAAAAATAACGGACTTTGCCGCTATTCGTTCCGGGGAGACCTACAGCGCTTCGCTCTACGTTCGCTTTCGTCTCAAGTGCAATGATTACTCCGCCGAGGAAGATGTTTATATGGGAGAAATTCCCATGATCACCGACCGCGGCACCTTTGTCATTAACGGTGCAGAACGCGTTATTGTGGCTCAGCTGCACCGCTCTCCGGGCATCTGTTACGAGAAGATCCGCCACGCCAACGGCAAAGAACTTTTCTCTTTCCGTATCATTCCGGATCGTGGCTCCTGGCTTGAGGTGCAGTTTGACACGAACGATCTCATGTACGTGTACCTCGATCGTCGTCGCCGCCGCCGCAAGTTCCTGGCGACGACGTTCCTGCGTTATTTGGGCTACGAGACGGATCGTTCCATTGTGGAGCAGTTCTATACCATCCAGAAGCTGCGTATTGCGGATGTGAGTGGCGACGAGTTGGAGTACTTGGTTCCCTTTGAGGACGTGAAGTACAGTGAGAAGAATTCCACACGTCCCGCTTCTGTCATTGCCAAAGCATATGAGCCCCTTAGTCTGGCTACCATTCGCCGCATGCAGGAACTCGGTATCAAGACGATTGAGGTGATCGACCAGCGCGAGGATGAACTGTTGGTGAAAACACTTAAGAAGGACCTCTCTCATGATCGTGAAAGCGCGCTCAAGGAGATCTTCCGCAAGTTCCGTCCAGGAGATCCCACCTCCGTGCAGCAGGCTGCCGCCGCTTTGGACCGTCTTTTCCGCGAGGAAAAGCGCTACGATCTTACTCGCGTGGGTCGCTACAAAATCAACCAGAAGCTGGGGCTTGACGTGCCGGAGGACGTTCGTCTTATCCAGCCCATCGATTTCCTCACCGCTGTCAAGTACTTGCTGCGTTTGCGCCATGGTGAGGGTGCTGTGGACGACATTGACCACTTGGGCAACCGCCGCGTGCGTGCCGTTGGCGAGCTGATCGCCAATCAGTGCCGTGTCGGCTTTGCTCGTACCGAGCGCCTTGTCAAGGAGCGTATGACACTTTGCGATACGACGCGCAACGATCTTACGCCGAGTAAGCTGATCAACCCGAAAGCTCTGAGCGCTGTGGTGCGTGATTTCTTCGGTCGCAGCCAGCTTTCCCAGTTTATGGATCAGATCAACCCGCTGGCTGAGCTTACGCACAAACGGCGTCTTTCTGCCCTCGGTCCGGGCGGGTTGAACCGTGACCGTGCCGGCTTTGAGGTGCGCGATGTGCACCCCTCGCACTACGGTCGTATTTGTCCCATCGAGACTCCGGAAGGTCCGAATATCGGCCTTATCAACTCGCTTTGCACTTATGCGCGCATCGATGAGTATGGTTTTATCGAGACTCCTTTCCGCAAAGTTAAAACGATCCAAAAGAAGAACAAGAAGGGGGAGGTGACAGATACCGAAGTTATCGTCACCAATGAGGTGGAATATCTCTCTGCTGACAAGGAGGAATATCACCTTATTGCCCAAGCCAACAACCCCATCGATAACGACAATGGTCACGGACACTTCGTTAAACCACGCGTCACTGCGCGTGAGCACGGGGAGTTCATCGAGGTTGACCCCCGTCGTGTGGAGTATATGGATGTCTCCCCCAAGCAGATTATTTCCATTGCTGCCGGCCTCATTCCTTTCCTTGAGCACGATGACGCTAACCGTGCGCTCATGGGAGCCAACATGCAGCGCCAGGGTGTGCCGCTTATGGTCAACCAGGCTCCACTCGTTGGAACCGGCATTGAGGCGAAGTGCGCGCGTGACAGCGGTGCGGTTGTTGTTGCTGCTGGTCCGGGCATCGTGGCTTCGGCTACGGCAGAGTATATCGTCACTACAAAGGATGGCGAGCTGCCTGTGGCTCCCCAGCGTTGGCTGAGCGACCCGGAAAGCATTAAGACGGATCCCGACAAGGGCATCTACGTCTACCAGCTGCGCAAGTTTATGCGCTCCAACGCTTCTACCTGCATCAACCAACGTCCTATCGTGGCGCGTGGCGCCAAGGTGAAGGCGGGCGATGTGTTGGCGGATGGCCCCTGTACGGACGGCGGGGAACTCGCTCTCGGTCGCAATGTTTTGGTAGCTTACATGTCATGGTATGGCTACAACTTCGAGGATGCCATCATCATCTCCGAACGCCTTGTGCAAGAGGATGCTTATACTTCGATCCATATTGAGGAGTTTGAGGAGAAAGCGCGTGACACCAAGTTGGGACCGGAAGAAATCACGCGTGACATTCCTAATGTCGGTGATGAGGCCCTCAAGAACCTCGGAAGCGATGGCGTGGTGCGCATTGGCGCCGAGGTTAAGCCCGGCGACATCCTGGTGGGCAAGATCAGCCCGAAGAGTGAAACCGATCTCGCTCCGGAGGAGCGCCTGTTGCGTGCCATTTTCGGCGAGAAAGCGGCGGATGTCAAGGATACTTCGTTGCGTGTACCGCCCGGTACCACCGGTGTGGTTATGGACGTACGTATCGTGCGTTCAGTTGCCCCAGGCGCGCCGGAGCTCGATTCTGAAAAAGAGGCTCAGAAGCAACGCAAAAAGGTAGACGAAGAATACGTGCGCGACAAGAAGAATCTCGTTGATTTGCTTACCAGCCGCCTTTCTGATCGTTTGCTTGGCGAGAAAATTCCGTTGGAGATCACTCATGTCGGCACTGGGGAGGTGCTCATCCCGGCTAACCGGAAGATCACTAAAACTCTGTTGCACAATTTGGCCGAGCATCATGATCAGCTCGATATGAACGAGAGCCCTGTACGCAACCAGATCTTTGAGATTATCAACACCTACGAACCACGATTCCGTGACCTCGATGAGGAACGCGATCGCAAACTCGACCAAATTGAGGCCGGAGCCGAGGTCGAACCGGGCGTTGTTACTGAAGTGAAGGTTTACATTGCCACCAAGCGTAAGCTGGGTGTGGGTGATAAGATGGCCGGTCGTCACGGTAACAAGGGTGTGTGCTCCCGCGTGCTTCCGGTTGAGGACATGCCTTATTTGGAAGATGGTACTCCGGTGGATATCATCCTCAACCCGCTCGGCGTGCCTTCCCGTATGAATGTGGGTCAGGTGCTGGAAGCTCACCTCGGCGTGGCTGCCAAAGCGCTTGGCTTCAAGGTTGCTACTCCGGTGTTCGACGGCATTGATGAAGCCAAAATATGGGACTATATGAGCCAGGCAAAAAAGGTACCCGGCTTTACTTGGGTAGGTGATGGCAAAGATGGGTCTGTTGCCGGTAAGAGCCGCCTTATCGACGGGCTCACCGGTGAATATTTCCACTACCCTGTGGTGGTCGGTTATACGTACATGCTCAAATTGAACCACCTTGTTGCCGACAAGGTTCACGCTCGCGCGGTAGGCACCTATTCGCTCGTTACCCAGCAGCCGCTGGGCGGCAAGGCGCAGCACGGTGGCCAGCGTTTCGGAGAAATGGAGGTTTGGGCCATGGAAGCATATGGCGCTGCCTATACTCTGCAGGAGCTGCTCACTGTCAAATCCGATGATGTGCAAGGTCGCACACGTATCTACGAGAATATCGTGCGCGGTGACAATTCGCTGGAGGCCGGTACGCCGGAATCTTTCAATGTGCTCATCAAGGAAATGCAGGCTCTTTGCTTGAATGTTCAACCGCTTGAGAAGCGGTATCGTGATGGCTCGAACTCTCAACAGGTGGACGTCTTCCAAGTGCTGGCAGACGTTGCCGATGAGGAAGAAATCGAGAAAGATGTGCAAGATTATGAGGATATGATTGAGATTCGCCTGGATGGTTCAGAATCTGATCTTGCCGCCCCCATTGATCTGCACGCAGATGATGATGAAAATGATCGTTAATTCTTGATGCCGCAACCCTTAAATTCCTATTCTTATGTCTCAAGTCGATATTAACAACGAGAAGCCAAAAAACTTCGATCAGGTTTGCATCACCGTGGCCAGCCCGGAGGACATCCGCGGGTGGTCCAGCGGCGAGGTGAAGAACCCGGAGACTATCAACTACCGTACCTTCAAACCGGAACGGGGCGGTCTCTTCTGCGAGCGTATCTTTGGTCCCACTCGCGACATGGAGTGCTCTTGCGGTCGCTACAAGCGCGCTAAAAACAAGGGCATGATATGTGACCGCTGCGGCGTGGAGGTCACTTCCTCACGCGTGCGTCGTGAGCGCATGGGACACATCAACCTGGCCGTGCCTGTCACCCACATCTGGTTCTACAAGTGCATGCCCAGTCGCATAGGTCTCATGTTGGATCTCACGGCCAAAGATTTGGAGCGAATCATTTATTACGAAGACTACATTGTCATCGATCCCCGGGGGGTTAATGGTATTGAGCGTGGACAGATCCTCAGCGAACAACAGTACGAGGAGATTATGGAGGACTACGGTGATGATGCACCGGAGGCCGCGATGGGCGCTCTTGCCATTCAGCGTTTGCTGGAGACTATTGACTTGGATGCCCTCATTGACCAATTGCGCCGTGAGATGGAGAGAACCAATTCCAAGCAGAGCAAACGTAAGCTCGCTAAGCGGTTGCAGCTTGCTCAGGGCTTCCGCAACAGCGGATGTCATCCTGAGTGGATGGTGCTCACCGTGCTGCCGGTCATTCCACCGGATCTCCGCCCGCTTGTCCCGTTGCCCGGCGGACGTTTTGCCACCAGCGACCTTAATGATCTCTACCGTCGCGTCATCAACCGTAATAACCGTCTCATTGAGCTTGCCTCTTTACAGACGCCGGAGGTGATTCGTCGCAACGAGATGCGCATGTTGCAAGAGGCTGTAGACGCCCTCTTCGATAATGGTCGCCATGGTCGTCATGTCACCGGCGCTGGCAACCGTCCCCTCAAATCGCTCTCCGATATGCTCAAGGGGAAGAGTGGACGCTTCCGCCAGAACTTGCTCGGCAAGCGCGTGGACTACTCTGGGCGTTCGGTGATTGTGATTGGTCCGAATCTCAAGATGAATCAGTGCGGTCTTCCTAAGAAGATGGCGCTCACGCTCTTTGAGCCTTTCATCATTCACCGCTTGAAGGAGCTCGGCTACGTGCACACTGTGCGCTCTGCCAAGAAGATGATTGACCGCAAGGAGACTGTGGTGTGGGACATCCTGGAGGAGGTTACCAAGGGCCACCCCGTTTTCCTGAATCGTGCCCCGACGCTGCACCGTCTTTCGATTCAAGCCTTCGAGCCTGTACTGATCGAAGGTTCTGCCATCCGTCTGCATCCTCTGGTTTGCACTGGGTACAATGCTGACTTCGACGGGGACCAGATGGCCGTGCATGTTCCGCTTTCCGTGGAAGCTCAGTTGGAGGCTCGCTTGCTCATGCTTGCTCCCAACAACATTTTCTCTCCGGCTTCCGGTAAGCCGATCTCCACTCCCACGCAGGATATTATTCTGGGCGCCTACTACCTCACCCATACCCGAGCGAAGATCGTGAAGGAGAATCAGGACAATCAGCACTTGCTGCCCCTCTTTGAGTCTATCTCTGAGGTGGAGTTCGCCATCGCCTCCCGTAAAATCGGCTATCACGACTGGATTCGTCTCAAGAATCCTGACTACGGCAAGTCCGGCAGGGAATTCGACCGACTTTCTTTCAACCAGGAGAATGTTGACAAGAAGACGATTGTCACGACGGCTGGTCGCGTGCGTTTCAACGAGATTTGGCCTAACGAACTCGGCTATATTAACCGCAACGTCGGTAAAAAGCAACTCGGTGAGATTATTTGGCGTTGCTACCAGACCTGTGGGCAGAAACGCACTGTGGAAACACTGGATGCCTTGAAGGCGTTGGGTTACAAGGAGGCCACGCGGTCCGGCTGTTCCATCGGTATCGTTGACATGGTAGAACCCGAAAGCAAGGATGCTCTTATTGCTGAGGCCTACGACGAAGTGACCAAGGTGACTGAGCAGTATGAGGAGGGTCTTATTACTAACGGTGAGCGTTATGAGAAAGTCGTGAACATCTGGTCAGCCACTACGGATGCCATCCAGAAGGAACTGTACACCAAACTGGAGTACAATGATGGTTCTGCCGTGGCCAATCCTCTCTTCATGATGGTGGATTCTGGCGCTCGCGGTAACAAGGCGCAAATCAAGCAACTTTCCGGTATGCGAGGTTTGATGGCTAAACCATCCGGCGAAATTATTGAGCGTCCCATCACTTCCAACTTCCGTGAGGGTCTCTCCGTGTTGGAGTACTTCATCTCCACCCACGGCGCTCGTAAGGGACTGGCCGATACCGCGTTAAAGACGGCTGATTCCGGTTACATGACCCGCAAGCTTGTGGACGTGGCGCAGGACGTCATTGTTCGAGATGAGGATTGCGGAACGGAGAATGGTATCGTCATGACGGCCATCTATGACGGAGAGGACGAGATTGCCACGCTTTCCTCCCGCATTTACGGTCGCGTGACGTGTGATGACATCGTGGATCCTACCACGCGCGAACTCATCGTGGCGAAGAATGAGATCATCACCGATGAAGCAGCCAAACAAATTGAGAAGGTAGGTATTGAGAAGGTACGCGTTCGTTCTGTCCTCACCTGTGAATTGGGCAAGGGGTGCTGCGCGAAATGCTACGGACTGAATCTGGCAACCGGTTTGCCGGTGAAGGTGGGTGAGGCTGTGGGTATTATTGCGGCCCAATCCATTGGTGAACCCGGTACTCAGCTCACCATGCGTACTTTCCACGTAGGTGGCACTGCTACGGCTACTACCAACCGCCCGGAGTACGTGTCCAAGACAGCGGGTCGCGTCATCTATGATGAAAATCTGCGTGACCGTTGCGTTGAGGATGAGAATGGCAACAACGTTGTCCTCTGCAAGAATGGTAGCGTCAAAATCTACGATGCCGAGGGCAAGGAGCAGGAGGCTTACCAGCTCGCCATGGGCGCTGTGCTTCATGTCAAGGATGGTCAACAAATCGAGGCTCAAACGCTCATCGCTGAGTGGGATCCCTTTGCTATTCCCGTCATTGCTGAGGTAAGTGGTACAGTGGAGTTCGAGGACATGATTGAGGGTATCACCTGCCGGACGGAGGCGGGGCATACGGAGTCTGGCAAGGGCACGACGGTCATTATCGACCACCGCCAGGATCTTGCTCCGCGCATTATTGTGCACACCGGCAGGGGTGGCAAGGACAAGCCGCGCGTTTATTCCATTCCCACCGGCGCCTATCTTGCTGTCTCTGATGGGCAGAAGATTTCTGCCGGTACTCAGATCGCCAAGACGCCCCGTAAAGTGCAGAAGACGAATGACATCACCGGCGGTCTTCCGCGTGTTGCCGAGCTCTTTGAAGCTCGCCGCCCGAAGGATACCTGCGTTCTCGCGGAGATTGACGGTATTGTGGCCATTGACGACGCCATGATTCGTGGCAAGAAAGTGGTTACTGTCTATCGTGATGCCGAGGCGCGCGATGCGGCTAAGTCCCGCAAACGTTCGACCAAACTCTCTGAAAAGGATGAGAACGATGGCATGATTTCCTACAAGCACCTCGTCCCCATGGATCGACATATCATCGTGCATGACGGGGACTTTGTCCATGCGGGCGAGCCTCTCTCCGACGGTTCTGAAGCTTCGGACGAGATTCTGCGCATCTGCGGCAAGGAAGCCTTGCAGGAGCACCTCGTTAACAAGGTGCAGCAGGTATACCGTGTGCAGGGTGTGGAAATCAATGATAAGCATGTGGAGATCATCGTATCTCAGATGCTGCGCAAGGTTCGCGTCAAGGATCCCGGAGATACCGGGTTGCTCTGGGGTGACGAGGTGGATCGTTCTGCCTTTGTGCGTATCAACAAGGAGACCGTTGAAATGAATGGTCGTCCGGCTGAGTGTGAACCCGTGCTGCTTGGCATTACAAAGGCCTCTCTGAAGACGGATTCCTTCATCTCCGCAGCTTCCTTCCAAGATACGACGCGTGTTCTTACCGAGGCTGCGACGCTTGGCAAGACCGATCAGCTGGAGGGCTTCAAAGAGAACGTTATTCTTGGGCATCTTATCCCGGCTGGTACCGGCTTTGATAAGTACCGCAATATCGTTGTGGAACCCGCCCCGGGAGCCACTCCCATCCCCCGTGCTTCCTACGATGTGGATGAGGACGTTGCCCCGTCGGATGACACCATCTCTGTCGGTTCTGAGGACTAATCCTGAAGTCTTTGTGCTTTCTTCGGCCCGCTTTCCTGCTATGGAGAGCGTGTGGATTGCAAGATTAAATGCAACAGATGACAGAAAAAGTTGAAGTCATGAGAAGAGAGGGGTAAAATAGTGGC
>CANRNS010000041.1 GCA_947632055.1 uncultured Akkermansia sp.
TTGACCATCCCGCTGGGGAGCAGCAACGGGAGCATCTTCATGGACGCCTCGTTCGAATACCGCGAAGGCTGGTCGAGCCTGAACGCCGCCGTGGGCTACAAGGTCATGTTCTGATAATCTTGTTACCGTGATGAATTGGTGATCGGGCAAGCCGCCGCGCTGAATGGGCAAAACCGATGCAGAGTACGGACGGTGTAGGCATACCTCTTCTCGCGTTGATTCGGATTTCTCTCATTGTCAGAGGCTTTCGAAAAAGCTTGACAAGATACCCTGTACAGGGTATAAGGTATCTATGCAAATGCAGGAACAGCAATTGGCTCTCAGGCATGGGGAGGAGCTAGCACGGCTGGGGCGGATAGCCGGGCAAGTGGCCGGCATCAGAAAGATGATTGAGGAGGAGAGGTACTGCATGGATATACTCGTGCAGCTCAAGGCGGTGCGAGCGGCGCTCAAGAAGGTGGAGGGCAACATTCTTCGTCGGCACATGAATCATTGTGTGGTGCAAGCGTTGGGTGGCGGGCAGCAAGAGGCGGAGCAAAAGGTGGCGGAATTGCAGAAATACTTTCAAATCGACTCATGATGAAAAACGAAACATACCAAATCACGGGGATGAGCTGCGAGGGGTGCGCGGCTCGGGTCAGGCAGGCCGCATTGAGCGTGCCGGGCGTTGTGGAGGTGCAGGTCGATCTCGAGAAGGGGCTGTTGCATGTGCAGGGCGAAGACGCCAGTGCGGCGGCCGTTATCGGCGCGGTGGAGCGCTTCGGGTTCGGCGCGCAAGGGCCAGTGGCATAATCCGCCTGGGGCGTACCCCGGCCAATGATATGCAGGAATATGATTTCACGGTGACGGGCATGAGTTGCACCGCCTGCGCGGCGCGCGTCGAAAAGGCTGCGCGCAGTGTGCCGGGCGTCGTGGAGGCGCAGGTGAACTTGGTAACCGGAGAGATGCACGTGGTAAGTAAGGATGGGGATTGCGCGCAGGACATCATCCGCGCGGTGCAGGGCTACGGCTTTGGAGCGCAAGAAAAACAGAACTCCGCAGCGCCTCGCATCGTCGGTGGAAACCGCGGGTGGGCGGTGATTCTTTCCGTAATGCTGCTTCTTCCGTTGGTAGTGCTGCACCACGTGGTGCATGGCGCTGAGTGGGCGCAGGCGGCGCTGGCGCTGGGGATTGCTGCGCTCAACTATCGATTTTTCACGCGCGGGGTACGCACGATGGTAGAGGGGGATCCCGGCATGGATGCGCTGGTAGCCTTGGGGAGCGGGGTTGCGTTGGCGGATGGTTTGGTGCAGTTGTGCATCGGCGGAGGCGGAGCCATGTTCCTGGAGTCCGCCGGCATGATTCTCACCTTTGTCTCGGTGGGAAAATGGCTGGAGGCTCGCGCAACCCGGCGTACCGGTCGAGCTGTGGAGAAGCTCAATCGCCTGTTGCCGGAGGTAGCGGTGGCGTTGCGTTCCGGTCAGCAGGTGCAGGTGTCCACGGCCCTGCTGCAACAAGGAGATTGCCTGCTGGTGCGCCCCGGCGATCGCATTCCGGCGGACGGGACGGTGCTCCGTGGAGTTTCCTCCGCGGATGAATCGGCGCTCACCGGTGAAAGTATGCCCGTGGATAAACAGGAGGGCTCCGATGTGTACGCCGGTACGGTCAACCTGCAAGGCGTACTGCACGTGCGCGTGACCAAACCGCAGGAACAATCGGCGCTCAGCGGTGTGATTCGCTTGGTGAGCAATGCGGCCGCGCAAAAAGCCCCCGTGGCACGTATGGCGGACCGTGTTGCGCGTGTCTTTGTGCCGACGGTGGTGGCGGTGGCCGGGGTGACGGCAATCGTGTGGTGGGCATGCGGAGCAACGTGGGATGCTGCACTGGCGCGGGCGGTGGCGGTGATGGTGGTATCCTGTCCCTGTGCGTTGGGGTTGGCCACGCCGGTGGCCATCATGGTGGGTGCGGGGAAAGGAGCCGAGTGGGGCATTCTTTTCCGCAATGGCGAGGCGATTGAGGCCGCCGGCCGGGCAAATTGCGTGGCCTTGGATAAGACTGGAACGCTTACCATGGGCGAGCCGAGCGTTACCGACGTGTGCCCGCACGGGTGCACGCGCGATGAGTTGCTGGGCTTGGCTGCCGCATTGGAGAACGGCGCCAACCACCCGCTGGCACGCGCTGTGCTGGCGTGCGCCGAGCCAATCGTCGATGTACCAGACTTGCAATCTATCCCCGGCCGCGGGGTGCGAGGCACGGTGCAAGGGATTGCCTGCGCTGTCGGGAATGCCGAGTTGATGCGCGAGTTGGGCGTGGAGCTGCAGGAACTGCCCGAGTCGATGGCTCAAGGGAAGACGATGTTGCACGTGGCGCGAGGTGCAGAGTGGCTCGGCTGCCTGGCGGTGGCAGATGCTCCGCGCGAGAGCGCCCCCCGAGCGGTAGCTGCTCTGCAGGCTATGGGGATGCGTACCCTCATGATGACGGGCGATCACGCTGCTGCGGCGCACGTTATCGGAGCCCACGTAGGGCTGCAAGAGGTGCATGCCGGCGCTTTGCCACAGGATAAGGAGCGGATCTTGCGTACCCTGCAAGCGCAGGGAGAGCGGGTCGCGATGGTGGGAGATGGCATCAATGATGCTCCGGCGTTGGCGTGTGCGCAGGTGGGTATCGCGATAGGGGCGGGGACAGACATTGCCAGGGAGAGCGCGGGTGTCATCCTGATGCGCAGCGACCCGATGGATATTGCGCGGGCGCTGCAGCTCAGCCGGGCCATACTGGACAAGATACGCCAGAATCTCTTTTTAGCCTTTTTCTACAATGTGCTCATGATTCCATTTGCCGCAGGCGTATTTTACCCGGTGTTCGGATGGTTACTGCCCCCGGCGGCAGCGGCGGCAGCGATGGGACTCAGCAGCCTTTGCGTGGTAACCAATGCCCTGCGTCTGCGCAATTTTTGCCCCACGGCCTGAGGCATTTTTCTTTACACCGACGCCGAGCTGGCATATACTTTCTGCGCGCGTGCGGTAAAACCCCCGCAACATGAGAGAACATGAAGATCGTACTTGCATATTCCGGTGGTCTTGACACATCGGTGCTACTGGTGTGGCTCAAGGAGAAGTATCATGCAGAAATCATCGCCTTTTGCGCCGATGTCGGCCAGGCTGAAGAACTCGATGGCTTGGAGGCAAAGGCCCTTGCCACCGGTGCGAGCAAGTGCATCATCGGCGATTTGAAAGCGGACTTCGCCGCTAACTACATCTACCCCATGTTCCGCGCCAATGCGCTGTATGAAGGACGTTACTTGCTGGGAACTTCCATTGCCCGTCCCTGCATTTCCAAAGCCATGGTCGACGTGGCTCTGGCCGAAGGGGCCGATGCCATCGCCCACGGCGCCACCGGCAAGGGCAACGACCAGGTGCGCTTCGAGCTTTCTGTGAATGCTCTGGCGCCGCAGTTAAAAGTGATTGCCCCATGGCGCATGAAAGAATGGCGCGACCAGTTCCCCGGCCGTACCGAGCTCATCCGTTACGCGGAGAGCCACGGCATTCCCATCCGCCAGAGTGTGAAAAAGCCTTATTCCATGGACCGCAATTTGCTGCACATTTCTTACGAAGCCGGTATTCTGGAGGATACGTGGTACGATGCCACTAAGCCGGAGGACCGTGCTATGTACGTGCTGTCTGCCTCTCCGGAGGACGCCCCGGATAAGCCGCAGTATTTGCAATGCCTCTTTGAGAAGGGGGATATCGTGGGGCTGCAGACGGAGGGATTGGCGGATGTGATGGCCAAGGTGGGCGTTCAGTCGACTGGGAAGAAGGAGGGCTATACGTTGCTTGACCCGCTGGGGGTGATGCTGGTGCTCAACTACCTGGGAGGATTGCACGGGATAGGCCGCGTGGATATTGTGGAAAATCGGTTTGTGGGTATGAAGAGCCGCGGGATCTACGAGACGCCCGGCGGTACGATTCTGCTGGCGGCTCACCGTGACATCGAAACCATCACGATGGATCGTGAGGCGCAGAAAGTGCGCGATTCGCTCATTCCCGAGTATTCGGCCATGGTGTACAATGGTTTTTGGTTCGCGCCGGAACGCGAGGCGATCCAGGCGCTGGTGAATCAAACCCAGCAGACGGTGAATGGCGAGGTGAGGCTCAAACTTTACAAAGGGAACGTGATGTACGCTGGGCGGCGCAGTCCGAATTCGCTGTACAGCTACGCGATTGCAACCATGGAGGGCGATTACACGGACGAAGACTACAATCAGGATGACGCCTCCGGATTCATCCATCTCAATGGCCTTCGGCTCAAGCAATTTGCCCGAGTGAACAAAAACTGAATCTGACCTCCCTTCAAGCTATGGCTGATCATTGTCACTTGAGCGAGGATATGCCCAAGGATGAGGATATCTACGACTTGGCGGACTTTTTTAAGGTATTCGCAGACAGCTCACGTCTCAAAGTGCTTTGGGCCTTGCACCAGGGAGAACTGTGCGTGAGCCATCTGGCCGAGCAGCTCAAGATGAATACGCCGGCTGTCTCGCACCAGCTGCACGTCCTGCGCCAAAAGCACTTGGTCCGTACGCGCCGCGAAGGAAAAAAGGTCTATTACCGTTTGGCCGATAGCCACGTGCAAAGCATCCTCGAACTCGGCTCCGAGCACATGCAAGAGTGACCTGCTTTGATCACCGCCGAATGGGGGACGGAAGAGGGCGCGGCGGCGGCACGCGGTTAACCGGCGGGCGTGGCGGCGGGAGAGGGCGCACCACGGGCGGTACGATGATGGGCGCTGGTCTGTACACGGGCACGTACGCGGGACGCTCAACGATGACTGTACCGAAGGGTTGCGCAGGTGCGGGTGATTCGTTGAGGCGTTTGACATCCCGCTGGAGGGAGGCGATTTGTTGTCGCGCGTCTTTGAGATTCTTTTCCGCCGTGTTCAACTTAGCTTCCAGGGAAGCCGCACGCGTCTTTTCCTTTTGGGCTGTCGCGCGCTCATCATCCATACGCGAGGCGAGTCTCTTTGCTTCTTCGTCAAAGCGCTTAGATTCTACCGTCAGATGGCAACGGGCGGCCTCCCGCCTGTTCCAATCAGCTGCTAAATACTCAGCGCAGACGGAGGGGAGCGTTTCCCACGTACTTATCAGCGCGCTGACGTCCGCCCCGGTCAGATAGCGTGGGGAGAGTCCGCTGGCTTGCAGGGCGGAACGTTGGGCGGCAGCTTTTTTATCTTCGGCTTCTGCGAGATCGCGTCGGGCTTGATCAATCTTGTCGTAATATTCACGAACGGCCTGGGGTGTGAGGTCAAAGCGTTGCTGAAGCTCGGGCGTGAGGCGGTCATAACTCACGCGCTGCACACCTGTGCTGTGCCTGATGAGCACGCTGTCGGCGTCTCTACGTACTACTTTGGCATCTTGGAATACGGTACCGTCTACCAGCACAAAATCCTCCGCCATGCAGAGTCCAGCGGCAAGGAGTACAAGGAAAGATAGGAACAACTTCATGGGGCCTGATGGGTAGGATCTACTAATTCCGCCATTTCGGGAGTACGGGCGTAGTCCAGCGCGCGTTTGCCGTCTTCATCCCGTAATTTGGGATTGGCGCCGCGCTTGAGCAGGAGCTTGACGGCGGACAAACTTTCCGAGAGGGTGGCCTGGATGAGGGCGGTGCTGCCCGTTGCATCGCGTGCATCGGGTCGCGCCCCGCTCATGATCAACCAATCCATGGCTTCGCAAGCGCCATTCTGGGCGGCGGCGTGCAGCAATGGCTGTCCATCGACCACTGCTGTAGCGGGGAGTCCTGCCTTGGCGAGAACCTGCAGTACAGCTGTGCGGTTATTTTCCGCAGCGCGTTGCGCCGCCTGGGCGAGTTGGTTTGCTGTGGGAGCTGCTGTGTTGAGAATATGCTCGACATCGCGCACTTTGCCGAGGGCGGCGGCGCGAGTGAAAAGGGATTCTCCCTCGGCATCCACCGCCAGTGGGTCGACTTGCCCTGCACTTCGGCGCTGCGCATCATAAAGGGCTTGTTCGGGTCCAAGGGGCATGTCGCGCATGGTCCACGCACAGCACCCCAGCACAAAGTACACTGCCGCCCATACCGTAGTTCCCAGCGGAAGCCGTTGCGTGAGTGCACGTGCCAAGGCCAACACCCCGTTCACCAGAACCCCGACCACGCATAGCGAAAGCAGCCAGGCATCTTGGCTGGTGGTAATCTCCCCCTGCGTTGTACAGCGCCATGCCATGCCGCCTACGATGATCAGGGTAAAGATCGGGTTGAAATAATCCCTCATGATGCTCCCTTTTATAGCAGAAGCCTTCCAAGAAGTCCAGAAGTCATTTCAAAGGCTACACCTTTCCTCATCAATTTTTCTCCGATCTTATAGAACCCATTTAACCGTGTATGATGGCTTCATGGTCTGATTGTAAACCGGATGGAGCTGTGCTGTCTTGGGATTGGACGCGCGCCAAGGCAGCTGCCGCGGCTGCAATCTCAGCTTTGTGCTTACTGCTGCCCGTGCCGGAGCCAATCTCACGTCCCTGCCAGAGAGCGACAGCGCTGAATCGTACAGGTGTTCCAGGTAGTTGGGTCACTCGGTAAGTGGGAGCTTCGCCGGTGCGGCCCTGCAGCAGCTCCTGCAGATCTCCTTTCGGATTGGTGGCAAGCGTTGGGCAGGCATTCTCCAAGCTCTCGCGCAACAAATGCATTGCTGCCTTTCGTGCCGCAGTAAACCCGGCATCCTGCATGACTGCGCCAATGAGGCTTTCCAGCGTGTTGCCCAATACGGTAACGGAATGAGATCCGCCGGTTGCCTTCAGACGCGGGCTCATGAATACCTCATTTCCCAAGCCAATCTTGGAGGCAATGGCGGCTAAATGGCGACGACTCACAATGGAAGCGCGCATCTTGGTGAGCTCGCCCTCATCGGCGTCCGGGTACATGGTAAATAGTTCCATGGAGACTACCAGTTCAAGCACGGCATCGCCGAGAAACTCCAACCGCTCGTAGCATGATGGTTTCGCGGGGTTATAACCTATGCTCGAATGGGTGAGTGCTTGCTGCAGTAAGCGTCGATCGGTAAATTGATGTCCTAACTTCTCTTCTATCTGTTCCTGACCCATCTCCGGCATGCTAGCATAAATTGTGCAGAAACACCAGAGAAAAGACCAGAGCAACCGGATAACGTGGATCGCAAAAAAAAACATGAAACAGAACATTCGCACAAAATGATAACGCTTTTGCTCCGCCTCTCGCGCCCAACACGCGCATTTTTCAAGTCATTAAATCTCCGCGCTATCTCTTCCCAGCTTCGCCTCCCCTCCGTGCGCAGCTCACTCACTTCTCAATCGTAATCGTAAATAACCAACGCTCTGCGTTGCATGGCGCGCTGCTTTTCTTACGCCTCCGGCGAAATTGACCGAAACCCGCATGTCCTTATGCATTTGCCTTGGAGAAAAGGCGCGTGGATTGACTGTTTTTGCACGGGGGATGCAGGAATGGGGTCACACCCATATCACCACGAAAATAGGGTGTCACCCGGATTCAAGCTCTGCGAATAATCCAATCGCCTTCCGGACGCGCATGTGGCGGGCGGCATGTTTTGAACCACCGGTCAATGTGCAGGATGGGAGGTGAGCTACAGATTTCCCGGTGCGGCACACATCGGCACACCATCTCAAAGAGTCAGAGGCACTGACCTTCAAACACACCTGATGATACGCGCCACGTGCGTCGCCCACTGGGAGCAAACGGCACGCGTTTCTACGCGGGGTGTGGTCTTCTCCTCGCGTATGCGGTGTCGGCCCCATCTGCCTGACTAGCGGCGAGCGGGCAGATGGGGAAATCGTATCTGCGCGTCCTTATGCGATCGGGTATGTACCCTTGCGCGGACGCACTCCGGCTGGGTAGTCCCCGCGTGGGACAAGTTCGCGGCACTCCTCAAATACGCGCGCCGGGTCATCCGGCGACGCATCCAGGCGGTGCTTGACGTGCTCCAACACCTTGATAGCAGCCAGAAGCGCTGCTTCAGCGCTTCCATACTGCTTGTCGGAGAAATAACGCGTGAAGTGCTCTTGTCGGCGGCAGAGTGTAACCCGCCATCCTTGGAATGAGGTGAACTCGTAAGTAAAACGGGTGATGTTTTTTCTTGGTTTGTAGATATCAATCTGCATAACGGTTCACATTATAGCTTTTTTGCATTTCATTACAATGATATTAGTCATCATACACTACAACATGCTTTCTAACGTCTGTCTCATCATGTAGATTGGACTGGTCATGAAATTGCGTTCCATCACGTTTCGGTGCACGGCTGCTCAGCATAACAGACTTCAGCAGGCCATGCATGAAGGATATAGCGATACACGCACGAGCGTGCTTTCAGCGGCGCTTGAGGAGTTCCTCGACTACGCAGAACTCAGCGAGGTGCGGCGTATGGATCTTTTTGATCTGGTGCAGGAAGTAGACAAACAGGGCGCCGGAGTGCGTTTTTGTGATCAGGCGTAACCCGCCATTGCTGCGCCGTTGACAAAATCGTCCCGGCCATGTATGGTAGAGGACAGGTCGGGAAGAGAGGAAATGAAGAAAGACCATGATGTGACATTGCCGCCTCTGGCAGCAAAATGGGGGGTGAGCGCCGAGGATTGGTACGATGCCGCGTGGCAGATGAGGCACGCGTGTTGCACGTTGGAAGATTTAGAGAGCGTGCTGGAACTTTCTCCGCAGGAACGCGTTGCTTTGCAGCAGGCCGGTTGTAGATTGGCCGTGCGTGTCACTCCCCATTTTCTGAGCTTGATTGACCCGGAGGATGCGGCTGATCCGTTGCGGCGTCAGGTCATTCCGCTGCCGGGAGAACTCGAGTCTTATTCGGAAGAGCTGTTCGACCCCTGTGGCGAACAGAAGGATGAGAAAGCGCCGGGGCTTGTGCACCGCTACCCGGATCGTGTGCTGCTGCTC
The DNA here is from genome assembly GCA_947632055.1 of uncultured Akkermansia sp. Classification (GTDB taxonomy): domain Bacteria; phylum Verrucomicrobiota; class Verrucomicrobiia; order Verrucomicrobiales; family Akkermansiaceae; genus Akkermansia. Next base: position 8,925 of record CANRNS010000041.1, read on the forward strand.
TGCACGGACAGGTGCGCTACCTATTGCCGCTACTGCACGCGGGCGCGCTTGGTTTCCGGCAAGGGGAGAGAGCGATGGCGGTTGGATTGGGAGGGTGCGCTGAAGTACTTGCACGAGCACACGGAGGTGCGGGATGTGCTGCTGTCCGGCGGGGACCCGCTGTTGCTGGCCGATGAAAAACTGGATGCGATGCTGGGGGAATTGCGATGCATTCCACACATCGAGTTTCTGCGCATCGGCACGCGCGTACCCATCATGCTGCCGCAGCGCATCACACCGGCGCTTTGCGCCATGTTGCGGCGGCACGCTCCTCTTTTCATTTCCATTCATTGCAACCATCCGCACGAGCTTGGGGAGGATGCCGAGCGCGCGCTGGGGATGCTGGCCGACAGTGGCATTCCGCTGGGCAATCAGAGCGTGCTGTTGCGCGGGGTGAACGACAGCGTCGAGGTGCAGCGCGCACTGGTGCACCGCTTGCTGCAATGCCGGGTGCGTCCGTATTATCTCTACCAGTGCGACCCCATGGTCGGGACGCGTCATTTCCGCACCCGCCCGCAGGAGGGCATTGACATCATTTCGGCGCTCAGGGGATTTACCAGCGGCTATGCCGTACCTCAGTTTGTGATTGATGCGCCAGGCGGCGGCGGGAAGGTGCCGCTCAACCCGAACTATGTGGTGGCAGAGGAACCGGGGCGTCTTCTTCTCCGTAATTTCCGCGGCGATATTTATGAATACCCCGTCACGCCTCAGGTTTAGCGAGAGGGTATTTGGGAGAAGGCCCGTACTTGTTCGGTCCAGGCTGTGAATCCATGAAAGCGGCAATGATCAGGTAGTACAAATGGACCAAGAGTCCTGCAGCGCATATCACGAGACCCACAATCAAAAGCGGTGACAAAATCGCCCCCATCGGTGGAGCAACTTGGTCCGCGTTGCGCAGCACATTGATGATCGTGCTTATCCCGCCCGCAAAGCAGATACTCGCCCCGACAATTTGAAGAAGAAGGGGCGCTGCGATGCACCATCCGGAACGTCCCGTGTCGTGCATGCGCCGCACGCTCAGAGTGATGGCTGGGATGGTAAGCAGCAAACTCGCCAAATCATATAACCCCGGGAGACACTGCGATACCACGCCGATCGTGATCATGTACAAAAGCACGAACCAGAGAAACTCCGCCCGGCGTGCCCGTCCGTGAATGCTCACGTACTGCACAAAACTATGCCGCAAGCAGGATGCAACGTTTGTCGCCTCTTCCGGTCGCAGCGGAAATCGACAGGTCGGACAACGCAGCGGCAGTTCGTCCTGCTCCGTCAAAATTTCGGCTCCGCATTTGGGGCAATGACCGGCAGGATGTGTTGCCTTTTTCATCTCATCAGGTATGGGCGGCAAATCATCAGAACATGCAGCTTCACCCGGGAACACCTCGCTGTATTTTTGCCAGGTATCCGCCCCCTTTTGTGCAATGAGGGTATCCGGGAAAATGACGCCCTTTTGCAGCAAACTTCGCAGCTCTTCATGAGTGAAAGGGCCTGTTGGCTTTTGATGGGTATCCAGATAATAGTACATGGAGTTATGGTTCGGGGTACTTAAATGATGGACCATACTTATTGCTTCCGCGTTGAGAATCGCGCAGGGACAAAATGAGCATCACTAGGAAAAAGATTTCAGAATGGGCGAGCAATACCGTGTAAAACTCATCCGGAATGCTGAAACCCTCTCCTGACCCTGTGACCTTGGGGAGAGTCGTCGTCTCTGCAACACCGCTTAGGATATCTCTTAAACGCGAGAATATCGCAGAGATGGCATCCGCGTGGGTGAAGAGGGCGTCCACCGAGGGTAGAAATAGAGACAGTGCCTCAAGGACAATGGGTACGGCAGCCCACCAGCCGCTCAGCCCGCTGTCATGGAAGCGGCGGATCTGCAGCGTCACTAATCCGGGCGCCATGAGCAACAGCAACAATGCCACACCCGCAGTGATACACAAAAGTATAACGGCCGCCACAGCGAACTTTGACTCGTCGGTGTTTACTGCAAGGGCAGAAAGTGCGAAGGACGAAACAAGCAGAGCCACAAATGTCAGCGCCAGAATAAGCCACGATACGCCAAATATCAGCATGAAGCTCCAGTATTCCTTGCGGGTGGCACGCCCTTTTGCTGTCGCATAACCGGCAAAAGCGCGCCCCAAAGCGCCCCAAAAACTCAACTCATTTGCTGCATGAGGAGGCTCCGGCTGCAGGAAAGCGTCCAGTGCCACCCAATGAGCATCCCCTTTAGCTGCCACGAGAGTGGAAGCGCTCAGGGCACCCTCGTCGAGCAACCTCGCAAGTTCCTCGCGCGAGTGAGGACCATGCGGATGGCGGTCGGGATCGAGGTAATAGAACATGACGGCTCACAGGGCAGAGGGAATCTCACGCCCCAAGTCGCTCGCCTTGCGTCCCTTGCCGTCGCCGGCGATCCGTTCCAGCACTACATCGCGATAGCTCATGCCGCCGGGAATCATTGGCAACACATGCACATCGTACGGCACCATCACGTCCAGCACATACGCCTCCGGAGAGGCAAGCATGCGCTCGATGGCCGGTGCGAGCTCAGCGGGTTCCACCAAGCGCTCGCATGTGATGCCGAAGCCGGCGCAGATCGTGGGGAAGTTCGGGTAAATGAGATCCGGGGTGTGGTGAGTGGGGTCGTATTGGACATGCGGATCAGCCAGGAAGGTGTTGGCACGGTTGGAGTCGTACTTCAGGTCTTCCCACTGCACGACCATGCCGAGGTGTTGGTTATCCAAGATGATGCACTTGATGGGCATGCGTTCAATATGGATCGTGCCGAGTTCCTGCACATTCATGAGGAAAGAACCGTCTCCATCGATATTCACCACAGGCAAGTCTGGACAGGCCACATGGGCGCCCATCGCCGCCGGCAATCCGTAGCCCATAGATCCTAACCCGCCGGAGGTAGAGAAGCGGCGCGGCTTTTCGAACTTGTAGAATTGTCCCGCGAACATCTGGTGCTGCCCCACACCGGTGCAGATGATGGCGTCCTTGCCCTTGAGCTGATTGTACAGCTCTTCCACCACTTGCTGCGGAGCAATCTCGTGCTCACGTTTTTCGTAGGTAAGGGGATATTTTTCTTTCCAGGTTTTGATGAGGGAGAACCACTCGGGACGGTTTTCCTCAGCGTATTTGCGGACGGGGTGACCGAGCTTTTCAAGCTGCTCGTTGAAGTAGCTCAGCGCTGCCTTGGCGTCTGCGCGGATGGCGAGATCCACGCGCTTGTTTTTGTTGAGCTCGGCCGCGTCAAAATCGATGTGAATGATGGTGGCACGGGGACAGAAGCTCTTGACGGCGCCGGTCACCCGGTCATCAAAGCGGGTGCCGATGGCCAGCACGACATCCGCCTCGTTCACGGTGTTGTTGGCATACACGGCGCCGTGCATACCCAGCCAGCGCACGGATAGCGGGTGGGTTTCCGGCATCACTCCCACACCCATGAGTGTCGTCGCTACGGGGATTTGCAGGCGTTCGGCCAACTCGCGCAGCTCGGCCGCCGCATCGGCTATCACAACTCCGCCGCCCGCGTAGATGGCCGGGCGCTTGGCCGCCAACAGCATCGGCAATACCTGGTCGAGCTCCTCCTTCGGCAGGGGAAGCTCCGGATTGTAGCCGGGCAAATCCATCGGCTGGTCAAAGTCCGGCACAATGCTCATTTCTTGGAAGTTTTTGGGCACATCGATGACTACCGGGCCGGGACGACCAGTCCGCGCAATGTAAAAAGCCTCGCGGATGATGCGCGGGATGTCTTCCACGCGCGTCACGAGATAGCTGTGCTTCACGATGGGAGCCGTCATGCCGAACACATCGGTCTCCTGAAAGGCGGAGCTGCCGATGAGAGGCTTGCCAACCTGGGCGGTGATTGCCACCAGAGGAATGGAATCCATGAATGCATCCGCGATGGGGGTAATCATGTTGGTGGCTCCGGGACCGGAGGTAGACATGCAGACGCCCACCTTCCCGGTCACCCGCCCGTAACCCTCGGCGGCAAATCCACCGCCTTGCTCATGGCGCGGCAGAATCGTGCGGATACTCGGCTCGTGGCTCAGAGCTTGGTGAATAGGCATGCTCGCCCCCCCCGGGTAGGCGAATACGACATCTACCCCCTCGCGCACAAGGCACTGCACAAGGATCTCCGCTCCGGTCATCTTTCTGGGTGTTGCTTTTTTCGTCATGGCGTATCAGAACTGCACCTCTTCGTGTGTGTGCAAGCATTCTAGCAAATACACGGCCCCATGAAAAGCCTTTTTTGGCGACGAAAACCGCGCCGCAATCGTACAAAAATGCATGCGCCGAAAGGAAGAGGCGGGGACCATTCCCATGGCGCGGAGTTGAATATTCAATGGACAGAATAGACGCGCAGCAATGAGGTCAGGGGGCCTCGGCCTGTTGGGGGTGTGGGCCGGAGTATGGCTGAGCAGAGACGGCAGAGAGATCCAAGTCCGGGTTGTACCATGGAGTCTGAAGATCAAAAATTCCCAGCAAGGTGTGGAAAATATGCTCGTGCGCGACTAGCATGCAAGAGTGAGATCGGAGGGTGCGCAAGGCTTCGGCAAAGTGTGGATGCACTTTTTCAAACTCGGGTGAGTAGAGAAAGAACATGCCCACGCGACAACCGTTGGTGCTGTGGTAATCACGCCCACTTTCGCCCAGGGCGGCTCGTCCCCACATGCCATTGTGGCCAAGGTATTCGCCGTGGTCGCTGACGTAGAGGTAGAGCCAGGGACGGCCTTGCAGAATGCGGGTGATGCGGCGCACAAACTCGTCCGTATAGTGCACGGTATTGTCGTAGGCATTGTTGATGTCTAAGGCATGGGCAGCCGGGTCTTCAAAAGAGGAACCTGCAGGCAGGAAGGGGCCGTTCTGATGATCGTAATGGAAGAAGGGGGTGTGGCTGCCTTCGTTGTTGATGAAGAGTACAGTATTTTGAGTGGAAGGCTGGTTGCGCAAAAATTCGGCCACCAGGGGAATGGAGGTCCATGGCGACCCCGGCGCGTGGTATCGCTCGTCAGCGCAGCGGGTGAGAATGCGCGCTACCATATCATACTTGAGGTGGGCGGCGTTGCGCTTGCCAAAAAACGATCCAATTCGGAAACCGTGCGCGGAAAAGAGGTCGAGCACCGAGCCGGTGTGCGGTTGCAATGCCGGATCTTTTTCGTAGATGTCGCGCCGGGCATCCGTGAGGATGGCAATTTGAGCCTGGCAGGTATCACAAGCCGCTGAGATGCAGTTCGGGAAGTTGATGAGGTGGGTGCAAGAGCTGAGAAATGGCGTTGTATTGCGTGCGTAGCCGTTAATGCTCATTCGGTCGGCGCGCACGCTTTCCCCGATGTGCACCACGAGCACCACACCTTCCCCCCCATGCAGAGTGTGCAGGGATGAGGGTTGTTGGGCGGGGGAGGGGAGAGATTCTGCTTGCCTGATGGTGGCATGGTTGTGGAAGAGAGCCTCGGACCACGCATGGACGAGCGCCACTGCCTCGTACACCGGCCAGAGGGTATAGGACTTTTGGCGTTCGCGCGGCATGGTCAGACTGCATGCCCCGGCGAGAAGCGCAAAGAGCAGTCCAGCATTCACCAGCTCAAGCCGGCTGTGCTGCGATCGCAGGATGCGCACCAGAATCCAGCTGAGGACGGCGCCGCCAATGATGATGACGATGGCAAGAAAGACATTGCCGGATGAAAGGTAGCCGCACACCTCCTCTCCGGAGGCTTCCAGAGTTTCCGCAATGACAAGTGAGTTGATGCGCGTGCCGTACTGGTGATAACCGGCAATTTGAGCGAGTTGGAGGATGAAAAAAGGACAGCAGATGATGACGCTCAGACGGCCCAACAGAGCCCAAAGGAAGCAGAGACATGCCGCAGTGAGCAGCATGGGCAGGGGGGCGAGCATAGGATCGTTCAGAAAATCGAGGTTGCAGGTCAGATGACAGAGAAGCGCAAAAATCATGACGCGCCACAGAATACAAGCGCGCGGCAGCGGAGATTGGCCGCGACTGCGCGCCAAATACCCGCCGCATACAACCAACAGAACTGCAATCAGCTCACCATACGCTACTTCCCTCATCGGAGTGAGATGCCATTCCGAATCACTCAGCCAGACTATGCCTGTCCCAACGCATAGCGCCGCAATCACCACGTAAAAAAATAAACGGGTATGCAGGAAGCGGGGCATGGTCGTTGAAGTCCGAAGCGTATCGTGCAATGCCTCCTGGCAGCATCAATCATGCTTGCCACAATGGCAATCATGCCCCTTGTTGCAGCTGCCATCGCAATGGCCATCGCATTCATCGCCTTTGCAATGACCTCCACAGCTGCATGCGCTCACTTGGCGTGTCATGGACTCCGCCACTTCCTCATCACTTGGGGCGTGTCCCTTTTCGATGGCCAGGCTGAGGTACTGGTGAACCGTTGCCAGCATCAAATCCAAGTGTTCCCTCGCTTCCAAAAATCCCTTGCATGAGGCGTTGTTCACCACATCACTGCGCAGTTGGTCAAACTTCGCTATTTCCTCTTCTCCCGGAGGCATGCCCGCCGCACTCTTTTCCTGAAGCTGTGCTCCGTATTCACTGACCCTGCGAAAGAGTTCCGTAGCCGCCGCATCCTGGTAAAACAAGCCAATGCGCGCCCGTGCGGCCACAACAGCTTGACTCTGCGCAAAGGCGTTGGCCAGTGCTGCGGTGAGTTTCACCAACTCGGGAGATAATGCTGTGTTTGACATACTGCCCACCAGCCTACCATAGTGAAAAAAAAACTCAAGAGCCACCTGTGTCAACCCAGGGCAAACGCATGAGACGCATTGCCTCACGCATTGCCTCAAAAATAAAGTCCCCGAAGGGTCGACAAAAACGGGAAAAGAGAATTTCCGGGTCAACCCCCAAATTATCGCGCTCTTCGTATAATTTTGTGGAATGAGCCCACAAAGCAATTCCTCGAAGTCGGTAAAATACTCGGTATCTCACAA
>CANRNS010000042.1 GCA_947632055.1 uncultured Akkermansia sp.
CGCGGAACACTTCGGTGCGCTAATTATGTCCGATCACTTTTCTTTTTTCGGTGCACTATTTTTGTCCGATCACGCAACCGAATTTCCTCATGCGGTTGCCCTGACGCGAATGGACGATACCTGCGAGCGTACACATTTATCCCATTGCAATTCCTTAAATCTATGCAACTTTCTTATGATTGATGATTTGCGAAGTGCATGCGTTGAGGGAACGCAAGCTGGCGGTTGGGATGTTCTCTCTACTTTCCCATTTCAGCCGCATGCGTTCGCCCTGTTCATTTTTTCAAAAGACGCGTAGGAAGTGAAAAAGTTGTGTATTGGCGGTAAAAAATGGCGGAGAAGATACGTACATATAAGCGTATGAAGTTCGTTTTCTTGACAGGGATCTTTCTCGTCACGGGGATGGCACAGGCCCTGCCTTCCCTCAGACAAGCAGAACATGTACAGGTAGAGAAGGCCACTACGGGGCGCGATTACGTGGCACGCCGCAGCATCGGCCACGTCGAGGCCATTCGCACTGTGCATGTGCGCGCTGCAGTGGAGGGCTTTCTTGTTGATACACCCTGCAAGGAAGGGGCTTTGGTGAAGGAGGGAGACGTGCTTTTCCGCATTGATCCGCTGCGCTACCAAGCTGCCGTGCAACAGGCGGAGGCAGATCTCGCGCGCATCGATGCGCAGATTACTTACGCTACCAACAACTCGAAACGCCTTTCCAAACTTATCGAGAGCCTGGCGACTTCCAGAGAGGAAATGGAAACAGCTCTGGCCAAGCTGGAGGAGCTGAAAGCCAGCCGTACCGGCGCTCAGGCCGACTTGGCTAAGGCTAAAAAGGATTTGGAAGACTGCACGATCCGCGCCGAAATCTCCGGTCGCATCGGACGCGTCGAATTTTCCAACGGCAATTACATCACCGCCGGTGAACAGCTGGCCACCATCACCCAAGTGGACCCCATCTACCTGCGATTCCCCCTCAGTCAGTCGGATGTGAACGGCGCTTTTGGCGGTCCGAGGCGCATCGGCAGTGTAGCGGATGTGCGGCTCATTACCGCCAGTGGCGCGCAGTACCCCGCCTCCGGCACTATTGAAATTGTGGACAACCAGGTGTCGGGAAGCACCGATTCGTACACCCTTTGGGCCAATTTTCCGAATAAGGAACACACGCTCATCCCGCGCGGCATCGGAGCTTTGTTGATATCGCTCACCGATACGATGGAGGTGACGACGGTGCCGCTCACCGCTGTGCAGCATGATGCTGCCGGTTCCTTTGTCTATACCGTAGCTGAGGATGGGACGGTGGCGCGGCGCGATGTGGTGTCCGGCGCCATCCGGGGGCGATTGCAGTCTATCTACGAGGGACTCAAGCCGGGCGAAACTGTCATTACTGATGGCGCTCACAAAACACGACAGGGTGCGAAGGTGGTGCCCGTATTCCCGGAGCAAAAGAACATGCGCAGTTCGAAACCAACAGCCGACAGTGCACCGCAAGCAGCGCTCGCCGTGCCCGTGCGAGTCGCGGCTGCCAAACTTATTGTCGACCACACTGTCTTGGAATGCAACGGTGCGCGCGTGGAGGCCATCAACCGCGTGGACATTCGTCCGCTGGTGCAGGGTATCCTCGCGGAGCCTGCATTCAAGGAAGGCGATCGCGTGAAAAAGGGCGATGTTTTGTTCTCCATTGATCCCACTCGCTACCAAGCCGCGGTGGATGCGCAGCAGTCTGCCATTGATGTACTTGATGTACGCATTGCCGATGCGAAAACAAAGCTGACGCGTCAGAAAGAGCTTGCCAGTCGCAATGCCACAAGTCGCAATGAGGTGGAAAGCGCGCAGGCCGCCCTCAACGAGCTGGAGGCTCTTCGATCTGGCGCCGATGCTGCTCTCACCATTGCCAAAGACAACCTTTCGCGCTGTACAGTGCGGGCTTGGATGGATGGCCGTATTGGACGCGTCAACTTTTCTAAGGGCAATTACATAGCTGATATGAAGTCGCCATTGGCCACATTGATGCAGCTCAGTCCCATTTACGTGCGTTTTCCGTTGAGTGAAAGCGCAATTCTCTCCCATTTCGGCACGGTGGATAAGCTGGTGGAAGATGCGGATATTTCGCTGGTGACTGCCACCGGCAAAGTATTGCCGGAAAAGGGGCGCGTTGCCTTCTGCGATAATTTGGTGCAGGCTGCTACCGACACCATCAACATCTGGGGCGTTTTTGAAAATAAGGAGCACCTCCTTCAACCGGGAGGCGTTGTGACGATTCGCGTTGGTCGCAGTAGCGATAAACCTGTGCCTGCCATCCCCACCGGTTCTGTTCTTACCGACACCCGTGGTCACTACACCTTTGTGCTGCACAATGGTCGCGCCAAGCTCACGCGCATCCACTGCGGCACTGCCGCGGATGATGGACTTACCCCGGTCTATAGCGGCGTGTGCGCGGGCGACCAGGTCATTACCACCAATTTGGCCGCACTGGAAGACGGAACACCTGTGACTATTGAGCAATAAGAACCCTTTTCCCTAAAAAATCGACTATGTTTTCCGATCTGTTTGTCCATCGTCCGAAACTCGCCTTTGTCATCTCGATTCTCATGATGCTGGGCGGCCTGCTCTGCCTCACCAAGATGCCTGTCGCGGAGTACCCGGAAGTCTCGCCGCCCACCATCAGCGTGCGCATGACGTACAGTGGCGCCAGCGCCGAAGAACTTGCAGAGGTGGTTGCTGCTCCGGTGGAGGAGCAACTCATCGGCATGGAGAACCTGCTTTACTTCTACTCCACCTGCGCCAACAACGGCACCTACATGCTTACGCTCATCTTTGAGACCGGCACCAATGATGATATGGCTTTTGTGAATGTGTCAAACGCCATCAAGCAGGTGGAATCCAAGTTGCCCGCCGAAATCAAGCAAACCGGCTACAATATCCACAAACGCTCCGGCGATATGCTCTGCTTCATTAACTTCATGTGCGATGAAAACAAGATGAGCGTGCTGGAGCTCGCCAACTGGGTGCGCATGAATGTACGCGACCGCATCGGCCAAGTGGATGGCGTGTCGGAAGTGGATATTATCCCCTCCCGCAATTACGCTATGCGCGTGTGGATGAACAGCACCCGCATGAGCGCACTCAACATCACCCCGCAGGATGTCAACGACGCCATCTCTTCCCAGAATATTCAGGCCGCTGCCGGTTCAGTAGGCGCCGAAGATGAACAGTCTTACGCTACATTCAAGGTGACTGCCACCGGCCGCCTGCGCACAGCGGAGCAGTTCGGCGACATCATCGTGAAGCGCGGCGAAGATGGTCATGTGACCAAGCTGAAAGATATCGCCGTCATTGAACTGGGCGCTGAGCGCAATTCCGGCTACAGTCGCCTCAATGGCAAAGATGCCGTGGGTATGATTATCCACCGCAACAACGAGGCCAACGCCTTGGCCACAGTGGAGGCTGTGCAAGCCATGATGCGCCAGATTCAGCCCAATATGCCCGATGGCATGGAGTGGACGATGGGTTACGACCCCACAGAGGCTATCAGCGCTACAATGGAGGAGATTGTGTTCACGCTGGTATTGGCCCTCGTTCTGGTGGTGGCGGTGACCTACCTTTTCCTGCAAGACTGGCGGGCAACGCTCATTCCTGCGCTGGCTATCCCGATTTCCCTGCTGGGCGCGTTCATGATTATGTATGCGCTGGGCTACAGCATCAATGTGCTGACCATGTTCGGACTGATTTTGGTGATTGGCTCGCTTGTGGACGATGCCATTGTGGTTGTAGAAAACGTGATGCGCCTTATCCAGGAAGAAAAGCTATCACCCAAAGAGGCTACCCTCAAGAGTATGCGCCAGATCACCGGCGCCATCATCGCCACCACGCTGGTGACGCTGGCAGTCTATGTGCCCATTGCGTTTTACGGCGGTATGGTAGGAGTAATCTACACTCAGTTTTCTGTGACAATGTGCGTGGCGCTCTGCATCTCGACCTTCAATGCCCTCACGCTTTCCCCGGCGCTTTGCTCGCTCATTCTGAAACCAGCCGGGTCCAAGGAAAATCGCTTTTTCACGTTGCTGTTCTGGCCTTTCAATAAATTCTTGGAGCTCGGGAAACGCATCTATCTTTTTGGTGCGGGGATTCTGGTGCGCAATGCGTGGCTCACGGTGCTTGTTCTTCTGGGCGTTCTAGGAGCTAACTATGTGTATTTCAATGGTTCTCCGACTTGTTGGCAAAATCTTGTGCATGGCGATCAGCAGCAAAAAGCGCCCGTGATGAAAGGCGCTGCCCCTAATGCCGGTGGACTGCATTTCGCGGATTTCCTGGCTCCGGGAATGATCAAAAATTCGTTTGTACCCACGGAGGATAAGGGCGCTCTCTTTGTGATGATTACGATGGAAGGAACCGCCACGGCCAAACAGCGTACGGACAAGGTGCTGCGACAGCTTGAGGAACGCGTGAGCAAGATTCCCGGCATTCGCGCTGTCACCGCTCAGAGTGGTTATAGTTTCACGACGGGCTCAGGCGAAAGCAGCGCCATGATGATTATCCAGCTCAAGAATTGGAATGAACGCACGACTCCCGACCTGCATGCATCCGCTATCGCTCAGCAAGTGAATGCAGCCTGCGCTGATATCCCGGAGGCCTCCATTATGGCGGTCACCCCCCCCGCTATCATGGGGTTGGGTATCACCGGCGGCGTTTCCATGGTTCTGCAGGTGTCAGGCGAAGCTACCACGCTGGATATGGGCAATATGGTCAAGGAAATTCAGCAGCGTTTGCAGGTGCAACCCGATAAAGTTTCGCTCGCCCGCAGCGAGTACAATGCCGAAAACCCTCAGATTCGCCTCGAAATCAACCGCGATAAGGCCCAGTCGCTCGGCATCCCGGTGAACACAATTTTCAACACGTTGCAGAGCGTGATGGCTTCCTCTTACGTGAATGATTTTACTCTCAATGGCTTCAATTTTAAAGTGATGGTGCAGGGAGCCACGCACGACCGCCGCACACCGGATGATATCCTGAATCAAATGGTTCGCAACGAGAAAGGGCTCATGGTGCCGCTCTCCGCGGTGTGTTCTCTTTCTTACGCCATGGGGCCGGCCCAGTACGCTCGCTTCAATCAGTACATGAGTGCGGACATCACAGTGATGCCCGCCCCCGGCGTCAGCTCCGGCGAGGTCATGCAACTCATCGAAGACACGCTCAAGCAAATCAACCAAGAGGAACGCCAGGCTGGCAACAATCGCCAGTGGATGGTTTCATGGAAGGACCTCTCATTCCAGGAACGTCAAAATACGGGCAAAATCGGCACCTTGGTCGCCCTGGCCATCCTTTTTGCGTATCTTTTCCTAGTGGGGCAATACGAAAGCTGGACCACCCCGGTGCCGGTGATGCTCACGGTGAGTGTGGCCACGCTTGGCGCGCTCATGGGTGTGCATCTTTTCGGGCTGTCCCTCTCCATTTATGTCCAGTTGGGTATTTTGATGCTCATTGGCCTGTCTGCTAAAAACGCCATCCTCATGGTCGAATTCAGCAAGGAAGACCACGAGCAGAATCACACCCCCATTAAACAGGCTGCGATGAATGGCGCCGGTCTCCGTTTCCGCGCTGTGCTCATGACGGCTATTTCCTTCATCTTCGGCGTGCTGCCCATGGTTGTCGCCACCGGGTCAGGCGCTGCCAGCCGTCAGGAAATAGGCATCACGACCTTCTGCGGCATGATGCTTGCCACGCTCTTCGGCATTTTCCTCACGCCGGGTCTCTACGCTCTCTTTGCCCGTATGCGCGACTTTGCCTATTCGCTCATCCATCGCTCCCCGCGCGGCTGACATTCGCTTACTTGAGCAGGTCGCGAATGCTTCCTTTGGCGTAGTGAAGAGCCTTTTCCCCGTGCGCATCCACAGCCCCTTTGCGGGCTTTAGCCTTGAGCAGCAACTTCACCAGGTCTTCACGATTGTTCTTGACTGCCATGGTGAGCAGCGGTTCTTTCGCAAAACGCTTGTCATTCACATTCAGCCCCGCCTTGAGTATCTCCTCCAGCAACTTTGGATTTTTTCGGGAGAGCGCCATGGTCACCGGATAGCCGTTGCCCCAGCCATCCGGGCTGTAGTTCACGTCGCGATAGTACGGTAGCAGCACATGCAGCGGGCCCGTCTTTTCGTACCACACAGCCTCGTGAATCGGGTAGGCGCCATTGCTGGCTTGCGCCATCGGGTTTGCACCCGCTTTCAGCAGAGCTTTCACGATTTCTGCACTGTCGTACCCCGCCGCTATGTGCAGCAGAGTCTTGCCATCCGCCCGATGCAAAGTATTTAGTTTTGCTCCAGTAGCCAGCAGAGTTTTTACGGCGGTGAGATTTTGCTGCACAATAGCCTCCTCCAGCAGGGTGTTTCCGTTTTCGCCCACCAGCGCATTGACATCGACGCCGGACAGTTGCTCTTTCAAATCTTTGCCGTTTTTGCTGTGTATGGCGCGGAAGAGGCGACTCAGTTTTACGCCCTTTTCCCATTTACGGCGAACTTCCGGGTCATTGGAAAGTTGGGCGATAATGATGCGCTTGCCGTCCCACTGCACGGCTTTCAGGGTATCTGTTTCCGGTGGACAAATGACCGTGGTGGTCTCGTTGTCCTTGTGATTGAGACCGCGAATGGAGACGCGCAACAAGCGATCGCCGTTGTAAGCCTCAAATGCCACGGCATTTTTCCACGCATCGGACGGGATGTCTACTTGTTGGACAGGCAGTTGGATATTCGGAGCGTTCGGAGATTTCTCAACTGGCAATTTTTTGCGGAAAATGTCCACATTATTGGCCGAGATGTAACAAATGACGCTTGAATCCGGCTCTGGGTAACGAGCGGCATAGTCCAATGCTTCCTGCACCATGTTTTCGGTCACGGTGATAAAAGATATGCCATAGTCGTCTATTTCGCGATCGAGTGGTGCCGCCATTCCTACTTGCAGGAAGTAGCGCGAGAAGTTGAGTTTCGCCGCATCGCACGCTCGTTTGAGAAAGAGCATACGCAATTCACCGTTGGTCATCTTGCTTTCATCGGTCGTACGTACATTGTGATAGATAGCGGGTAAGAACTGCTCATTGCCCCGCGCCTGCGTGTTGTACAGGTAGAGTTGCCAGAATGGGATGACCGCTACAAAGGGATCGCCGCCTTCCTGCCGACCCAGCGGCTTGTACAATCCATGATCTGCCCCCGCTTGGAATTGCCACACCTGGTGTTCTACTACGGCGCTGTGTATGAAGCAGTCAAACCGACCGCCGCGCATGTATGTTTTATCGGCGTTGCCGCTGAATTCATGTTCGAGGCGGGTTTCCGAGGGATTGAGGTGGTAGTTGACACAGGCGGAACAAATGTTGTTGGTGACTTCCGTGGTGCCGCCCCATTTCATTCCGGGGCATGTCTGGTTCACGTGCCCGAACTCATGCGCCACTCCCCAGGCGCTTTTACGCAATTCATCCGGGTTGGCCAAGCCACTCATCGTCTGGTAGTGGAAAGCCGCCCCATACCCATCCGCATGCATAAAACCACTCCACTGCACACGTCCGTGAATATGGTTCCCAGGGTGACTTCCATCATATTTCCAACCCAGCACATCGTTTTGCTCCATCTCGATGATTCGATCGTAGAGCGCAAGAAGCTCCGGCCCTTTCTCCGGACAGTATTTGCGCAGTGATTCCACATCGTACGTGAGCTGGCAGCGCTCCCCAAGCAGATCGAGGATGTTGCATTTGGCGTCCCGCAGCAGGTGTTTCCATGTAGCGTGATCGTCCTGAGGCGTAAAGACACCGTTAATCTGCCCTCCGTGAATGCTCACCTTGACTGGCGGCGCGCTTTCCGGCGCATCGGAGCGGTAATCCATGTATCCCAAGCCGCGGTTTTTGATACGCAGAGTATTTTCCCCCTCCTTCAGCCGGTATTCATCGTGTGTGCCGCCTCTCTCAAAGTCGTGAACGATGAGAGTAACGGGTGCTCCTTGGCTGCCGCTCAGAGTGATGGTGACCTCTTCTCCGGGGCTGAAAAATATACCTGTCGGGTTTTCAAAGGAGGAATAGGCTCTCGTTTTCATGCGTCGGCAGAACGCGTCCTTGCTCAGGTAAGCGCGGAAAGTACGGTCGCGGTACTTCTGCTCAGGAGGGCCTTGATTGATATCGGTATAATCCGTATACCGGGGCACGTCTTCGCTCTGTTCTGCCCATAACGAGGCCGACAGTAGAAGCCCTAAAATGATGGCGATGTGTCGCATGGAGGTGACGAGGGAGTTTAGGGTTTATCTTAAGAATTGGAGCAACTCATTGCTTGCATAATCTGCGGCTGTTTTACCTTGGCTGTCCTTTACATCTTTTCGCGCGCCAGCTTGCAGCAGTATTTTGACGATTGCCGGGTTTCCCTTCTTAGCGGCCGCAATGAGCAGCGGCTCCCTGAAGCAGGAATGGTCCACCTGCATCCCCGCCTTTATCATTGCTTGCAGCATCTCCGCGCGTCCTGTGCCTATAGCCATTTCGGCCGGGGTGCCCACCCAACCGCCGCACGGACTGTAATTCGCTTTCTTGTAGTAGGGCAACAACGCGCGCAAGGTGTCCAACCGGTTGAACCACACAGCCTCATGCAGCGCAGTCGCCCCATTCCCGGCTTGCGCCCATGGGTCCGCCCCGCCTTGTTGGAGCAGTGCAAGTGCAATCTCGGTCGCGCCCCTGTCTGCGGCCACATGCAGAGCGGTTTTGCCATCGGCCGCCGTACGATCTGGTGCGGCTCCCGCCCGCAGCAATATTTTCACCGCTTCCAAGTTGTTCGCTTCTGTGGCCACAATCAGGATAGGCGTCTGCCCATCGGCGGCGGTCACATTGGGATCCAGCCCCTTCTGGAGTGCCGTACGCAACGAGGTTGTGTCTCCCTGTTTGACTTGATCAATGAGGGCCAGCTCTTTTTCACGCGCAGCGCAGGCAGCTCGAAGACTCGTCCGAATTCCCTCATCCTGTGCCAGATCAAGAGGCGTACGCTGTTGTCGATCGCGGGCCATGGCATCCGCGCCCCGGCTGAGCAAGAGCTGCACCACCGCCTTGTGGCCCGCCTGAACGGCCAGGTGCAGTGGCGTCATTCCCATCTCATTGCGCAGGTTCACCGGGTAGCCCTCGCGAAGTCTCCGTTGCACCAACTTTGCCTGTCCGACTTTCGCAGCTTCGCTCAGTGAATAAATGCCATTGCTGCAATGAAGCGGCTTGTAGCGCTGCGCCTGGTTTTCCTCTCCGCCTGTTGTTGCTTCAACCACGGACATTGTGCATGCGATGATACTGACGATCGCTCGCTGTGCCCTCGTTACGCTATTTTTGCTCAGCCTCATGGTATGCCTCCCCAAGCTCAGGCTATCACTTTTCTAACGATCTAGCAAGTAATTTTCACCATCAGATCCACCGCATTTAGAAATAAGATTCCCCGCCTATATTTATGATTCAGAAATTCGTAACACATACGTTATCAATATTGTAAATCGTAATCCTTAAATAGGCAAACGCATCCCCCCATGCGTTTGCTCTGCGTCCTTCCCTTGACAACGGCGCATTCGTCGCTATAATGCGGCGCGGCTCATGATAAGTGACTTTCCAGCACGACGAGCGAGGGAAGGAGGTACGGACAGCCATGCCCGCGAGAGAACAGGTTGCTCCCGGCGTTGACAATGCCAGCCTTTCCGGCGCGCGCCGTATGCCAGATCTACTG
Organism: uncultured Akkermansia sp.; assembly: GCA_947632055.1. GTDB lineage: Bacteria > Verrucomicrobiota > Verrucomicrobiia > Verrucomicrobiales > Akkermansiaceae > Akkermansia. The sequence goes on from CANRNS010000042.1 coordinate 9,711, forward strand.
CACGGGCACATCTGGAACAAACTGCTTGTACTGGCGCTTCCTCTTGCAGCGTCTGCCGTGTTGCAGCAGCTCTTCAATGCAGCGGATGTCGCTGTCGTGGGACGTTTTGTAAAAGGCGCTGAACAGGCCCAAGCAGCCATGGCGGCCGTAGGCAGCAACACTCCGATCATTAACCTTCTGGTGTGCTTTTTTGTGGGCACGGCTCTCGGAGCTACGGTTCTTATTGCTCAATGCATCGGTCGCCAGAATCGCGATGGAATTCGCAAGGCAGCGCACACCGGGGTGGTATTGGGTGTACTAGGCGGCATGGGAATGGCCCTGCTGGGACAGCTAATCGTGGAACCGCTCTTGGATGTGATGCAAGTGCCGACGGATGTCTTGGAGCCGGCAGAACTCTACTTGCGCATTTACCTCTGCGGTCTCCCAATTATCCTGCTTTACAACTTTGAAGAAGCTATTTTTCGCAGCATGGGCGACACTCGAACGCCGCTTATCGTACTTGCATGCTCCGGGGTGTTGAATGTATTGCTCAACTTATTTTTTGTGTTGATTCTGGAACGCTCAGTGGATGGAGTGGCCATTGCCACGGTGACGTCTAATGCTGCCAGCGCTTCTATTCTTGGTTTTTTGCTTTGCCGAGGAAAAGGCTATGTGAAGCTCGAGTGGCGTCACCTGCATATTGACCCTGCCAGCTTGCATGAAATCTTGCGTATTGGCATTCCAGCCGGTGTGCAGGGTATGGTGTTTTCCGTTTCCAATATCTGCGTGCAGTTCGCCATCAATTCGCTTAACACTGTCGTCATGGCAGCCTCTGCCGCAGCGTACAATTTGGAAGTGTTCACTTACTGCATCACAAGTTCTTTCGGGCAGGCCTGCACGACCATCGTGGGACAAAATTACGGTGCAAATCAATTCCGACGCTGCTACCGCACGCTTTGGACATCGATCGCCTTCAGCGGGGTTCTTCTTGGCGCCGCTTCGTGGTTTATGCTCTCCTACGGGGAGGAACTGCTCGCTCTCTTCAATCCGGATCAGGAGGTTATCGGCATCGGCATGATCCGCTTGCGCTACATTCTGATCGCGCACATTTTCTCGGTCTTCATTGAAGCCTTCACCGGCTACCTGCGAGGCTTCGGTCTCAGTCTTGCTCCGGCTTTATGCGTCCTCGGTTGCGTCTGCGGCACGCGTTTCTTCTGGGTTTACGTCGTCTTTCCCATCTACTCCACCTTCTCCTGTATCATGGCAGTCTATCCTGTCAGTTTGGGTCTCACTGCTCTTCTCATAGTGGCCGTATGCATTTTTTACCAAAGGCGTATAACTTCTTCCTCTCTTTCCTCTCTGCGTTGACGTTTTGGCGGGCACATATGTTCTAATGCAGCCGTCGGCAGTTTTCCCGTTGCTTCGTAACTACGCCCGTACACAACCCTACGAATCCCCGTGCCGTAAGCGCGTGAACTTTCCAAATCGAAGTCGTAAATATGTAAATGAGACGTGTTTTTATGCCTCCCCATCGCTGAAGGCGAGCGTGTCGCAGGTGCAGCAGAAGTTGCGGTCTCCGTATGTGTTGTCCACGCGAGAGCAGCTGGGCCAGAACTTGTGCAAACGCAGGCTGGGAACAGGGAAAGCGGCGGCGGCGCGTGAGTACGCGTGCGCCCATTTGTCAGCGCAGACTTCTTGCGCGGTGTGTGGAGCGTTGTCCAGCACATTATCGCTCGCGGGCACCAAACCATCCGCCACAGCCGTCATCTCGGCGTGGATGTGAATCATTGCCTCGATAAAGCGATCCAGCTCCACCTTGCTCTCCGACTCCGTGGGTTCCACCATCAGAGTGTCATGCACCGGGAAGCTCATCGTTGGCGCGTGGAAGCCGTAATCCATGAGACGCTTGGCCATGTCATCGATGGTGAGACCGCTCTTGTGAATCATCGGGCGAGTGTCCAAGATGCACTCGTGCGCGACCAGGCCGTTCTTCCCGGCATAGAGCGTGGGGAAGTAGTTCGCCAGCTTGTGCGCTACGTAGTTTGCGTTCAGGATAGCAACCTGCGAGGCGTGTTTCAGCCCTTCGCTGCCCATCATTGCGATGTACATCCACGTGATGGGATCCACCGCCGCCGAACCGAACTCAGCTGAGGAAACCGCACCCTGCGTGCGCTCGCGGCCATCGTGCAAATGCCCGGGCAGGTAGGGAGCGAGGTGCTGCGCGCAGCAGATGGGGCCCACGCCGGGACCGCCGCCTCCATGCGGCATGCCAAAAGTCTTGTGCAGGTTGAGGTGGCAGATGTCTGCTCCGATTGTGCCGGGGTTTGTAAGCCCGCACTGAGCGTTCATGTTGGCGCCGTCCATGTAAACTTGCCCGCCGTTAGCATGCACAATGTTGCATATCTCGGCAATTCCCGCCTCGTACACCCCGTGGGTGGAGGGGTACGTGACCATGAGCGCGGCCAAATGCTCGCGGTGTTCTTCAGCGAGACGTCGCAGGTCGTCGATGTCGATATTGCCCATGTCATCGCATTTCACCGGCACCACGGTAAATCCTGCCATGGCGGAGGAGGCGGGGTTGGTGCCGTGCGCGGAGGTGGGAATGAGGCACACATGGCGGTGACCCTCACCCTGCGCCACCTGGTAGCGGTGAATGGTGAGCAACCCGGCGTACTCACCCGCAGCACCGGAGTTCGGCTGCAAGCACACCGCCGCGAAGCCCGTGATTTTGGCCAGCCATTCCTCCAGCTGCAGCAGCATGGCGCGCATACCCTCGCACTGATCGTCTGGTGCGAAGGGGTGCAGCTGTGTCACTTCATCCCATGTGATCGGCATCATCGTGGCGGCGCAATTCGCTTTCATCGTGCAGGACCCCAACGGAATCATCGCTTCGTTGAGAGCCAGATCGCGCATCTCCAGTCGGTGAATGTAGCGCATCATCTCCGTCTCAGAGTGGAATGTATTGAAGCATTTTTCCGTGCAGAACGGTGATGTTCTCTCACTCGGCGGAGCGTCCTTCACCGCCGCAGGGCTCACTCCAAAAGCCTTGCAAAGAGCCGTCAAATCAGTATCTGTACACGTTTCATCGAAAGACACGCTCACCGTGTCGGTATCCACGCGACGGATATTGTAACCCGCCTTGAGCGCGGCCGAAACGAGCGCATTTGCCCGCCCTCCCGCGCGAAGAGCTACGGTATCGAAAATGCGCCCGGGGACGACCTCTACTCCCTCCGCAGCACGCATGCTTTCAGCAAAAGCGGCTGCAAGCCGTTGCACCGTGGCGGCGATGTGGGAGAGACCCTCCGGTCCGTGGTACATGGCGCAGAAAGTGCTGAGCAAAGCCGTCAGCACCTGAGCCGTGCAGATATTGGAAGTGGCTTTTTCGCGGCGGATGTGCTGTTCACGCGTTTGTAGCGCAAGGCGGTAAGCCGGTTTGCCGTCGCGATCCACGGAAAGGCCGATAAAGCGTCCGGGCAATTTTCGTTTCAGCGCATCGGTGCAGGCCATGTACGCCGCCGCCGGGCCGCCGTAGCCCATCGGGATGCCGATACGTTGAGTCGTGCCGATACAGACGTCCGCACCGAATGAGCCCGGCTCGCGCAAGCGCGTGAGCGCCAGCAAATCCGCCGCAACGCAGCAGAGAACCCTGTTCGCATGACACTTCTCAAAAAAGGCGGCGTAGTCCTCCACGCGTCCCAGGTCGTCCGGGTACTGCACCAGCACGCCCGCTAACCCCGGTTCGCTCGCTGGGTCAAATTCCCTCCAGTTCCCCACGATCAGCTTTACACCCGTGGTCTCGCAGCGCGTGCGGATCACCTCAATCGTCTGCGGAAAACAGGAATCCGCCACAAAGAAGGTATCGCTCTTTGCTATGCTGCTCATGCATAGGTGCACGGCTTCTGCCGCCGCCGTTCCCTCATCGAGCATTGATGCATTCGCCACGGGAAGACCCGTCAACCCGGCTATCATCGTCTGGAAATTCATGAGCATCTCGAGTCGGCCTTGAGCAATCTCAGGTTGGTAGGGAGTGTATGCCGTGTACCACCCCGGATTTTCATAGACGTTGCGCTGGATTACGGCAGGCATGTAGGCGCCGTAATATCCCTGACCAATCAGACTTTTGGCAGGCTTGTTGGCGGAGAGCATATGCTTGAGCTGACTCAGGGCTTCCTGCTCGGCCAATGGAGCCGGCAAATCCGGCAGTTGCTTGAGTCGTATATCTGCCGGCACGATGGCGTCTGTCATGGCATCGAGGCTGTCGAAGCCAATTTCGGCAAGCATTTCTTTGATCTCGGTCTCGCTGGGGCCGATGTGGCGTGGTTCAAAGGGAGTCTGTGCTGTCATCATAGGTAAAAAGTGTTTTCAGGGAAAGTGATAAAAAGCCGGGCGCAGGAGCTTCTCCGTGGTGAACTCCTACGCCCTGCGAGAAAAAGCGGCATTCCTTATTTACAAAACTCGCTGTAAGCTGCTGCATCCATGAGCCCGTCCACTTCGTCCGGGGCGCTCAGTTTGATCTTGCAGATCCAGCCGGCTCCAAAGGCATCCTTGTTGACCGTCCCCGGTTCATTGCCCAGCTCTTCATTCACCTCAACCACCTCGCCGGACACAGGGGTGTAGACATCGGAGGCCGCTTTCACAGATTCAACGGCGCCGATGGCATCGCCGGCAGCGTACGTGTTGCCCACCTCCGGGAGATCCACATACACAACGTCACCCAATTCAGACTGGGCAAAGTCGGTGATGCCTAACGTTACAACGCCGTCAGCGGCGGGGCTGATCCACTCGTGTTCAGAAGAATACTTGAAGTCTGGGGGTATTGTGCTCATGACTGATTGAATAGTTGAGGTTCGGGATGATTATTTTTTTAAGAAAGGTTTTTTCACGATAACGGCGGGTATGGTTTTTCCACGGACAACGACTTGTACTTCGGCGCCAACCTTACCCTGCTGCGCTGGCACGTACGCCATGGCTATCCCCTTGCCCAACGTTGGGGAGAGTACCCCGCTGCTCAGCTTGCCCAGCGGCGTGCCGTCCCGCAGCTGCACCTCATACCCGTGCCGCGGCGGCGCCCCCTTTTCCGTGTATTCAATGGCCACCAGCGCTGTGGGACGTCCAGCTGCTTTCTGCTCACGCAACACTTCCACGCCGATAAAATCCTTGCTCAGGTCACAGCACCAAGAAAGTCCGGCCTCCAGCGGCGTTTTCTCGGGCGACAAATCAGAACCATTCAGAGAATAGCACATTTCAAGTCTCAGACTATCTCTCGCGCCGAGCCCGCAAGGTTTCGCACCACACGCAATCACTTTTTCAAACCATTTGACGCCTCGTTCCGCCGGGCAGAACATCTCAAACCCATTTTCCCCCGTGTAGCCGGTGCGGCACACAACCAACGTGTCGCCATCCACCGTAAATTGTCGGATCCCATTGTGTTCCGGCAAGACTTCCCCCGGACACATTTTCGAGAAAACCTCCTCGCACATCGGTCCTTGCACGGCCAACCCCACGTACTCGGCACTCAGATTTTCCAACTGAGGACCCTCTGGTTTGTGCGCCATGAGCCAAGCGTAATCCTCGTCAATCATCGAGGCATTCACCACAATGAAGTAATCATCCTCCCCGAGCCGGTAGATAATCAAATCGTCAATCACGCCGCCGCGCTCATTGAGCATCATCGAATACTGCCCCACCCCATCAATCAACTTCTCCAAGTTGTTCGTGAACATCCCGTTCAGCCACGTGGTCGTCCCTTCCCCGTGCGCATGAAATTGACCCATGTGCGATATATCAAATACGCCGCACGCGTGGCGCACCGTGTGATGTTCTTCCAAAATCCCCGCGTACTGCACCGGCATCAACCACCCTGCAAAGGGCACCATCTTTGCTCCGAGAGCCTTGTGTTTCTCACACAGCGGCGTACTCTTCATGACATCATCGCTCACGCCGCCCATCCTACCCACCTCACTCTCTCTTGTCAAGCTTCTTAAAACTATCATTTTCTTTTTTCTGTGGATTGCAAGATTAAATGCAACAGATGACAGAAAAAGTTGAAGTCATGAGAAGAGAGGGGTAAAATAGTGGC
>CANRNS010000043.1 GCA_947632055.1 uncultured Akkermansia sp.
TTCACGCTCATGAGCCCTAGGGTGTCAACAATCGATAGGCCATGGGCCTTCATCTCATTGACGCAATCAACGATATAGAGCAATTCCTTGTCGGAGTAGGCGTAGGTGTGCATTGGATTCACAAATATTTTGAACCCTTTGTCGTTTACCTTTTTACAAAACTCCAAAGCCCCCTTGTATTGCCCTGGTTTGAAAATAACACGTACCCCGTCGATCATCCCCTCTTCTCTCTCGGGAATCTCCGTCGCATCATATTGACCATACGTGATCATTCCTAAAAACTGGGTCATCGTCTGCGAAATCACGAAAGGAGACAATTCACTTACCCTGTTAAATAAGGTCTTATGAACATCATACTGACAATGCTTTAAGAAACCCAACTCAACGTAATCCACGCCGCTTTGAACCAGATTTTTGACAATGCCCTTAATAGGCTCGTAACCAAAATTCCAATCGTTAATATAGCCCCCGTCTCTCAGGGTGCAATCTAGTACTTTGATGTTCATATGATGTCGCTTACTAATCTGTTTACCTTCTCCAAATCTTTGGGCGTATCGACAGCAACCGTTTTCGAAGACACCTCAACATATTGAACCTTGTATCCCGCTTCAATAAAGCGCAGGATTTCTATGTCTTCAATCTGTTCCATCTTTCCTCGAGGCTGCGTACAGAAAAAGTGTAGAGCTTCCGGCTTAAATCCATATACGCAGACTTGTTTATAATAACTATACTCAAGGCTGCCCTTGGGGTAGGGGGCAGGCGATCGGGTAAGATATATCCCAATGTTGTCACGGTTTGTGATAACCTTCGGAACGGTAAAGTTAATGGCATCTATCGGATCCTGGATTTTGGTCATTAAATTAGAAACCTGCAAATGCGGATTATCAAAAAATGGCAGGACGGCTTGTCGTATAACTTCCGGCTCAATCATTGGCTCGTCACCTTGTATATTGACGTACAAATCCGCCTTTATTTTTTTCGCCACCTCTCCAATCCTATCCGTACCCGTGGGATGAGTGTCTGCTGTTAAAATTGCATTCATACCTAGTTCCCTACAAACTTCTTCAATTTGGGTATTCTCTGTTGCAACGTAAACTCCCGTGAATTCTGGAACCTTTTTTGCTTGCTGATAGACCCACCATATCATTGGTTTTCCGCATATATCGGCTAATGGCTTACCTGGGAAACGAGATGATTGATAACGAGCCGGAATAACTGCTAAAATCTTCATTTTTATCCTCCTTACGCGGCTAAAACGTTGACTAAGGAGGATGCAAAATAGCTACTATTGCTTACCCCCCCCGTTTGTTATTGATAATTAGTTTATTATACATATACTCAGCGATTGCAAAATCTGTAGGCGTATCAATGTCCATAGATTCTCTCTGGCTAATAGGGAAAAAGTACGGTCTTTCCCCAATGATGTCCTTGCATTGCCTCATCGTTTCACGAGGCAAAATATGCACGACATGGTTGAGCAACACAAAGTTTTCCGGCAAATCCTGCGAGCGGGGCTTATGATTACGGTCATAGTTGGCAGCTTTCCCGTCAATCCACAAAAATTCTTTCAGGGGAGAAACGCTCACAAGAGAATCGTACTCACGTAAAGCTAGAAATTTCTGGATTGCTAAAGAATACGTCTTATCTTCAACTAGTGGAGCTGTGCAATGAACGTAAACTACTACGTCTGCCTCCATATTTTGGGCCATATTCTCATACAATTCGTTGGGAGAAACTTCGCTCGTTGCAAAGTATTCGTCGCGCTTGACGGTTTCCGCACCGAGTCTCTGCGCCATCTGCAGCATTTCCTCTGAATTGGAATTGACGACTACGCCGTCCAGCTCAGGAATGCGCAGCATTTGCCTGATTTTTATCTCCAGCAAAGAACTGCCCGCAAATGGGGCGATATTCTTATTCTTGACCCGTACGGAACCGGAGCGTACCGGAATGAGAGCCTTGATTTTCATTTTCTCAAATTAGAAACTTCATTTTATAATCTTTCTCTAGACAGGATATCCCATATCACAAGACGCTCCATTTCGAGACTATGAAACGGCATAAATTCTCCACCGCCGTCTACATGTAACCATGGTAGCTCTTCTTTATTTTCCTTAAAAGAAAAGCCGAAACAATCATCTGCGAAAAACCTAGAATTTGCTTTCTTAACCAAATATATCATGAGCAAACCACCTGAAATACTATGTATTTTCGTTCTCTTATATATCTGTGCAAGATCAGATAATTCGACTGTTTGAATTTTTATCCCTTTGTTTAGTGCATGAGTGTACCTTTCGATAAAATGCTTAGGATAATCAATGGAATAGGGAGAATTCCCTATAAAATAAAAATCGGGATGTCCCTTTTCCCTCTCCCATTCCGAATCAGCAAGCCCTGTATACTGATACCAAATATTACATTTTTCTCCATAATCTTTAACGTAAGATGGAGTCAGTTCATAAGCGTTCATGCGAATGACAACGTCGTGCGCGTCAATTTCCTCTTTTTTGTTTTGTCCGATTTCTTGCGGACCGTTACCGATTAAAGCAACGCTCCTGCCATTAATTTTTTGAGAGAATAAATTCTCTTTAGTAGTTCTGATGATTTCATTGAACACTGCGCTTTGTTGCGCATATTCCTTTCTGCCGTTCTTATAAGCAAAATCTGCTACGGCCCACCATCCCTCAAGCCCTCCACCTCCCGTTTTTTTCACATACATATCAAAAGCTTTCTGGGCTCCCTCAAACTGATTTTTATATAGGAAAAAGTTGCACAAAAGCACGTAACCAATAGGAGGGTAGTTTTCAAAATTTTTGGAATGAATGATGGTTGAACAAAATCTTTCTCCGTCTTCCAAAGGGTCTCCGCTAAATAACATCTTCCACAAATATCCTATATTATTTTTTATGCATGCGGGAATGTCTTCCCCCGCATAACGATCAATATTCTTCTTATATTCAGCCAAAGAAAAATCTGATTGATATACCGCCGCGGCACTATTAACATCAACCGCAACATCCGGAAGCCAATGCCAAAGAAATTCGTAAGCCGAGGGAGATTTCGACTTATCCAGATATCTGAAATATTTTAAAAATTCCCCCTCCGCTATTTCATTATCCGGAAAAGGAATTTTCGGTGCTATTGCATGGATAATTTCGGGACAAATATCTCTTAATACAAGATATTTACGCAGCATAATTATTTCATCAAAAATTGTTTTTTCTAACGAGGGAACTGGGATTCTTCCTATTTTCTTTCCAAAATGCTTCCAAAGTTTGTAATATATTTTATTGATGCCTTTGAGTTTCATATATTTGGCCTCCTATGAATGTTTATATTCTATCGTGTTTATCAGACCGTCAAAATATCTTTATCTCCGTCGGGAAGCTCAACGCCATGATCATACATCGAAATGAGCATGGTATCGCTCAAGAATTTGAAACTATGCGCCACGAGGGGAGGAATGGTAAAAAAGTCGCCGGCTTTCATGGTATATGCTTCGCGTTGTTTTCGGTCCGAACTTTCCACGAGCAGGTGAAATCTTCCGGTGATAACGTAGAAAGCTTCGGTGTTGCGCTTGTGGAAATGACCTCCACGGATCGCACCTGCCACTGATGTGATGTAATTCACCTGGTTCCACCCGGAATGCACCAACTGAGTCAGCGAACCTCGGGTGTCTGTAAATTCAAAATCCGGTTTAAGAAAGCGAATAAGCATACTAGATCGTAAAATGAATCTCTGAAAGATGAAGAAGTTTCTTGAGTTTACCATTGTCCAAACCAGCACAAGCGGCGCGTTTGGCTTTGAAAATCCCCGTCGTTTGTTTCACGGATACCGGGCGAATCAAGGAAGCATTCAGTCCATATTTTTTTGCCACGAATAATGCCACCTCATACTTACTCATCGTATCATCTGCTGCGATATTGATGATTTTCTCGGGACATGCACCGAACTTTTCTATCAACTCGACCAGGTAGAAAGCGCACTGGTCAAAGCTGAGCGTGGAACGGTAGGAGTCTGAAAACATCTCCACGGTTTTGCCTGCCTCAAGATCTGCCTTGATCCGATCGAAGAAATGAGGGCGTCCCTCCACCAAGGACGGACCGAAGATAAAGGGGAAACGCACCACATTGAATCCGGCGGTAAGGACGATCTGTTCCGCCAGCGCCTTGTGCCTGCCATAAAGATTGACGGGCGCACACGAATCCGACTCCGTAAACTTCCTCTCCTTACTTCCCTCGCCGTACACCGTGTCCGTGGAAACGTAGTAGAGACAGCCCAGGTGGCAGAGACGATTGATCGCCTCTGCCAGGGCAATGATATTGATGCTCCACGCCGTTGCAGGGTTCTCTTCCACGCGGTCGGGGTGATGATAGGCAGCCAGGTAGATGCACTTTACCGGCTCTGATACAACGCGATTGAGAGCATCCAACGCCACGTTGTCGCAAACGTCCACCTTGACCCATGCGAGTCTCGGGTGCGTGTACACCGGAGCAGCACCGTGCGCGTAAGTCGCCACGATGCGTTCCTCCGTGCGTTCCAGGACGTTTTTAATGCAATACCGCCCCAAATACCCGCTGCCTCCGACAATGAGATACATCCTATTTACGTTCGTTCATGTTTTTCATAGTTTCAAACCACACCCGATGTCCATCGATCACGTGATTAACGTAGGCGCGATTTTTGACCGGGAGCTCATCGTTGGAAAGCCGGTCGATATGCCTCTTGAGCTTTTCGAAAAGCTCGATCCCGCACGCAAGGTAACTGTGCTCGGTCAATTCAATCTCCCTGAGCCAGCGACAGAAGTCCGTTGTCATCTTTGTTCCCATCTCTTCGGAATACGCATCCACCCAATAATCGTGCTCATTGCGCACCTGTTTCACCAACGGTTGCCCATAACTGACGCAATCTCCCATCTGCCACGCGAGACGTTCAACAATGTAGGAAGACCAAATGTCATCAAAGCGTCCGATATCGGGCACGAGGAAATAAACCGGCACAATGTCGCGGTGAATGGCTGTATTCTGTGAGTTGAAGGGCGAGTACGTCCCCTGCCCCAACGCATAATTGTGATCGCGCTTGTAGCTGATGACATCAATGGGAGCCGCTAGTCGCGTGACGGCATCAATATCCGGGTCCCCCAGCCAGAATCCGGCATTCACGACGGCTCGCACTTTATGCTCGCTCCATTCCGAGTCCTTGACCTCCTCAATACGATCCTTCCAGGAATAACCGCGCGGGTAAAACTTGCGTCCCTGTCGTTCCTCCAAATCCTCGCAGATGTTGTACCACCCGGTCGGTGAGGAAACAACCGGCATAGTCACCTCCGCCCCCAAATGCAAATGATGCCCCACGTAATCCTCGCAGGCAATGTAATTGTCATCGTCAATGAGTACGATGATGTCTGCCCCCTGCTCATACGCTTTCAGGATAGCTACTTGGCGCCGCTGGATACAATTCCACGGCAAATACCCCTTCAACAAGGAATACTTCTCCAGATATCGCTCCTGGTCCTCCACGTCCATAAATTGGACAGAGATGCCGTACTTCTTTTCAAGCTCCCGGCAGTACACCTTCGCTGACGCCGGTGTCTTGCGGTCCCCAGTTATCACAAAGTCAACTTGCTCTTGCCTGTCGAACTTGATGATGTCCTTGATATAGTCCTCTATCAGATGGGGAACGTGTATGGTCGTTGTGGTGATGGTCGTTTTCATCAGTGTCTTTTTTCGAAGGAAGAAAAGAAGTATTTAACTTTAAAACAAAATGAAGCGAACTTATATGCGATAAAGGGAAACTTTTTAATATGGTATTTTTCGGCCTTCTGCTTAATCTTTTCAAAATATTTGCTCCTAACGAACGTATCCACGCTCTTCGCGCGCTTCATTAGATACAGCCGTTGACTTGCAACTGCTGTTTTTTCAATCGCCTGAAAAACAGGTGAGGCTTCTTCCGGATAGTTCGTTGCAACATACGTGTCCTCTAGATTATATTTCTTGCCAAAACCAAAAGATTCGTATTTTTCTGCAAGTGTATCGGACATAAAGAAAGTTCCTTCTGTGTCAACGTGTGACACAGACCGAGCATGCGCAATCCTTAAGGGATGTATAATCCAATTATACTTAGAAAATAATTTTTCGGGCAAGAATAGGCTAGCTGCCTCTTTGCGCTCACTGATAAGATTATCGGAATACAACGTATCTCTTTTTTCATACACCTCTCTGAGAATCTTCTTATATGCACCGTGAGACGATGAAAAAGAAACTCCAATATTGCGATAATCGAATACAAAATGGAACTCCGGAGTGTAATATGGATGTGAAGCAAAAAAAAGGTTCCTTTCCGTACGAACGTATTTTAGCAACTCTCGGTGCACTGGTATATCGGAAAGAATTACTGGAACGCCACAGGCAAGTCCTTCAAGCGGAGTCGTAAAATAGCCCGTACTCTTTTGCGGGATGATGTAAGCATTAAACGTCTCCCAAATAGCATCCATTTGCTGTTGAGAAACGAATCCCCTGTGTAATATGACATTGCTTCTTTTTGCTGCCTCTTCCACAGCATTCTCAAGTTCGTTGAAAGGAGTCAACAAATCGGGACGTTCGACCGAATGGATAAATAGTTCAACATGCTCATCCTTTGAAAACGTTTCAGCAAAACACTCTATCAAGAACACTAAATTTTTCCGTTCATCGTTTCCAGAAACGCACCCGAAACGGAAATTTTCAGTCTTTTTGACACGACATTTTAAAAGGTGTTCTATTAGTACACAGCATTCTAAACCAAAACAGTCAATTGTTACGCCATACCGTCTCAAGTTGTGCGCGACATATTCTGAAGGAGAAAGGCAAATATCAAAGTTTGCATTGATTTCATCTATCCACTCTAATGGCGGCACAGTTCCATCAAAAACCGGATAACAAATCTTAATCTTGGCCTTTTTAGATGCAGCCTTAGCATACCACCTGTCAAGGAGATCTATTCCCAAAACATGAAAATATATTAAAAAGTCAAACTCTTCAATTGCATCCTCTGTAAAATTGAGCTCCTCAGGCTCACCAATGTCTTTGACATAGCGTGAGCGCGGCATATAATCAGAGTCCAGCCATATCTCATTATGGGGATCATGGCGAAGAGTATTTAGAAAAGAAAATCCATGTCTTCCTATGGGGTCATAATCAATTACGCCAGACAATAAGATCTTTGTTTTTTTCATATGATGAATTTTGATAAGAACTAACTTTTAAATCAGAGAAGATTTTTAATTAGAAGTGTTCCGACAAAAGCATTGCCTTTTTAACAAATGACATACAGCACTCAGTGGTACATTCGAAACATTCACTTGTTTTGCAAGTCCGGCAGTTTCAGCAGCTTGCACATCGGAAATTTTATCCCCAATGAGGATCGAGCGGGAGAGGTCAATGTTGAGATCGCGAGCAGCGGCGAGAATCATGCCGGGGTTAGGTTTGCGGAAAAAGGAACGGCGCCGGAAGGGAGGGTTACCGTTCTCATGAAAAGGGCAGAAGTACTCAGCATCAATAGAACAGCCCTGTTTTTTAAATTCGGCATGCACGTAATCTCTGAATTGAAAATAATCTGTTTCCGTATAGACCCCTTTCGCGATACCGGCCTGGTTGGTAACAACCACCAAGAGATAGCCTTGAGCTTTTGCTATACGACAGAGCTCAAAAACACCGTCGATGAATTCACAGTCTTCAATTTTGTAGACGTGGTGCTTATCGACACAGATAACACCGTCACGATCCAAGAACAGAGCGGGGTGAAGCGGTTTACCGAGGACATGTTCTTTCAACTCGCGTTGGGCTAAGGCAAGGCTTTCCGGGATACCGATATCGATGAAATAGCCTTCCGCAGTGAGGAAACGCGGGTGAAGCGAACGAACCGAGGGCTCGAGGACGTCCTTCTCGAAGGAAAAACGGCGAGGAAGGTTGGCGGAGAAAAGACTCCTGCTGATCTTGTAGACGCCGGCGTTGACGAGTCCTGGCGTATGCTCGGGGCTTTTTTCAAGCAGGGAGAGAACACGACCATCGGCAATCTCAACCCGACCGTAGCGGTTGGCATCATCTACGTGCACCAGTACGAGGCCGAGGGGGTCATGTCTGCAGGAGAGGAGAAGGTTGTTGTAATCGACCTTGACGTAAGAATCGCCATTGAGGACGAGAGCATCATCAAGATGGAAGAGGTCAAAAGCCTGCTTGATAGCGCCGCCGGTGCCGAGCGGTTCGCTTTCCACGGAATATAAGACGGGGATACCCATAAAATGATCCCCGAAATATTCCTGAATCACCTCCTTCATGTAAGAAACGCACAAAATGATTTTGCCGGGATCAGAGAAAGCGACATCGCGCAACAAAAGTTCCAAAAACGGAATTCCGTCGATATCGGCCATCGGCTTCGGACGGTCCGAAAGAACGGAACGGAGACGCGAGCCGTAGCCTCCGGCTAAAATCACAACATCCATAACTACAATTTAATTCCTTCGGATTGTTTTTGCATATGGATGTAATCCTGCTTTTCGTAGCTCGAATCAGAATACATTTTCGGCGCGTACAAAATGATCTGACATCCCTGATCATCAAATTTAAACGGGACGTACATCAAATTTCGTAGAGCCTCTCTGATCTTGCTATGCGTTCTAGGCGGTGCGAAGAATAGCATAAAGCCACCCCCACCTGCCCCCAAAAGTTTACCTCCGATTGCGCCATTTCGTCGGGCTGCTTCATATATTTCATCTACCAATGGATTGGAGATTTGATCTGTCAGTGACCGCTTCAGCATCCACGTTTCGTGCAGCATTTTGCCAAAGTCGTTTAGAGCAGCTTTTGGAGAGGACAAGATCTGGCATGCCTCAGGAACCATTTCCATCATACGCGTCAGCTGAGCTGTCTTCGCTTGAGTCGTTTCTATCTGTTTCTTGCATATTTCAGAAGCGGTCCGGGATATGCCTGTGAAAAATAAAAGCAGGTGGGCATTGAACAACTGCTTACGCTCTTCAGAAATGATGACCGGCTCGACTTTAAACTCGCCATTGCTTTTAATATGAATCAAATTAAGTCCGCCATACACCGCTGCGATCTGATCCTGCACACCGACATTCTCGTGCAGCACGTTGCGCTCAAGGTTGATGGTTTCCTTGGCCAACGCATACTTGGAAAGCATCTCGCCTTGCAATGCCTTAATGCCTTTAATCAACCCTGCGCAAAAGGATGAACTCGACCCCAAACCGGAACGAGCAGGCAGATCACACTGATTGCTGATCTCAACTCCATGCGGCACGCGGTAGTGTATCAACGCGCCTCGCACAGCGTTATGATGAATTTCTGCAAATGTTTCCGTCTGTTCCAACTCATGCCAAACAATCCTGTTTTTCATATTTGCATGGAACGGCGGCAGATATCTACAGCTGATGTAGTTGTAGTGGTTGATCGTTGTTGAAAGGCAACGACCGCCATGCTCCTGATACCATGTGTGGTAATCAGTGCCTCCGCCAAAAAACGAGATGCGATAAGGTGTGCGAGTGATAATCATGCTATTTATTACCGAAGAAGTGTTGCTCCACGAGCCCACAGATGAGATGCCCACAAGCGATATGCATCTCCTGAATGTTGTTGGTGACCGATGACGGAACGGCAAGGCAGAGCTCTGCCTGTTTCTTCATTGCCCCTCCGCTTTCGCCGGTGAAGGCGACAGTGCCAATACCGAGCTCTTTCGCAACAGCAAAAGCATCCAAGATGTTTTCAGAATTCCCCGAGGTGGAGATACCGACGAGCACGTCCCCCTTCACACCGATGCCTCGCAACTGACGTGAAAACACTTTATTGTAGCCATAATCATTGCCAATAGCAGTGAGGGCAGAGGTGTCCACCGTGAGAGCTATAGCAGGCATGGGTGCCCGGTCAATTTTGTAGCGTCCCATCAACTCGGCAGCCAAGTGTTGAGAATCAGCGGCAGAGCCGCCGTTACCACAAAAGATGACCTTGTGGTGTGAGGATATAGCCTCAATCCACATCTCGGCGATCTTCCTGATGACGGCGGCTTGCGCAATCAGCCGGGTAAAATTCTCAGCGATTTGTCCGAGTTCCTTTTCTACCACCTTCATGATTTGTCTGAATGAATCTTTTAACGCTGTAAAAATTGCTCGCCGCGATTGACGCGCTCGCGCCAGTAGTTGAGCAGATCCGTCATGGTTTGCTCAAAGCTGATTTGCGGCTTCCAACCAGTATGCTTTTCAAATTTGGAGGTATCGGGAATCTGCAAGTCCGCGTCTATCGGACGCAAGCGCTCCGGGTCCACATGGATGCTGATCTCTTGTTTCTTGGGAGAAAGGGAGAGTAGGAAGTCGAGCATCTCCCCTACCTTGCAGGTATAAGCGCCGCCAATGTTGTAATACTCACCGGGAACCGGGTTCACCGTGACAAGCATGTAGTAGGCGCGCACGGCATCCCGTACATCCGCAAAGGTGCGTAAGGAATCCAAGTTCCCCACCTCGACGACGGGCGGAAGTTGACCGGCTTCAATCATGGCAATTTGCTTGGCAAAGGTGCTCTCAGCAAAGACGTCGCCCCGACGCGGTCCTGTATGGGTAAACATCCGCGTTGTCATCACGGTCATACCGTACGCTTCCGCGTAATAGCGCCCGATGAGATCCGTCCCTACTTTAGAGATGGCGTAGGGAGATGCCGGGTGGAAGGTACATTCCTCGTTGATCACACCGCCCATTTCCGCAAGTTTTTCTTTTCGAACGCGTCCGAAAACTTCCGAAGAAGCGCAAACATGAATCACAGCTTGCGGTGCGTGCTTCCGCAATGCCTCCAACACGCGCGCCGTCCCCTGAATGTTTGTGTCAAGGGTGTCCAGCGGCGCATCAAACGACGTCTTGGGATAGCTTTGCGCAGCAAGATGGAAGACGTAATCCGGGACGATAGAGGCAACAGCCGTGTCGATGGACATGGTGTCGCGCAAATCGCCATAGACGAGATGGATGCGTTGTCTGGTATTGATGGAATCCACCCAATGCCGAATGTTGTCCAGCGGGCTGCGCCAGCGGCACAGTCCGTATATGTCCCAATCGGTCTCCTTCATAAGGAAGTCGGCGAGGTGGGAACCCACCATGCCGGTAATGCCGGTTATGAGTGCTTTCTTTGCCATAGATTAGTTAGTATGTTTGTTGAAGAATCGCCGTTTCAATTTTTTCCACTTCTGCCTGAGGACTGGCTTGATCATGAACCAATGTCTTCCCATGAGCTGTTCCATTTGCCGGTAGAAATCTACCTCTACCAGGAAAGGCAAAGCAATAAACTCGATAATCTTACGATAGATGAGGATTCTCTGACGCTTCGTGATATCGGATTCCTTTGCCCATAAAACGATTTCCTTCGCCGCTGGAATGGCATCGCGCCGCAAAGAAACTAGACGTTCCTCGCTCCACGGTGCAGGGCGATACGTGTAGTAAATCCCCGGTACAGTCACAATCTCTCTCGCGTGGTAAAACGCTTGAAACAGGAAAATATTATCTTCCCAACGAATCCCCTCAGCAAAACGAATGTTATGCTTGCGAATCAAGTCCGCGCGGAAGATCTTATCAAAAGAAGCGCCATTTTTGGCTCGTTCCAATTTTTCTTCAAAAGAACTCAAATGACATACAGCCGTATGCTCCACCCATTTTCCCCCATTCAGACTGATTCCACCCCACACGATATCCACGCCCTCACCTGCTTGCTCAATAAGTTTTTCATAAAAATCTTCTTCAATGATGTCATCTGCTTCCGCAAACCCGATCCAGTTCCCGCGCGCTTGCTCCATACCCAAATTCCTCGCTCCGCCAGGGCCATTTTTTCCCTTCTGCTCAACAAGGCGCAACCGCGAATCGTGTACATTTTCCAACACACCCCTCATTTCATCTCCGCCCTCTAAGTGCACAACAATAAGCTCCATATTTTTGTACGTCTGATGAAGCAACGACCGCAAACACTCACCGAACGTGTTCCAGTTCTGGTACACAGGTATCACCACGCTGAGTAATTCTTGTTCTCTTGCTGTCATAACTTTAATTCTTTACCATTCGTAAGGAGATATGCTGATTTGCGTTAAGACGTTGCTTGTAGAATTTACTGATAAGCATTGGTAGTGTTTGTGACTTGTGCAATTTCATGAGAAGGAGATCCTTGCCAAGTTACTCATCGTGTCCGTTCTCCTTTCTTTCCCTGTAAGTTAATAATGGGATTTTATCGAAAAGAGAAATAGCGGTTCGTTTATACGGTTTATACATCTTAACCATTTTGAAAAGAGGAATGATCTTGAAAAGTTTTACGTGTTTGATAAGCTTTACGCTTGTCGCATTTTCCGCAAGGTCCAGACGATATGCCGCATACCACTCAGGATATTGAATACGCGCCCAGCATCGCAACATCCCTGTGGCTTTTTTCATTTGTAAAAACTGACGTGAGGTCGTGTTTTCACTGTGCATTCTGTAGCGAAAAAGTATTTCCGGTATGTTATGAAATGCGGTAAATTCCATCATCCTCAACCAAAGACGGTGGTCCTCCGAGGGTGAGTATTCCGCTTCATAGCGTAGGTGATGCTGTTCCAAAACTTCTCTGCGAATCATTGCAGCCGGATGAAGCAGCACACATCCCTCCATGAGATGTTTTTTTATCTCCAAACTTCTCTCCGGGTTGTGTACTTCTCCTCCGCTCGGAAAGATGTCCGCCCAGCAGCTGCACACGCCCACATCCGGATGCGAATCAAGATAGGCCACTTCTTTTGCGAAACGTTCCGGCAAGGAAATATCGTCATGATCCATGACAGCCACGTATTCTCCACGTGCCATATCCAACAATTTATTGCGCGCGGCGGAGATGCCCATGTTGTACTCGTTGCGTACATACCTGATGCGCGAATCTCGGAAAGAGGAAATGATGGCATCCAGCTCCGTATTATCCGGCGAATCGTTGAGTATAAGAAACTCGAAATCCGTAAATGTTTGCCCCAAAATGGAGGAAACGCTCTCACGCAAATGCTCCGGATTCGTGTTGAAAATGGGCATGAGCACGGAGATTTTAGGCTTCATGTCAGGCATAAGCTCCTCCTTTCTGCGTATCTCTTCCCATCTCACGCACAATTTCCTGTGGATATTCGGGTATGAGTTTTCCCTTTACCGGCAAAATGCCCGCCCAATAATATATGGAGCCCGCTCCATCACTTTTTCTTCTCAGCAATGTCAACCCACAAAAGCTCCATTTTTCGTTGATGATAAATCTTCCGTTCTTAACCTTCCATACGCTTTTTTTCCGAAATACACCCCTTACATATTCCGGTGTTTTTCCTAAACGTAGGCATGAAAGGAGCCACGCAACATGTGGCGGCACTTCTTCCGCACTCACTTGTGGTAACCAGCACTGAACAAATTCCTTACTCGCGCGTGTAATATCTGCTTGAATCTTCCCACACGGAGCAGTCTCTATAGCAGACCAATACAACGCACTAAAATTAGACCAAAGTCGGCTGCTCCTCTCGGTTAATTTACCCCACGTCTTGTGATGCTCGAAGATAATTTCCGCAATTTGCAATTGATCCGCACAGCTTGACCTCTTCTCCGGGACCGTGTGCATCGTGGAACCCTTCCACTGCCTGTACTCGTACAAGGATTTCTTTGTGCATGCCACCAATCGACAATGTGTGAGGTAGTTTTCACAAAATGCTGCATCCTCGCCCACACGAATTCCGGGGAAAACGATATCAAATTGTTCTATAATTTCCCGTTTAAAAATCTTATTCCAAGGACAGTACACGATAGGTGCACGTGGAGCCTCTACCACCTGTTCCGGGATCTCCGGACTTGCGATCTCAGATACCCCTCTCTCACATACTACCGAGTATCCGCACTCTCCCATATCCACTTCCGGTCGGGATTGCACCGTTTTTAGCATCTCAGCACACATCGTAGGCTCATACGAATCGTCGCTGTCGCAAAACATAACGTAGGGAGCAGCAGCATAATGCAGAGCAAAGTTACGAGCTGCAGACTGCCCTTTGTTGGTCTGCCTGAAAACGTGTACACGCTTGTCTTGTGCTGCATACTCAGCCAAGATAGCGGGACTGTCATCCGTGCTGCCATCATCAACGCATATGATTTCTATTTCTCGCAGCGTTTGCCCAATAAGACTCT
This sequence comes from uncultured Akkermansia sp., assembly GCA_947632055.1. Taxonomy (GTDB): domain Bacteria; phylum Verrucomicrobiota; class Verrucomicrobiia; order Verrucomicrobiales; family Akkermansiaceae; genus Akkermansia. The sequence goes on from CANRNS010000043.1 coordinate 14,183, forward strand.
CCATGCACTGCCTCAAGTAGGGCTGTGCATTGTACACCGGGACAATGATGGAGATGAGATGTGACATAACTGATTTTTGCGCGATCGTATTAGGTTCTTTTCATCCCCATCTTTGGGGATTACCCAACCACAGTTTCGAAAAGAGACTCATTTTTCTCACATATTGGAAATATCTTGGAATTAATACATTCTTATATTTTAATTAAAAAGGGGTTCTCTATACTTCCAGATACGCACCCCAAATAAATATATTCTAGTGATAATACAGCAACGCTCATTCATAAGATCGTCCTTTGTTTTTATATACAAAAGTCCCCACAATTTACAACGAATCCCGACCCATTTGTATTCTGTAAGAGCATACAGTCGTTCTTCGGCGCAGTGTGGTAATTTGCCTACACTGATTATTCTTTCTTTTGCAAAGGCGGCAGCTATATTCTCAAGACGCTTGCTTTCCTCAGGCGTATGGATGTTACTAAGCGCAGTACCGACAATGCCCAACCAACAGTTAGAAAGGTAATTGAGTCGTCCTTCAACAAGACCGTGCTCTTCATGGTATTGCCAGATGCGGCAAGCTATATTAACTCTTTCAAGAGCATATTTAAGTGGTCTATCATAGGCTTGTCCAGTAATGCTTTCTTCCCTTCGGCGGTAGAAATAAAAATTATCCGGTACAAAAACCATGGTTTTTATGTATGCCGTGTAAACAGCATAAAAGTACTCGTCCTCAAAGTGCAATCCCACCGGAAAACGTATTTGTTTACCCTCAATAATTTCTCGGCGATGTATTTTATTACACGCGACAACATTGATACGCAGGAATAAGTCATCATTCGGCGTTATTTCACCCTCCCTAGGCAAAGAAAAATAATCGGATGTCCTGCTCAAGTTCCCCCCTTGCGTAGTTTCCTGTACCCCGCACACTGCCATATCTGCCCCATTTTGCATAGCGGCATACATCTTCTCACACATCACGGGAGCGTACCAATCATCACTATCGCAGAACATGATGAGCGGAGCCGCGGCGGTATCCAGCCCGGCGTTGCGCGCGGCGCTCAGCCCGGCATTTTCTTGCGTGATTACCCGGATGCGGCCATCCTTTGCCGCATACTCCGCCAGAATGGCAGAACTGCCGTCCGTGCTCCCGTCATCCACGCAGATGATTTCAATATCCCGCAGCGTCTGCCCCACAAGACTCTCCATGCACTGCCTCAAGTAGGGCTGTACATTGTACACCGGAACGATGATGGAGACGAGGGGTATCATAAATTAACAAGTTGCGTAGTGACGCTTATAAAACCAGTA
>CANRNS010000044.1 GCA_947632055.1 uncultured Akkermansia sp.
TGTTTGGCAACGATTTAGAGCATAAATGAACCTCTTGACGTCTTGCTTAAACTGAATCTCATTTTCAAATGCGTTTGACTATTTACAAAACCACCTCGGATTAATAGCGTAAGGCAGTTTGGTTAAAAGCATAGCTTTTGCCCCTTAGGGGGTAAGGAGTCGTGGGGTGACTCCGAAACAAGAGGCAAAGGGGTGCCTACGAGGCACGACAACGAACCCGGCGTAGCATCACTCCGGATGCTTTTCCTTGATTATGGCATCTCGTCTTTGAAAATTCCGCCTTGATTTTGCTGCGCACCCTCGCGCATAGCATGCTAGCATTCAAATCGTAATTCGCAAATCATAGATCACAAATTACAAATGAGTTATGCTATATGAGGCGGGGATAACCGCCTGTTGGGATCGCTTCTTCTTGGGACAAATGTGTCCTGCCTGTCGACATTCAAACTTTGCTGTTGTCAATGGGTGGATTCCATGCTAAACTCAGGCACCTTATGAAAGGTGTTAAAACAGCCGTTGTGGGGGCAAGTGGGTACACAGGACAAGAGCTTCTACGCATTCTTTTGCTGCATCCTGGTGTGGAACTTGTCTGTGCTACCTCGCGTCAGTACGAAGGCAAAACACTTAGCGATGTTTTTCCGCGTTTTCGTAGCGTGCCGGGGGCCGATCTGAAGTTCTGCGGAGCATCTGTGGAAAGCATTTTGGACGCAGCGCCGCAAGTTGCTTTTTTGGCTTTGCCGCATGGGGTTGCTGTGGAATATGGACGCGCTCTGGTGGAAGCTGGAGTGCGGGTCATTGATTTATCCGCCGATTTTCGTCTGAATGATCCTGCCGTCTACGAGGAATTTTACGGGAAACCGCACGCTGATGTGCCGCTCATGCAAGAAGCCGTGTACGGCATGCCAGAATGGCACCGCAAGGAAATAGAGCACGCTCGCATCGTTGGGTCGCCAGGGTGCTATCCTACCAGCATCATCCTACCGCTCGTTCCCTTGCTGCGCGAGAAACTCATTGAACCAGAAACAATCATCGCCAACAGCCTCAGCGGAGTCTCCGGAGCAGGACGAAAGGCGGATGTAGCCTACCACTTCTGTGAATGCAACGAGAGCATGCGCGCTTACAGCGTGCCTCGCCACCGTCATCTCTCCGAAATCGAGCAAGAACTGTCTGCAGCTGCCGGTTGCCCCTTGCGCATCACATTTATCCCGCATCTCATGCCGGTGAACACAGGCATTCTTACTACGATTACAGCCCAGCTTACCCCCAACGCATCGCTCCAGCGCATCACTGACTGTCTACAACAAGCCTATGCAACAGCCCCCTTCGTGCGACTTCTGGGCGTCGGCAAACCAGCCGACACAAAAAATGTGACGCGCACCAACTTTGTAGACATTGGTTGGGCGGTGGACGATCGCACTGGTCGCGTCGTCCTCATGAGCGCCGAGGACAATGTGGTCAAGGGAGCGGGAGGGCAGGCAGTCCACTCCTTCAACATCATGTTTGGTCTGCCGGAAACCACCGGACTCATTCTTCTTTGACTCCGTAACGACAAGTGCTTGGAACGTCATGAAACCCGTACTCCTGATCGTGGATGACGAGCGCGCTACCCGCAGCGTTCTCACTCAAGCGCTGGAGGATGATTACGAGGTGTACTCTGCGGCCAACACGAAAACGGCGCGTGATATACTGGGAAGCGAGCCGGTGGATATCCTGCTCACAGACCTTCGGCTTGGCGGCTCTGAAAACGGCATGGACCTGATCGACTACGCCCGCGAGCTCCCGCAAACTCCAATCTGCATCATGATGACCGCCTACGGTAGCCGCGATACAGCTACTGAGGCAAAAAAACACGGAGCCTACTATTTCCTGACCAAACCCCTCAATCTCGATGAGGTAGAGTTGCTGCTTCGCCGAGCTTCCCACACGCGCAACCTTGAAACACGCAACCGCGAGCTCACCCGACAGCTGCACCCTACTGCCGGCCTACAGGATATGCTCGGTGAAAGTCCCGCCATGCGTGCCACCTTCGAACGCATACGGCAGGTGGCGCCAACGAATGCGACCGTCCTTATTGAAGGGGAAACTGGCACCGGCAAAGAGCTTGTCGCTCGTGCCCTCCACACGCTCTCTCCGCGTTGCAATGCCAAGTTTGTAGCAGTGAACTGCGCTGCCCTCTCCCCGCAATTGATGGAAAGCGAGCTATTTGGGCATGAAAAGGGATCCTTTACGGGGGCTTTGCAACGACGCATTGGCCGTTTCGAGGAAGCCAATGGCGGCACCCTCTTTCTGGATGAAATTGGGGAGATGGATATTCCCACGCAGGTGAAACTGCTGCGCGTGCTCGCCGAACGCAGTATCGAACGCGTGGGCAGCAACACTCCCATTCCTGTGGACGTGCGTATTGTGGCTGCCACCAATCGTCATTTGCAGGATATGGTGCACGCTGGCTCGTTCCGACAGGACCTCTTCCAACGCCTCAATGTGGTGAATCTGCAACTGCCACCTCTGCGCGAACGTGCGGGGGACATCGTACTCATGGCCAACTCTTTTCTCCGTCATTTCTGTGAAGAGAATCACAAGACGCCCATGAGCCTGAGCCGCGCCTCACTCGAAAAATTACGCCATTTTGATTGGCCTGGCAATGTCCGTCAACTGCGCACTGCTATTGAGCACGCCGTGGTGATGTGCACCGGTTCCACCATTACCCCGCACGACCTGCCGGACTACCTGAATCTACCATCTCCAGTCCGCCTGAATTCTGCCGACATCTCCTCTCCCAACTCCATGACAACGGGGACGGAGTTCAATCTAGCCGCCCTTGAAAAACGCACGATACTAGCCGCCCTTTACGCGACGAAAGGCAACCGCAGCGCAGCTGCCGAGATGCTCGGCATCAATCGCCGCACCTTGCAACGCAAACTTTCCACTTACCCAGAAGTTACCCCACCATGGCCACTCAACCAAGCAAAAAACAAAGCCTGAGCTTTGAACAAGCTCTAGCGCGTTTGGAACAAATTATCCAACTACTGGATGACCCCAAAACCGACCTGGAAGAAATGATCCCCCTCGTCGAAGAAGGGCTATCGCTCATCCGGAGCAGCAAAGATATCCTGCACCACGCTGAATTGCGCATTCGCACTCTGGAGAACCCGCCGGAGTCCGCGCCTGACCTCCCCCCGGACCAACCTGATCTGCCACAAGACGATGGATTCTCCTTGCAATGAGTCGCAAAACGGCTCCCTGCTCGCAAGTATCTTCTCTCCGGCAGACGTCAAAAAATTGCCGGAGAAATGCCTGCCTCAGTTGGCTGCTGAGATCCGCGAACTACTGATCAACACGCTCTCCTGCACGGGTGGTCACCTCGCTCCCAACCTCGGCGTTGTAGAACTCTGCATCGCTCTGCACCGTGTTTTTGATACGCCAAAGGATAAAATCCTCTTCGACGTTTCCCACCAGAGCTACGTCCACAAAATTCTCACCGGACGAGCCGATCGGCTAAAGACGATCCGTCAATTTGGCGGTCTCTCAGGTTTTGCCAAACGTAGCGAATCCGAGCACGATGCGTACGGCGCTGGCCACGCCGGCACCGCCCTCTCCGCGGCATTAGGCATGGCCGCCGCGCGCGATCTGAATGGAGACGACTACCATGTGATCGCCGTAGCAGGAGATGGCGCCTTCACCTGCGGCACGACACTGGAAGCCCTCAACAGCATCGCCTCCACAACCCGCCGTTTTATTGTTGTCCTCAATGACAATGAATGGAGCATTGATAAAAACGTAGGCGCCCTTTCGCGTTACTTTTCTTCTCTCCAGGAAACCCAAGCCTACACCTGGCTCAAAGAACGCGCCAACTATTTCCTGCAAAATCTCGCGGGCGAAAAAACGCGCGAGCAAGCCATCCGTCTTATGACGGCTGCGCGCAGTTTGATATCCCCATTAAGCTTCTTCCGCGAGCTTGGTCTCACTTACTATGGACCTGTTGACGGACACGACATCCGCCGTTTGGAACGCGTCCTGCGACTCATCTCCCGCCACAACGAACCGGCCATTTTGCATATCATCACCCGCAAAGGTATGGGCTATGAGCCAGCGATGAAAAACCCCACCAAGTTCCACGGCATTGGCGCGTATAACGTGGAAAACGGAGAGACGAGGCACGGTGCGCGCACCTATTCCGAAGTCTTCGGCTCCTGCTTGGCCGATATGGCCGATAAGGATGACAAAATACTCGCGCTCACAGCGGCGATGCCCAGCGGTACCAAACTGGATATTTTCCGCGCACGCCACCCCAAGCGCTTTTTTGACACAGGAATTGCAGAAGAACACGCCGCACTCTTCTCCTGCGGACTTGCAGCACAGGGATTCAAACCCTATTTGGCCATCTACTCTACTTTTATGCAGCGCTGCGTGGATATGATTGAACACGACGCTGCCCTGCAGTCTCTCCCCGTGCGCTTCTGCATGGATCGCGCAGGACTTTCCCCGGATGACGGCCCCACGCACCACGGCCTCTTTGATATCGCCATGCTGCGCGCGATCCCCAATCTCGTGATGATGCAGCCCAAGGATGAAGCCGAGTTCTGCCGCATGCTTGTCACCATGAACAACATCAACGACCGCCCAAGCGCCATACGCTACCCGCGCGGCGAAGGCGAAAACGTTCCCCTACCGGAGGAACCGCAACCGCTTCCTCTTGGTCGAGCCGAGATCTTACACGATGCGCCCGATGCTCCTGTGGCCATCATCGCTTTGGGCAACATGAACAGCCTCGCCGCCAAAGTGCGTGAATTACTGGCGCAGCACAAAGTGAGCGCGGCGCACGTCAACGCCCGCTTCATCAAACCGCTGGATGAAGAACTGTTGCTCAACCAGGCGCGCCAAGGACGTCTGCTTGTCACGATGGAAGATCACGTAGTCACCGGCGGCTTCGGCTCGGCGGTGGGTGAATTGATGCAGCGTGAGCACATCGAAGCGGATGTACTCTGTATCGGCTGGCCGGATGCCTTTGTGGAACACGGCAAACTCCATCAATTACGCGAACTGCACGGCCTCACACCCGAAGCCATCTGTCGCCGCATCCTGCAACGCTTGCAACCAACCCCAACCGGCTCATCATGACCGAACGCGACATCGGCACGGTCCTGCGACTCTTCCCCCTGGGGGAACATGGTGCGGTGGTATGCTGGTGCACCACAAACCACGGCATGCTGCGCACAGCCTCGCGCAGCCTCCTCAAACCTGGCAGCGAGCTCAGCGGCGTGGTCGACCTCTTTCACGAATGCGAGCTCGTCTTTCGTACCTCGGCAAAGAGCGATTTATGTTCGCTCAGCTCGGCGGACCTGCTGACCCCGCGGCTCGGTCTTCGCGCGCAACTCACACGCCTGCGCCTCGCGGGCTACATGACGCAACTGCTCATGAGCACAGTGGAATCCGGCGCCGGTGAACCGCAATGGCACTCTCTCATCTCTGCCGCTCTCGATTATGTAGCAGACAATGCGCCGCGTTCAGACATTTTGCGGCATTTCGAGAAACGACTGGCTGAGCTGCACGGCCTGTACCCCGCCGATGTTGCCCCCCATGACGCCCTGCTGCGCCACTTCAATCACCTGCCCCCCGGCAGGAATGAACTTCTGCATTCTATGTGCCAACAGTAATTCCCCGATGCAACCAACACCGCCAAGAATTATCTCTATTGATGCCCTTCGCGGAGCGGATATCTTGCTGCTCTGCGGCGGGGCAAGCCTGCTCTGTTCCCTCTCCCCTTGGCTGGGTGGCGAATGCTTACGCCACCAGCTCACGCACGCTGATTGGGGACAACCGCTCACCTGCTGGGATATGGTGATGCCACTCTTTATTTTCATCGTTGGCGCAGGCATGCCTTTTGCCTTCGCCTCCTATCGCGTTCGTGAGTACAGCCGCGGCCATGTCTTATGGCGCATCACTCGCCGCTGTGTCCTGCTCTTTATACTCGGTATGCTCGTGCAGGGCAATTTGACCAGTGCGGATCCCGCTAAAATGAGCCTCTTCTGCAACACCCTGCAAGCCATCGCTGAAGGCTATCTCATTGCTGCGCTCTGTCTGCTTTTTGGCGGTCTACGCGTCCAAATCATCACCTGCCTCCTCTGTCTGAGTCTGTACTGGATCGCTCTACGCTTCATCCCCTACGCCACTTCCCCGCCGGGACTCTTTTTACCGCGCGATAACTTGGCCTACTACATTGATTGCTCTCTGCAAGGCCACTGGCAGGATGGCACACCCTACACGTGGATTCTCACCTCCCTCGCCTTCGGCGCACTCACATTGCTCGGCGTATTGGCGGGGCAAATGCTGCGCCACCTCTCACATGGAATCCCCTGCTTTTTTGCTATGGCAGGCGCCGGGCTGTTCTGTCTGCTGGCCGGGCATCTACTCAGCTATGACACGCCTATCATCAAGCATATCTATACCACCAGCATGGTGTTGTGGGCCGCCGGATGGTGCTTCTTGCTGCTCGCCCTTTTTCATTTAGCCTTCGATCTCACGCCAGCTTCCTCGCGCCTGTCCACACCTCTGCGCGTATTTGGCTGCAATGCAATTTTGGCATACCTTCTCACTCAAACCCCGGGCCTCAATGGGCTTTCCCTTTGGCAAGGGTTCTGCGCTCCGCTCTTCGGTCCGCTATGTTCCCACGCCGACTCGGCTGCGACCGCTGCAGAGCATTTCTGCGCACTCACAGCCCTTTTTGTCCTGCTCCTTTTTCTCTTTCGCCATCGCATTTTCCTCCGCGTCTGATACTCGGGAGCAACTGTCTGCACGACACGTGGAGAAATATCCCCCAAGTCCGTTCCGTAGCGCGTGCTGTCCATAGCATTTCGTGTGCGCTCCCCCAAATGCAGGCGGGTGCAAATTACGAACAAATACACGCTGTCAAATGCATTTCACCACGTTTGACAGTTCGCCCTCCCTGCGCTACAATGTCCGCATGCAGCATGAGCCCCTTCGCATCGGTACCCGCGGCAGTGAACTAGCGCTGCGCCAAGCTGAGTTGGTGGATCAGGCCCTCCGTACATCGTATCCCAATCTTGAAACGCAGATTGTCCCCATTCGCACGGCCGGCGATGAGCGAACGGACATCCCCCTCTGCGAAGTAAACAAAGCCTGCGGCACGGCAGATAAAGGGGTGTTTATCGCTGCGATTGAGGAAGCATTGACACATGGCGAGATCGATTGCGCTGTACACAGTTGTAAGGATATGCCCGGCGTGATAGATGAGCGCATGCACATTGCCGCCGTGCCCGTACGCGAAGTCATCAATGACACACTTGTCGTACGCCGCGGAGCGAATATGGATGCACCGATCATCGGCACTTCCAGCGTGCGTCGAGCCGCGCTTGTGCAAACGTATTGGAGCGGAAGGGCGCGCACAGTTCAGTTGCGTGGAAATGTGACGACCCGCCTGCACAAACTTGCGGAGGGAGAGCAAATGGATGCTATCATCCTTGCCCGCGCAGGACTGAACCGCTTGGGGAACAAACATGACTTTTTCCCCGGGAACCTGACACAGGTGGACTTGGACTGCGATAGCTTCATGCCTGCGCTTTGCCAAGGCGCTGTGGCGGTGGAAGCGAGGCGCAGTGATGCAGCAACGTGCGAACTTTTGCGCCGTATCAACCACATCCCGAGTGAAATAACCGTCCGAGCCGAGCGGGCTTTTTTAGCTGCGCTGGATGCGGATTGTTCTGTGCCAGTGGGCGGCTATGCCAAAATCCAAGGACCGGAACTCGAGTTACGCGTACTCTATTTCTGCCCGGATGGCACGGCCTTACGTCGCATCCAGCGCGGCTTCATCACCGATCCGGAATCCGTTGGGCGCGCCGCTGCAGAAGCAATCCGCTCCCTTATGTAAACCAACCGCTGCAAAATAATCATCTCTCCGAAACACGCACATCGCGTATCGGAAAGGGGATCGATATGCCCGCAGTTGCAAAAGCCTGCAGCAAGGCAGTAGCCAGCGCATAACGCGCATCGTTGTAGTCTTTGGTGTGGCACCAAGCGCCGACACGCAAGTTGAGCGATGATTCGCCAAAACTGAGGAACATAACGAAGGTGCGGTGTTTTTCATCTGTAAAAAAAGTGGGATGTTCAGCCACCACCTTCTCAACGATTTGGCGTACCCGAGCGAGCTTACAGCCGTAATCAACACCCACATCTAAATCGCATCGGCGTATCTTGTCATTGGTCATGTTGACCAGTGGGTTTTTAATGAGTGTTTCACACGGGATGCGGATCAACGAATGATCCGGCTGACGCAAGTAGATTGAAAGCAGGTTAATGCTCTCCACCGTGCCCTCCATCTGATCGACACGCACATAATCCCCAATTTTGAAACTGCTCTCCGAAATCAGGAAAAAACCGCTGATGAGGTTGCTGAGCGCCGTTTGAGAGGCGAAACCAATGGCAATACCTGCCACTCCCGCCGCACCCAATATGCTTACCAAATCCACGTCGACTGCCCGTAAAGCCTGCACCAATGCCAGCACCCATATGATGGAATTAATGAGCTTTGCCAAGAACCGCACTGCCGGGTGTGTATGCCTGTGTCGGCGCATGTAGCGCAGGAGCACATGATTCACGATACGCGTGATGATCAACGCGAGAATCAGGTAAACCGCAAGGGCAACCCAACCGCCATCCAGCAGCTTGTGCCATAGCCCACAGACCTTATTCGTCCACTCGGTTGCAAGGTTTCCTTCCATGGGAATTGGTTATGCGATATTGGAAGCGTGGAACTCCTGCAGAGTACACACGCTGGTGACTTTATGCATGTTGTGCAAAATTGCGGCGGCGCAGGCTTTGGCTGAGGAAAGATCCGTGCAGTAGGAGATGTTGTTGTTCACAGCCGCGGCGCGGATTGCCACTTCGTCCTCGCGCGCATCATGGGAGCCCGGAGTATTGATCACGAAAACGATGTCGCCATTCTTAATGCGGTCAACGATGTTGGGGCGGTGACCTTCCAGCACTTTGTAGGCACGCGAGCAAGTAATGTCGTGCTTGAGCAAGTAATCCATCGTCCCTTTCGTGGCACAAATGGAGAAGCCCGCTTGGACGATATCCTGCGCAATGGGGACAACGACTTCTTTGTCGCGGTCATTGACAGAAATGAAGACAAGCCCCGAACTTGGCAGCGGATTGAAAGCTGAAATCTGACTCTTCATGTAGGCGAGTTCCGGGTCGCGGTCAATGCCCATGACCTCGCCCGTGGAGTGCATCTCCGGTCCGAGAACAACATCAATGCCCGGGAAGCGATTCCACGGGAATACAGCTTCCTTGACTGTGTAGTACGATGGTATCACTTCCTTGGTGAAGCCAAGTTCTGCGAGGGTCATACCGCTCATCACCTTGGCGGCGAGCTTGGCAAGTGGAACGCCGATCGATTTGGAGACAAAGGGAATCGTTCGTGAAGCGCGCGGGTTCACTTCGATGACATAGAGCTGCTCATCCTTGATGGCAAATTGGCAATTCATGAGCCCTTTCACATTGAGTCGGGCAGCCAGCTCCTTGGCAGCGCGCATCATCTCTCTATGCATGGCGGGAGACACCTTGTTGGGTGGAATCATGCAGGCAGAATCGCCGGAGTGAATGCCGGCGGGTTCAACGTGTTGCATGATAGCCCCCACAACGCTCGTTGTGCCGTCAGCGATCACATCCACATCAATTTCCATAGCGTGCTGCAAGAAGCGATCCACCAACACCGGGCGCTCCGGAGAGGCATCCACCGCCTCGCGCATGTAAGTGCGCAGCTCGTTCTCATCGTACACAATCATCATCGCGCGTCCGCCCAACACAAAGGATGGACGCACCAGCACAGGGAAACCAATGCGATGCGCCACCTGCACAGCTTCCTCTTCGTTCGTAGCAGTGCCGGCTTCTGCCTGTTTCAGACCAATTTCATCCAACAACGAGGAAAAGTATTTGCGATCCTCTGCCAGCTCAATACTACGCGGGCTGGTGCCAATGATGGGAACCCCGCGCTCCTGCAGTGCGGCGGCGAGGTTCAGCGGAGTTTGCCCGCCGAATTGCACAATCACACCATCGGGCTTTTCCTGGTCGCAGATATTCAAGACATCCTCCAGCGTGAGCGGCTCAAAGTAGAGCTTATCGGAGGTGTCGTAGTCAGTGGAAACAGTCTCGGGGTTCGAATTGACCATGATGGTCTCGTAGCCGAGCTCTTTCAGCGCAAAGGAAGCATGCACGCAGCAGTAGTCAAACTCAATGCCCTGACCGATGCGGTTCGGCCCGCCGCCGAGAATGACAATTTTCTTTTTATCATTGGGACGCGCTTCATTTTCGTCCCCGTAAGTGGAGTAGTAGTAGGGCGTGTAGGCTTCAAACTCCGCAGCACAGGTATCCACCAGGCGGTAGGTTGGAATGATGCCTTTCATCTTGCGTTCAGCTCGCACATCGTCTTCTGTGCAACCGCGAGCATACGCAATTTGGCGATCAGAAAAGCCCATCTTCTTTGCCTCCCGCAGATCGAGTTCCTTCAAATGCATACCCGCTTCCGCGAGCTGCTGCAGCTGATCAATAAACCAGGGGTCAATTTGAGTAAGGTCGTGCACATCCTCGGCGGTGAAACCGTGGGTCAAAGCAGTCTGGAGCCAGAAAATCCGCTCGGCATTCGGGGTGGCGAGCTTGGCGGCAATTTCCTCGCGCGTGGGGTTCTGCGGACATTTCGTGTCGAAGCCAAAGCCCCAGCGTCCGGTCTCCAGCGAGCGCAGCGCCTTCTGCAGAGATTCTTTGAAGGTGCGGCCGATGCTCATGACTTCGCCCACGCTCTTCATGGAAGTGGTGAGACGCTCATCCGCCTTCTTAAATTTTTCGAAAGTAAAGCGCGGGACCTTGGTCACGACGTAGTCGATGGAGGGCTCAAAGGAAGCGGGCGTTTCACGCGTGATGTCATTTTTGAGCTCATCAAGCGTATAGCCTACGGCAAGCTTGGCCGCAAGCTTGGCAATGGGAAAGCCCGTGGCCTTGGAGGCCAAAGCGGAGGAACGGCTCACGCGCGGGTTCATCTCAATGATGATCATGCGACCGGTCCTGGGATCCATGGCGAACTGAATGTTGCTGCCACCGGTCTCCACACCGATTTCACGAATGACGGCGAAGGACGCATCGCGCATAATCTGGTACTCCCGGTCCGTGAGTGTCTGAATGGGAGCCACCGTGATCGAATCCCCGGTATGCACCCCCATGGGATCCATATTCTCAATGGAACACACCACCACGCAGTTGTCCTTGCGGTCACGCATCACCTCCATCTCGTATTCCTTCCACCCCAACAAGGACTCCTCAATGAGAACTTCCGTCACGGGTGAGAGATCCAACCCACGCATCACAATCTCTTCAAACTCTGCCTTGTTGTATGCAATGCCGCCTCCGGTGCCCCCCAGAGTGAAAGCGGGACGAATGATCATGGGATAGCTTCCAATCACGTTCTTGGCCACATCCCAAGCCTCTGTCATGTTGTGAGCCGTACCACTCGCAGGCACATCCAGACCAATTTTAATCATCGCCTCTTTGAAGCGCTGGCGGTCCTCCCCCTTGTCAATGGCGTCTGCGCTGGCTCCTATCATACGGACATGACACCTGTCAAGTACACCCTGGCGGTACAACTCCATAGCGCAATTCAACGCCGTCTGCCCGCCCAGCGTCGGCAACAGGGCATCCGGCTTCTCACGCACAATGATCTTTTCCACATACTCCGGCGTAATCGGTTCGATGTATGTGCGCGGAGCCGTCTCCGGGTCCGTCATGATCGTTGCCGGATTCGAGTTCACCAGCACCACTTCGTACCCCTCTTCCTTCAATGCCTTGCATGCCTGCGTGCCCGAATAATCAAATTCGCATCCCTGCCCAATGATGATGGGGCCCGATCCAATAACAAGTATTTTGCGGATAGATGTATCTTTCGGCATAACGTCCGTGTAAACTTGCAGATATATGCCATATTCCCATGCGAAATGCAAGACAAATCCATGGAAAATCACGGCAACTCGCATCCGTCCTAAGAAAAAAGAGATCCCAACAAGCGGTCATCGACACCTAGCGTAGTATAATACGTTTATAATATACAAATTACGACTGACAGCATGAATGCCGTCGCGCTACGTGCCAAGCGTGGTTGAAACGTCATCTCTCCTTTGCCACTTCACCCCCATGTGCCTGCTCATGGCTTCACCGCGCCAATGCCGCGAAGAATACCGATCATACCCTCAGCAGCGAGATCGCTGACAATTTTTCCTTCGTCATTAAATGTGTAGAAGTTCATGATAGAGCATGAGATTTTCTTACCGGTGGGAGGGATGCCCAGGAACTCACCATCATGCGTTCCGGTAAGCGTCCAATGGACGGCAACCACATTGCCCTCGGCCACCATGGTTTCCAGATGCCACTGCACATCCGAAAAACCGGAACGCATCCAGCGCACTACTGAGAGATAACCCGCACCACCATACAACGGCTTCTCCGAAGCCGGGGTATAGAAAGGGGCGTCCGTTGCCACCAACTCCCTGCCCAAGGTCTCATCACAGGTGTTAATCATCTGCTCAAATTTATACATCAGCGCTTTGTTGCGCTCCGTACGGGAACGATCGCACGGGGTGGCGCAGGCAGCTTGCCGAGAGGCGGAAGTCGGTCGATCGTCCGTGCCGGTGGCGAAACACAGGGCGGAAATGAGGCAGAACAAAATAGAGATTTTCATCGAGTGGCAGGGGGATAGCGCTTTGTTGGTTTTATATCTGGAGCGAAGTCAGTTCATGAATTGACGTTGGCAGCCCGCAAGCAATCACACACAAAGTGTCCACGAATGGACCTAGGGCTGCTTCTTGGGATAGGAAAAAGGCACCACGCGGTAAAGCTTTGTGAGGACATGCTGTGTTGTTTTTCGGGAGGTTGGACGAAAGGAGAGCTCAAAGAGCGCATCGAATGGAGCTTTTCGATCTCCAGAGGGAATGATGAAGAGCGGAGCCCTGTCAGGGATGGCATCAGAGAGAACAATTCTGCGCAAGTGTGCAGGGATGGCGCCCGGAATATCGTGGCGCAACATGGTATCCGGGTTGGAAGAATAATGCGCCGGCAGTTCAATGCTCAGCAAGGGTTCCTTGGACGCCGCATCTCGAATAGTCAGCAAGTATGTCCCTTTCTCCCCGGGATTGTCGATGATCTGTGCTTGGTAACAGCCTGAATGCGCCTCGGGTTCGGATAACAGGATGTCCGGCGCTGTCGAAGAATCTGCCCCCTCATCAAACTCTCCCATGGCGCCGTTGACAAGGCGGGAGAGCGTGAGCGCATTGGGATGCTCTGCCAGGGGCGCCACCATTTCATCCACCTCCTGAATAGCGGCGTTCAGGGCGCTGTACGCACGTTGCGCTTCCCCGGACCCCCGCCAAGCGAGCAGCAGGTAATGCTCACCATCTAAATCCAATGCCAAGTCCGGCACTTGAGTCTCAGAGTCGCCCGGTGAGGGGAACGGATTTCCGCTTTTCACCACGATGTAGTTGGCGGGAAGCTGTCCACCCTCCGTCAAACGTAAAAACGCGGCGTGCACAAAGCCGGGGCCGACCTTCTTGTTACGCAGTATCATGACCACATGCCAAGGCTTCGTGTAGAATGTTTGGTCAGAGAGAGAAGCGGCCCAGCGCGGCGACTTATCGATGTAGGCACGCAAAAGATCAGGGTGCTCTTTCTCCAGAGCCGCGAGATGCGGGGCGGAACCAATGGCATGGGGAACTTGCGCACCGGTTGAAATAGGGATCACGAGAGCAGATGGTCCGCTGATGAGATCCACAGGCAGCAGGGCCGGAGATTCGCGTTGTGGGCTGGCCGGAGAAGCCTCCGGTAAGGGTGGCGCAGGCACATCGGCAAAATATGCTAACAGAGCAAAAACGCAGCACGTAAGGAACCATTGAAATGCCCACAGAGCAAATTGTTCCAAAGCTCGCAGATTGCGCAAGCGCAGAAGCATCGAGAGCGAAGCGGCTCCCAGTACAATAAATGAAATGAGGACAGATGCCAATATCACATCCCCCGCATATTCCGGAACAACTGCCCGCCATGCCCTCGGCAGCATGCGCGGCCAAAGCAAGGGTAAACAAGACAACAGCGCCGTAAGGCAACATAGCGTATGCCAACACTGCGGGTGGATGATGAGGTTCTTTTTCATCGGACTACATCACTCATCGGAGCATAAGGACAGGAAGTTGCCTCATCGCTGAATTCCCGGATGCTGACACCCCGGTAAGATCCCGACCATGCCAAGTGTTCCACCACCCAAAACGGCGTTTCGCATGCTGTCCCATTCATCCGCTACGAGCATACCAGAATGCCTATTCCTTGGCAAGCGGCATTTCTCGCGAATACGCTTGCTTTTTGGAACGGTATCCTCTATGCTGACGGCATGAGTGCGCATGTGTTGATCAAGCTTGAGGGGTTGAATGAGGAACCCACCATTGTCTCCGACTGCGTGAATGGGGAGGAACTTCTGGAGCTCGACCAGGGCGACGTACAGTGCAAGGGCAGCATCCGCTACGAGCTGAGCGTTCGCCTGTACAGCGAAAAAGAATTGGTGGTGGATGCGCAGCTGAATGTGCCGCTGAAGCTACGCTGCGAACGCTGCCTGCGCGAGTTCGACTATTCCCTGCCAGTGAAGGCTGTCATCAACCGTGAAGTGAGCGCCGAGCTCCTGGAAGTTGACCTGGCGGAGCAACTGCGCGAGGAAATTTTGCTCAACTTGCCCACCTACCCAAAATGCGAACTTGCCGACCTTCAATGTGAAAATCATGACATAAGTGGAGATTTTGGGCTGGACAAAGCCCCCCTACCTGGTGTAAACTCCGCCGCGGCAAGCGAGCGGAGCGTATGGGATGTGTTGGATACGATCAACACGCCCCCTGCCCCATGAGCAAAGAAGCCTTCGCTTGGTCTTTTGCCCTTCTCACTATCATAACCCTTACAGACTATGGCAGCTCCCAAACGTAGAACCTCGAAGATGAAGCAACGCTCCCGCCTCGCCGCTCAGGCGTGGAAAGCTCCTCAAATGGGTAAATGCCCCAAATGCGGCGCCACTGTGCCAGGCCACACGGCATGCCCCCATTGCGGCACCTACCGCACCCAAAGCGGCGCCGAAGTCCAAGTCAAGGCCGCTGAGTAAACGTTCTCGCTTCTCTCAAGATCTTTTTCATTGCCGTCCTCGGACGGCATTTTTTTTGCCGGAGAGCTAATTTCCCTTACGTGTGCTCCCCGCCCGGAGACCGTCGGCCGCTTTGTATATTAGCAGAGCGTATCAGGAAATGCGCTTGCCGCTCCTCTTCTGGATCCACCTCTCCAGCTTCTTCCGGTTCCTCTTCTCGTACCAGTTGTTGCATATCCTGTACTCTTTCCCCAATATCCTCACGGG
>CANRNS010000045.1 GCA_947632055.1 uncultured Akkermansia sp.
TCATGCCATTTTTGCTATCAAATGTGTAACCTATGTTTTGAAACTTTTCTGTTACCTATGTCGTGAGACTGTACCCTAGGGAAGACGCCAGGGGCTGCGCAGCCGGACATATTCTGCTCGCGGCAGCAGGATATATACCGGGTTGCGAGCAGGGTCGAGCCGCGCGATGATGGAACGCAGGTTGGACTCAGCCATCGATGTGCAGCCCGCTGTGGGCGCAGCGCCGTCGCGCCGCCAAATGTGGAAGAAAATGGAAGACCCCGCGCCTGCGACAGGGCGTCCCGGTGTCTCTTGCGTGTTGTGGCAGATGAGCAATTTGATGCTGTGCGCGTAGTCGGTTTGCCGCATTTGCTCCTTGAGTTCCCACGGCGTGGAGGCGGGATGGTTCAGACGGATGTGGCGATTATACAGGTGCGGTTGGGACGGGTCAGAGACCCAGAGGTCACGCGGACCAACCTTGACTTCAGGGATATTGCGGTGGTGTTTCACCGGGGTTTTATGAGTGGTCCACAGTCCGCCGATGCGGAAGATGCCGGCGGGGGAGCGTCCATCACCTTCGCGTTTGGTGATGGCTCTGCGGGGATTAGCGTGCAATCCCAGTCCCCATACTAATCCGGCTCGCCCGAGACGTCCCTGTACAGGCCCGAGTAGGCGTACCCATTGTCCATTTGCTTGCTTCTCCACCAAGGAGAGGGAGACTACGGAAGAATCCCATCCGTCCGCTGTGCCGATGACGGCCTGCGAGCAGTTGGCGGGCATCTGCGCGAAAGATATGCAGCAGCCCAGCGTGAGAATAATGAGAAGGACAAGGGGCATCTTCATGACTTCAGCAGCTCACAATCTCATCTTTTTGTGCAATGTGCACGCCCCCTGTTCCCTCGTTTTGGAGGGCATTCTGCAGGGCCATGGCGCATTCAGGTTCGCCATGCACAAGGAACACGCTCGACTTCTTCCCCTGTGTATTGCGGAAATATCGCAGCAGTTCATTGTGGTCGGCATGACCTGAGAAGGAATCCAAACTTCGAATTTGCGCTCGTACCGGGTAATGACCGCCCAGGATAGGCACATCCTTCGCGCCGTCCATGATGCGGCGACCTAAGGTGTTGGCTGCGCAGAAACCAACGAAGAGGACGGTGTTTTTCGGGTTGCCGATGCCGAGTTTGAGGTGGTGCAGAATACGTCCGGCTTCGCACATGCCGGAGGCGGAGATGATGATGAGAGACTTCTTGATATCGTTGAGGGCTTGGGATTCCGACACCGTGCGACACATGTGCAGGTTGGCGAAGGAGAATGGGTCTCTGCTGGCAAAGAGAGAGGCGTAGACATCCGGGTTCAGACACTCGGAGTGAGTTCGGAAAAGCTCCGTGGCGCTGATGGCCATCGGACTGTCCACGTACACTTGCGTCTTACCCAGCATCCCTTCTTCAAAGGCGCGGTTGAGCAGGTAGAGGAGTTGCTGCGTGCGCTCCACGGCAAAGGCGGGGATATAGATCTTTCCTTCCCGCGCCAAAGCTTCGCGGATTTCGCGGTAAAAACTCTCGTCATCCCGACTGGGCGCCTCGTGATGTCGTCCGCCGTACGTGCTCTCCATCATCATGATATCCACGCCGTCCACCGGTACGGGGTCACGCAACAGTTCATTGTTCCCTCGCCCCACATCGCCGGAAAAAAGCAGGCGTTTATGTTGTCCGTCCTCGTGGTCGTCGATGTCCAACACGACTTGAGCCGAGCCGAGAATATGACCGGCATCGTAAAATGTGAGGGCGATGCCATCGTCAATGACCATACGGCGTTCGTAGCTGGTGGCCACAAAGGAATCCAGGCATTTACGGGCATCTTCCTCGGTGTAGATGACTTCTGCCACGGTGCCGATGCCTCCGGCTCGTTTGTGCATCTTGGTGAGGAAAGCGCAGTCGTGTTCCTGAATGCGTGCGGCATCTACCAGCATGATGGCGCAGAGCGAGCGCGTGGCGTGCGTGCAATAGACATTGCCCGTAAAGCCTCGTTTCACGAGGTTGGGGATGTTGCCGGAGTGGTCGATGTGCGCATGAGAGAGAATGACGTGGTCGATTTCTGCAGGATGAAAGAGGGGGAAGTCGCGGTTGATGCGCAATTCATCCGCCCGGTGTCCTTGGTAGAGCCCACAATCCAACAAGATTTTTTTACCGTTGATTTCCAAGAGGTGTTGGGAGCCCGTTGTCGTGCCGGCTGCGCCGCAAAAGTGTATTTTCATGATGGTTGAGTGAGGTTGGTGTAAAGTTCGTGGTATCTTTTGGCCGTATCGCTCAGTTTGTACGGGTACGGAATTTCTTCCGGTGGATCAGGAGGTACGCTGTACCATTGCGATAGTATGTCTGCCGCGCTGTCGATGTCCCCCACTGGCAAGACGCCCATTGGTTGCAGAGCCTCCAGGTAATCCTTTACGGCGCCGTGTCCATAGCCTGCTGTGGGACGCCCGAGCGCCAGCGCCTGTATCGCAGAGGCGCTGTAGAGGATGGGCTTCGCTGTGAGACATAGCACCGCATTTGCCATGCAGAGCAACCCGCGCAAATCCCCCGGCGGATCCACGTGGGTGATGTGCTGCTCCAGCCCGCTGGCACTCACCTCTCGGCGCAGAGATTTGAGGTAGCCCGGCTCCGCGAAACGAGTGGTGCCGACCAGCAGGGCGTGTGCGGGTATGTCTTGGCTGCGCAGGATGTTCAAAATGGGTACGATATGTCGCGTGCACCATGGATCGCCGATGGGCGCCGGCAGACAAATGATAAATTGTTCCCGTAATTCCGGATGTTCTGCATACGTGCGGGCAGTGCCGTTGGCATCAGGTGTGTAGCCCGGGTAGTATTGTTGTTCATTCACGCCTTGGGGGACAATCCAGGATTTGATGAGCGCAGGCTGAATGTTTTTAAGGTAGTTGCGTAAATCGGTGTGGGAGATGGTGATGGCGTCGCAGTCCATCAGATGCGAGGAATCGATGGCATCCAATTGCTGGGGGTAAGTATTCAGTGAGCCCACTAATTTGGGCCTTTGCCCGCTCGATAAGCCGCAGCACGCACGCGTGGCGATAGCGACGGCTTCGTACCCGTACGCCTGTACAATGTCCACACGCTGGGAACGAATGATGGAACGCAGGCGCATCACCTTGCCCCACAGTCCCGGTAGGCTCCCCTTGCCGAAACGCACAAACTTGAATTTTTCGCCGATAACGGGGGTGAGCGGCTTTCGATTTTGCGCTACAACAACACTCGTCTCCCCGAAAGCTTGCAACGCACAGGCCAACTCTGCCGCCAATGTGTTGGGGTTGCCGACGCTCAGTTGAGGGATAAAATGCAGTACTTTCATAGCAGAGAATGATAGAGATCAAGGTGGGCACGTATCATGTCCTCCCGTAAGTATGGGCTTGTAACGGGCCCGCGCAGTTGAGGCGGGTTGCTGTACCAGCAAGCCAGACGTTCAGCGGCAGCTTGTGGGTTACCGGCGGGGACAAGTCCTTCAGGTAGAAATTGGCGAAGCTGTTCGCCTACGCCGCCGTGGTCGTACCCCACCACGGGACGACCGAGCGCGAGCGCTTCCAAGGTTGCCTTGCCGAAACTCTCCGGGTTCAGCGAGAGATTGAGGACAGCGTCGCTTACAGCCATAATCTCGCGCAAGTCATTGCGGTGATTGAGTCGCGACACGTGGCTTTGAACTCCTGCGGCACATAGTTGTGCATCCAGTTCTGCCGCTAGTTTTTCCTTGCCCCGCTTGGTTTCGCCGATGATCAGAACATGTGCAGGCACCCCATCGGAGAGCAAGCGGCTGAGTAGTGGCGCTACATGGCTTTGCCCTTTGATGTGTGAAATGCGACCTGGAAGACAGAGCACGTAGCGTCCCATCAGCTCCGGGTGTTCGTTACGCCACCGTTGCAGCCACTCCTCGCTTGGCCGGAAGTTGGGGAAGAAAAGGGAAGTGTCCACGCTGTTGGGGATGACGTAGATGCGTTCAGATGGCGTGCTTGGGTAATTTTGCAGGATGTGTTCGCGCATGCATTGCGAGACTGCCACCACCGCATCTCCACGTGTCATGATGCGTGAATAGGCATTTACTGAGTGAAATCCGTGAAAACTTGAGACCAGTACCGGGCGTTGTCGGGCAGGTAGAAGCTTGTACGCAAAATGGAGCACCCATGCGGGGACTCGCGAGTGCACATGCACAATCTGCGGCGTCTCTCTTTTGATCAGCTGTGCCACGCGCCATACTTCCATCAACAGACGCGGATTCTTCTTTCCAATCGAGCGGCAGATATGCTTCGCTCCTACGGCCTGTACCTGCTCCACCATGCGCCCACCGGCCGACACGACCAAACTCTCCACCCCGCGCGAAGTGAGCCCCTCGCACAGCTCGAGCACAACTTGCTCCACGCCGCCGGATGAGAGCGCCGGTAAGAGATGCATAACTTTCATGAGAGAAGATGGGGAAAGCGATGGAGAATGTAATCAGCGGCTTCATCCGCCTCGCGCAGGGGAGTGGTGGGCTTAAGTTGGCGCGCCGTGAGCCATTGGGTAAAGGTAGTCACGCGTTCTTCGTTCACGAGTTGAGCTAGCCCGCGAGTCACGCGTCCCGGAGTTTTGCCCGCGCGTTTGGGGTTCACAGGCATTTCCAAAATACCTACGGGGGCGCCACTGCTGAGGGCTTCATAGACCATGGACACGCTGTCCTGCGTAACCCAGACATCTTTAGCCGTGACTAAGTGCTCCGCGACCCAATTTTGTCCTGTTTGTTCCACTGGTATGACGCGGATGTTGGGACAGGAAGCATGCAGAGCGACGATAAAGTCTGCCGGTGTGCGGCGGGAAGTGGTGAGAGTAATTTGCCCATTGTTGTCGCGAGCCAAGCTGGAGAGCTGGGTGATGAGATGATCCTCGTCCCAGCCGAAGTCTTTGCTGGGGCCTCCGATGAGGACGAGTGTGTCGCGTTTTTCGGCAGAGGCGTTCGGCGTCACGCAATTGATCGCACCCCGAGTAAGCAGCACATTACCCGGCACGGCATTCTCATTGGCGTAGTCGTGGCGCGGCGTGATGCACAGGTCAAACAAGGAAACAGGCAGGCTCGGCTTCATGCACACAATGCACCGGCAGTGCTCGCTGCGCGCCAAGCTCAGCGCCGCTAAGTGGGTGCCGTGCCCCGCGCAGAGGACTATGCTCGGCTTTGGCAGGTTCAGGTTCTCAGCAGTGTAGTGCAGTTTTTTGAGCAGGCTCAGCCGACTCACATCAAGCTCATGCACGTCGTGTTTGCTTTCGGGGTGAAGCTTGATAGCTTGGCGTACCAGTGCGTTGGCCAGTCCTCGCGTTTGCGAAAGGTGTCCTTTTTTCCCATCGCTGACGATATAAATGACCATGAAGGGGATTAGCGAAGAGGCAGTGTGACGGCGCCGTCAAGTTTCTGCCCGAGGAAGGGGGTGTTCAAGGTTCCGCATGTGAGCGTCTCTTCGGTCACGGTGTTGCTGACCTGCGGGTCGAAGAGCAGAAGCGGAGCCGGGCGCGGCGCGTCTTCGTCTTGTTCCTCTGGGTTGGCAATTTCTACCGGCTTCAGACAGCACGCGCGTATCAATTCTGTCCAGCTGAGACGTCCCGGTTTCACCAAATTGGTGTAGAGCGCAGGCAGCATGGTGTCCAGCATGACCATACCTGCAGGTGCGCTGATGAAGTCCTGCTTCTTAGAGAAGGGACTGCACGGCGTATGCGCACTCACAATGCAATCGATAGTGCCGTCTTTCACTCCTTCCAGCAGCGCATCGCAGTCGGTTTGATCGCGCAGTGGCGGGGTCGTTTTGAATACTGTGTTGTAGTCGCCAATTTGCGTATGGGTGAAGAGGAGATGGTGCAGGGCAACTTCGGCTGTAACGCGAACCCCTCGTTCTTTGGCCCGGCGAATGATGCGCACAGATTCTGCCGTGCTGACCAGTTGCAGGTGCAGGCGGGCGCCGGTGGCTTCCGCCAGTCGGATGAGCGTTTCCGTGCCGATTTCTTCGGCGCAAGGCGGGCAGGGGTGCAGTCCCAGGTTGTAGGCGGTGGCGCTTGGATGAGCGTAGGTGTGCTCGGTGAGCGTCGGCGTATCGGCCCGCACGGCAAAGATGAGGTCCAAATCCTCCGCATACTGCATGGCGCGGTATAGCATGAGTATGTTGGAAGGAAACTTCTCTCCATCGCTCAAGATGCGCACGCCGCGCGTAGTGGCCAGCGTGTTGTAGGGGGCTTGCTCCACCCCCTGCATGCCTAGCGATATACAGCCGACAGGCGTCATATCCGCCACAGATCGCACTGTGGCAGCCTCGCGGAAGCTGTCGAGCGTGGCGCCGTTGTCAAAGCAGAACGATGGAGATGGCAGCACCAACATACCCCACACACCACCGTGGATGGCGGCTTCACCGGCGCGCATGATGCACTCGCGCTTGCTGCGCCCGGGTATCTCGATGTGCGTGTGAAGATCGTAAAGAGCGGGCATGAGTAATTTTCCGGCGGCATCAATCACGCGGGCTTGCTCCGGTATCTCCATTTGCCCCGCCGCTTCAACTTGCTTGATGTCCGGAAGCGGAATGTCGTTGAGGGAGAGGGTGGAGATGTTCTCGGCCGCCGGGCAGAGGCAGAGGTCGATGCGTTGACCGGTGATGGCCCAAGTGGCGTTGGTGATGTAGGTGTTAGTCATGGGACAAAGTGCCAGGAGTAAGGTGATAAAGGATGCTCATGCGGGCGGCGATGCCGTTTTCGACTTGGTTGCAGACAAGACAGTTTTCGTAGTCCATGGCGGCATCGCAAAGCTCGACTCCGCGGTTCACGGGACCGGGGTGCATGATGCTCATGCCCTGAGCCTCGATCCGGCGCAACCGTTCTTCCGTGATTCCGAATGCCTGATGGTAATCCGCCGCCGGGAAAAAGGGACTGTCGATGCGTTCGTTCTGCACGCGCAGCAGGTAGATGATGTCAGGCTTCCACGTGAAAATCTCATCCCATGTGTGCAGACGAGCGACGCCGGTGTGTTCCCCGGGAGGAACCAATGAGCCGGGTCCCATGAAGGCAACCTGCGCGCCGAGTCTTCGCAGGATGAGACTGGTAGAGCGTGCCACGCGGCTGTGCCGTATATCTCCGACTATGACAATGCGTCGCCCGGCAATGTCGCCATACTTTTCGCGGATGGTAAAGGCGTCCAGAAAAGCCTGGCTGGGATGGGCATGGGCGCCATCGCCGGCGTTGATGACCGAGGCGTTGCAATGGCGCGCGATGACGGCGGGGATGCCGCTGTTTTTATGCCGCACAATGATGTAGTCCATCTTCATGCTCATGAGCGTGTCGATGGTGTCATGCACGCTTTCACCCTTCACCACAGAGGAGGTGGCAAGGGTGAAGGTGGTGACATCGGCCGAGAGGCGGTGGGCTGCTACCTCAAAGGAAGAGCGGGTGCGTGTGCTGGGTTCGTAGAAGAGGGTGAGCACGGATTTTCCCTTCAGCGCGGGCACTTTTTTCACGCTCTTGGTAAAAATCTCTTTCATCGCCGTGGCGCTGTCCAGGATGGTGTGAATATCCTCGTCGCTGAGCGATTCAATCGTGATGAGGTCTTTTCTGGGTTTCATGACAGGGGGTAAAGAGTGGTCAGTAGAGCACGGCGTCTTCGCCGTCGGTTTCCTTCAGGTGCACATGCACTTTCTCGGCGCTTTCCAGGGTGAAGGCCGCGTAATCTGCACGAATCGGCAGCTCGTGCCTTCCGCGGTCTACCAGGCAGTGCAATTCGACGCGCGCCGGTCTGCCGTACTCAAAAATGGTCTCCAACGCCGCTCGCGCCGTGCGCCCGCTCTGCAGCACATCATCCACTAATATCAGGTGCATGCCGTCTGTGGAGAAGGGCAGGTAGGAACTGCGCAGCGCCGGACGCTCTTTGCGCAGGTCCAGGTCATCGCGGTAGAGGGTGATGTCAATGGCGCCGTATTGGGCCAGCACGCCACGTTTTTGCAACGCGGCAGTAAGCCGACGGGCGAGCACGTCGCCGTGGCTGATGAGACCCACCAGACCGAGCGGCTCGTCGTCGCTGCGGGCAGCAATGCGATCCGCCCATTGCTCAAGGGCAGCGGAGATATCGGTGGATGTCAGCTGAGGCATGATGGTCTACTTTTGGGCAAGTTGGAGGATGCGGTGGGCTGCCATGGCGGCGTTTAACGGCGTTTTTTTATGCAGCCCTACCGTTGTGGCCGGCACTCCGCCGGGCAACTGGCTGATGGCTAACAGAGCATCTATCCCGTTGAGTGGCCCGCATGGCACCGGTACCCCGATGACAGGTAATTTCGTGTTCATCACTACAACGCCCGGGAGAGCCGCAGAGAGCCCTGCGACGCAGAGCAGCACCGCCTGCGTGCCATCGGCGTCCAGCTTGCGCAGATAATGCAGCAGGGCATCTAAATCCCGATGAGCAGAGTAGATCACTTCCTCATTGTCGACACCCTGTTCCGCAAAGTACTGGCGAGCCGGTTCCATGAAGGGAAGGTCGCTTTTACTGCCGTAAATCGTGATAACTTTCATGTGACCCCATCATACCACCTCGCGCCCACGCGCGCAAGGAAAAACAGATGGCGCCATACAAAGCGCAATCGGACATAAATGAGGGCGCCGAACGGGGAAAAAGGGGGCATTTGCTTCCCCTCCCGCGCCGAGCGCGCTCGCTTCCAAATCGTAAATAACCAACGCTTTGCATCACACGACGTGCCCTTGCCTACCATTGGAGGCCCTTTTCCTGGGACAGATGTGGTTCCTCTTCATGCAATGCGCAGTTTTCCTTGCTTATTGCGTTTCGTTGCGTTATCATGGGGTTCAAGGTTATGTCGAGCACGTTTGGAGAGATATTTCGCGTGAGCACATGGGGAGAATCCCATGGGGCGGGGATCGGTGTGGTGGTGGATGGATGTCCGCCGCGGGTGCCGCTTGCGGTGGAGACAGTGGCTGCCGAGCTGGCGCGTCGTCGGCCCGGACAAAGCCAGTTGACGACGCCGCGCAGCGAGAGTGATACGCCGGAAATTCTCAGCGGAGTGAGCGAGGAGGGGTTGACCCTCGGCACGCCCATTGCCATCCTGGTGCGCAACACGGATGCGCGCAGCTCGGCCTATGACGACATGCAGCACACGTATCGACCCTCGCATGCGGATTACACTTACGACGCCAAGTACGGCATACGGGCGTGGGCCGGTGGCGGTCGCGCCAGTGCACGCGAAACGATTGGACGCGTGGCTGCCGGAGCCGTGGCCAAGGCGGCGCTCGCGCAACTCTGTCCCGATCTTCAGGTGCTCGCTTGGGTCGAACAGGTGGGTGATCTCCGCTGTCAAGTGCCCGCCCATGAGGTCGAGAGCAGCGTCGTGGAGGCCAACCCGGTGCGCACGGCGGATGCCGAGTCGGCCGAGCGGATGCAGGATGCCATCACGGCGGCGCG
The DNA here is from genome assembly GCA_947632055.1 of uncultured Akkermansia sp. GTDB lineage: Bacteria > Verrucomicrobiota > Verrucomicrobiia > Verrucomicrobiales > Akkermansiaceae > Akkermansia. The sequence continues at coordinate 9,445 of CANRNS010000045.1, forward strand.
CGCTCTGGGGGATTCGCTGGGCGGCGTGGTGGCGTGTGTGGTGCGGCATGCGCCGGCGGGGTTGGGAGATCCGGTGTTTGACAAATTGGAGGCCACGCTCGGTCACGCGATGCTGAGTATACCGGCGTGCAAGGGTTTCGAGGTAGGCAGCGGGTTTCGCGCGGCCTCGCTCCCGGGCTCGCGGCACAATGATGCCTTTTACATGAGCGGCGACCGCGTGCGCACGCGCAGCAACCATTCCGGCGGCATTCAGGGCGGCATCAGCAATGGCGAGGATATTCTGATGCGTCTCGCCTTCAAGCCAACCGCCACGATTGCAATAGAGCAGGAGACCGTGACGGATGACCATCGCGCGGCTACGTTGCGCGGCAAGGGGCGGCATGATCCCTGCGTGTTGCCGCGTGCCGTGCCGATCGTGGAAGCGATGGCGAGGATTGTACTCATCGACCACGTGCTGCGCCAGCGTGCGCAGTGCGGCGCGCTTTAATTTCTTTCAAATTATCAGTTCCCTCCGCCTAAGAATTGCACGGAGGAATCTGAGCAACGGCAGAGGCTCAGGACCTGCTCCTGCACGGCGAAGAGACTCGCGCGTTCCGTCGGGGTGGCGTCGAGGTAGCCGTGGAGGTGAGTGAGACCGTGCACCATGTAGCGCAGCAGTTCCTGGGGCAGGGGGATGTCGTGCTGAGCCGCGTAGCGGGCGGCCGTTTCGTAGCTCACGATGATCTCGCCGTACGGGAAGGTGATGACGTCTGTGGCCGTGGGATCGTTCAGGTACTCGGCATGCACGCGGGCGATGCTGGCGTCGTCCACCAGGGAAATTTCAACTTCTTCCAAAGCGGAGAGGACATGCTGAGGTCCGGGCGGCGCCTTCATCAACTCCGGCAGGAGTTGTTGCAGGGCGTACTCGCAGTCACTCACCCAATGGGGTGGGGGCCAGGGCGGCGAGCCGTGCAGGAAGATGCCGAGGCGCGGTAGCATGGTGAATCATTCGGATGGAGCCGGCTTTTGTTCCGCGCGCGCCTGCCGGAAAAAGCCGCGAAATTGCTCGCTGCATTCTTCCGCCAGCACTCCCCCTTGCACCGGACATCGATGGTTGAGCGGCGGGTTGCTGTCCAGCAGGTTGATCCAGCCGCCGCAGGCCCCGCCCTTTGGGTCGGCCATGCCGAACACCACCCGCGCGGGCCGACAATGCACCAGCGCACCGGCACACATGGGGCAGGGCTCCTTGGTCACGTACACCGTGCACCCCTCCAGCCGCCAATCGCCCACGGCAGCCTCGGCGGCGGTGAGCGCTATCATCTCCGCGTGCGCCGTGGCGTCCTTGAGCGCTTCCACCTGGTTCCACCCGCGCGCGATGACCTTCCCCTCTTTGACAATCACGCAGCCGCAAGGCACTTCATTCGCGCGCTCGGCCTTGGCGGCCTCCAGCAGCGCCAGCCGCATGAATTGCTCATCCTCGGTCATGCGGTGCGGGGATCAACGTAGGGTGATGCGCGAGTCAGAATCCAGCACCTCTTGCAGTTCCGACCATCCTTCCGGGGTCTGATTTTGGAACATGTGCAGGTAGAGAGAGACGGTACCGGCGGGGTACTTGGCAAAGAGGTCGTCCACGCCCTTTTTGAGTTTGTCGCGGTCGAGAGAGTCGGGCAGCGTGTCCACCACTCCTTGGCCGTTATGCGCAATGCCCAGCGTGTCCAGAAATGCGACGAGCATGTCCGTGTGCTTGCGCACGAGCCACACTTGCAGCAGGTGGTCGCCGATCGCCTCCGCCGGTTTCCATGCGAGCATCTTTTTGAGCCACGAGAACTGTTCGGCAACCGGCTTCTGCCGCACATAGACGGGACGCAGCTTCTTGAGAGCAGCCAACTCGGAGACTGCCGCCCGGTACACGTTGCGCTCCTGGTTGCGCATCCATTCCAAAAAGACGTTCAACGTCTCTTCATCGATCTTCTCAAAGATGGTGTATGACTTCATGGTGTGAACGGGTGCTAATAAAACACAAATGTCGGCGCAAAGCAAGCAAAAACAGCCATAGCCCGGGGCAATCCCACGAGGAAACGCGTGTGCCCTGGAAGCGCACTTGTCAATGGGCGTGCTGCGCAGCGTTGATCTTGGCCATGGACTCCACAATGCGGTCGTTCACGCTGTGGCGCAGCATGCCTTCCGCCATGCGGCAGGCGTTCAGAATGGCCGTGGCATTGGCCGAGCCGTGGGCGATGATGGAAACGCCGTTCACCCCCATGAGCGGGCAGCCGCCGACGCTGTCCGCGCTCATGCTCGTGGCGATGCGGCGGAAGACGGGGCGCATGGCCAACGCGCCCAGCATGGCCATGGGACTCCGCTTGATGCCGGCTTTGAGCCAATGCGAGAACGCCTTGGCCGTGGCCTCCACGCTCTTGAGCAGGATGTTTCCGGTAAAGCCATCGGTGAGAGCCACATCGAGCTCGGTTTCAAAGAGGTCGTGTCCCTCGCAGTTGCCGGTGAATCGGAAGGGGAGCAGCTCGCGCTCTGCGAGATCTTGCAGCAGGCGGTGCGCCTCCTTCGAAAATTCGCTTCCCTTGCAGTCTTCGGTGCCGTTGCTCATGACTGCCACGTTCGGCATGGGGCGTTCGTAGATGTAGCGCGCCATCATGGCCGACATGACCGCGTAGCCCGTCAGGTGGCTCGGTTTGGCGTCCGGGTTGGCCCCGGTGTCGCTCACCAGCACGTAGCCATGCACGCTCGGCATGGGGGAGACAATGCCGGCGCGTTCAATTCCTTCCAGCAGGCGCAGTTTGATGGTGCTGGCCGCCACGGCGGCTCCCGTATTGCCGGCGGAAACTACGGCATCGCAGACCCCATTCTTTACGAGATCCACCGCCATACTCATGGACGAGTTTTTCTTTTGACGCACGGCCGCTAGCCCGCTTTCCTCCATCGTGACAACCTCCGGCGCGTGCAGAATCTCCAACTTCGGGTTGGAGCCGATGGAGGCGGCATCGCAGGCGCGGCGCAGGGTCGCTTCATCACCCACCAGGTAGAGCTTTTCCAACGAGGCGAGACGCTCCAAGGCCAAACGTGCGCCGTCGATGTTGATCTGCGGCGCGTGATCCCCTCCCATGGCATCCAACGCGAGTTTCATGATGGCGTTCGGCTGTTCCCTGTTTCGAGCGTACTTTAGCACGCTCGGGCGAAATGTCAATGAAAAAGAAAAAGGCCCTTCTTCTTTGCGCGTCCGTCGCAATCAATTTTTCTCCGGGCGCTTTGAACCCATTTCCTATGCGTTTTTCCCGGGATGAAAGATGGTCGAGATTTTTGCTCCGCTTCTCCCGCGCGCAACGCGCTTGCTTCTGAATTGTAATTTGTAAATAATCAACGCTTTGCGTTGTGCGACTCGCCACTTTCACGAAGCTTCCGACTGCTGGCTCGTGTAGCGTTGCTTCGATTCGTTCAAGATGGCAACGGCCCGCTCAATGTCGAAAAACTCGCCCACTTCGGTCACTTTATTTTGCAAGGTTTTGTAAGTGGAGAAGAAGTTTTGGATCTCCTGCAGGTAGTGGGGAGGCAGGTCGTCCAGGGTGCACACGTGGTCGTAGCGCGGATCTCCCGCATTAACAGCGAGAATCTTGACGTCCGGTTTCCCGCCGTCAATCATGTCCATGCCCCCAATGATGCGGCAATCCACGTAACAACCGGGGAAGGTGGGGGATGAGGTGAACACGAGGATGTCCAGGGGATCACCGTCCAGGTATTTTGTATGCTCCACAAAACCGTATTCAGCCGGGTAATAGACCGAGGAGTAGAGCACGCGATCCAACTTGATGTGCCCGGTCTTCGCATCCACCTCGTACTTGTTGCGACTGCCCATGGGTATTTCGATGCGCGCTTCTACGATTTCCATGGGGAAAATGCTAGCAGGTCGCCCGCGTTGTGTCAAGCCCCGCAACCGCGCCAGGCCAACTGCATTTTTGCGTCTCCGGCGAAATTGACCGCGACCCGCCTTGCGCTTGCTTGTTGACGATGTCAATGATGCTTCGCGCGTCACACCTGCAGCCAGGGCAGCAGCTCGGCCTGGCGGGCAACGTGCAGTTGGGCGGGGTGCTGCAATGCATCCAGAACGGACTGCATGGCGGTGGCGGCGCAGGTCGGCGTGTTGCACTCCGGTGAAAGGTGCGCGAGGATGATGTGCCGCAGGTCGGCGTGGGCGATTTGACGCACGAGATCGCCGGCCTGGTCGTTGGAGAGATGCCCCCATTGTCCCTCAATGCGATCAATGAGCTCGGGGGGGCGTCCGGAGTTGTGCAGCATCTCCGGGTCGTAGTTGGACTCCAGGTACAGCGCTTGCACCCCGCGGAGGGCGGGAAGCATGGCGCGCGTGACGTTCCCGGTGTCGGTGATGTAGCCGAGTCGCACCCCGTCGGCTTCAAACACGTAGCCCAGCGGATCCACGGCATCGTGGCTCACGCTGATCGGCAACACGGAAAAATCCCCGATGCGCACGCTCGCGCCCGGCTCCAAAAATGTGTACCTCGCCCCCGGGGCCAGGGCGCCCAAGTCGTCCTTCAGGTAGCGCGAGCAGTAGATCGTCGCGTCCACTTTGCCCGATAGCACCGCCAGCCCCCCCGTGTGGTCGGTGTGCTCGTGCGTGATGCAAATGCCGCTGACCTCACTCAAGGCGAGACCGCATGCCTCCAGCCCCAGCTTGATGCGCCGGGCGCTGATCCCGGCGTCCACGAGCAAGGTGGTCCTTCCCGCCGAGATCACGGAGGCGTTTCCGCGGCTGCTGCTGGCCAGCACAGCTATCTTCATGGCTCAAAAAGCCCGCCCGCACCCCCCTGGGAGCGCGGGACAGACATGGGGCGTTGCAGGTGCGTGTCAGTTGTTCACACGGCCCAGGTAGGTGCCGTCTTCCGTTTTCACGGAGATTTTCTGTCCGGCGCTGATGAAGAGGGGCACTTGCACCACCAGACCCGTCGTCATGGTCGCGCTCTTGTACACGTTGTTGGCGGAATTGCCCTTCACTCCCTCCGGCGCCTCGGCCACTTCCATCGTGATGGCTGCCGGCAGTTCAATGGAACACGCCGTCTCATCCGTGAAGAGCAGCACGTACGAATTCCCCTCAATCAGGTAATCCTTGACCGGCTCCACGATGTCCTCGCTCACGCACACGTCCTCGTAGGTCTCCGTGTTCAGGAAATGATAGCCCATGCCGTCCACGTACGAAAACTCCATCTCCTCACGCGTGAGCATCACCCCCTCCAGAAAATCATTGGAGGTCAGGCGCAGGTTGTAGTCTTTTTTGGTGGCTATGCTGCGGATGGTCATCTGCACGTAGGATGCCATGCGCGGCGGCGTCTTGAGCTGACTCTCCCGCACAATGCATATATCTCCATTGTAGTTGACCGCATGCCCCTTGCGAAGCTGAATAACAGGTACTTTTGCCATGCGCCCAACCTACCACATCCTCCCTGCCAAGTCAAGTCCAATCAACAGCAGCTTCAATGTATGGGCACACCCGTCCCAAGAAAATGTCTTTCATGGACTGAAAGCATGATGATAGCAGGAGTTGGTGATTTTTGGGCAAATCCATAAAACTTTACGGTTATGGAGCGCTAAAACCTCCTCCGTCCCCGCCATGTCATGGTTGGTGTAGCCACGAAGACAGGTTCTGCGTGCTCAGCAGTGATATTCGTAGGTAGTGAATCAATCCTCCCAGCGGCCAATGATGCGAAGCGCGCGTGATCGGACAAAAATAGTGCACCGAAAAAAGAAAAGTGATCGGACATAATTAGCGCACCGAAGTGTTCCGCG
>CANRNS010000046.1 GCA_947632055.1 uncultured Akkermansia sp.
TGTCAGCGTTCCGGAAACAGGAGCCGTTGTCCCATCGACCAATGCGGAAGTATCCACATCGATGCGCAACTTGCCGTTCACCGTCACGCTGCCGCTGCCAGAGCCGATCGTCAGGGAATGCCCGCTGCTTATCCCCGTCAGATCCAGCTCGACTTGAGCACTTTCCCCCACGGAGAGGGAGCCCATGCTGTTGTCAGTGCCTGTGAGGTGCAGGAACATGTTGCCATTATTGGCCGTAACGGCAGTGGTTACCTTTAACCCGCCATTCAGCGTGACTGTGCTGTTCATACCCGACATGGCGAGAGAGTCTGCCACCACTTTGCCGCCTACCGTCAAATGTCCGGAGCTTGATTCATCGCCAATCTTTATAGCCCCCGTGGCGCTATGGTTAGTACCTGCGCTCAACTCGCCATCGATCTCCAGTACGCCGCCACCATTCACGGCTACCTCTTGACCACTCTTACTGCCAACATCTCCATGCACAACAACCCTGCTGGTCTGACCAGACACCGTGATGCCGCCCACGTAGGCGTGGTTACTATTACCCTCGGTTCCGATTGTCACCTGCCCGCCGTCCTCTACTGTCAATTTCCCAGTATAAGGATTAGCACCATTAATTCCTTCAACGTTCCCACTTACCGTCAGCACGGCAGTGGCGCCTTGCACCAAAATATCTCCATACGCCCTCACCATGTCCCCGATTGCCAGGGCTAGGGTTCCTCCCGTCACCGAAAGATCCCAGACAGTAAAATAGGATCCAGTGAATCTCTGTTCGCCGCTCCCTTTCTTCTCAAGAGAGAGGTAATAGTTGTTTTTCGGTGATTCCCCAATCGCTGCCCCGCTTTCCAAAGCCTCGTCCCCACTGTAATCAATCACAAGGGTGGCGTGCACGTGAGTGCCTTGTACCTTACCGCCACTCCCGGATAATCCCCCGATGGTGTAGCGGTTGCCGTCGCCCGGAGTAGTTCCTTTTCCCGTTAGCTTAAGCGTGCTATTATCCTCGAGCGTTATGACTCCTCCCGCCATAGGTTTACTCTCGTCTCCATCGGCTGCTGCCAGCGTCAACGTAGCACCACTTTTCACAGTCAAGGAAGATTCCCCCGCTAGGCTGAACTTGGGTCCCAGTGTTAAAGTCCCTCTTTCCACGGTGATGCTTCCGGCGGAAAGCGTGAGCGTACCACCGCTTTGATCGCCAAAGGTAACTGCTTCCGCCTGAAAGATAAGGTCACCGGTGATGTCGAGCTGTGCACCATCTTCACCCGCCTTAAAGGTGTAACTGGTGGAATCTGCCTCCTCTTCCTTACCCACTGTAAGGGATTTCAGAGTCAAATCCTCCACCGTCACTGTGGTCGTTGTTTCACCGGCAAGCACAACGTCGTCTTGATCAGTCAAAGAAGTAGATCCTCCCCAGTCTCCTTGCTGTTCCGCAGGAATACTAGGGGAGAGCGTGACCGCATTGCCACTTCCGCTCCACGTCAGGGTGTCCGCCCAAGCCACGGCAACCATGCTGAGCACGGCAGCGCCCGTGCATACGGTGCGAGACACGTTGTGAAATGCTGCAAGGCAGGCCAGCAAAGCCTTGCGGAGACTAGTAGGTAAATGGAGTTTCATGATGCGAAATGATGATGAATCATGGCCACGGCGACACGTGCATGACGCATGTGTTCGCCCACCCGCAGGACGCAGTTTATCTCTTTTCAAAAGCGATACGCTGCAATAACGAATCGAAAACTCTGAATGCAAAGACGATGGAACTTTCCGCGTGCCGCAGTAACTTAAGCAGCTTTTTTTCATGAGAGAGCATCCTCAAGGTCCGAGGAGCGAGATTTTTTGAAGAAAGTCGAAAAAAATGATGGACATCTCCTTTGAAAAGAGATACACAGAATCACAAAATGTAATATATTCATTATCAATATAAATCAAAGATAAAAGCTGTTTTTGTGGTGCGCATGAACGGTGAAAAAAACAGACGATGAAAAATGGCTCCATTTTGTACTCGAATGGTACTTGTTCAGCGGCAGGATTCAGGCCCAGGATGAAAAAAATTGAAGTTGTTCGCGAGATTGTGCTTGACGTTCGATTCGAAAAAGAGTAAAGTGGGCGCCCCGTGCTGCAGGTGCAGCCCGGGATGATCTACAAGAACAACACACACACGATGAAGACCCACGTTAAGAAAGGCGATGAAGTTCTGATCATTGCCGGCAAGAACAAGGGCAAGCGTGGCGTTATCACCTCTGTGAATGCAGCCAAGCAAACCGTTATCGTTGAAGGCGCGCGGAAGCTTAAGAAAGCGACTAAGCCCACCGAAGCGGATCCCGAAGGCGGCATCAAGGAGATTGACGGTGCCATCCACATCTCGAATGTGAAGAAAGTGAGTTGACGCCCGACAGGGAACAAACTCCGCGCTTAAGCCGACCAAATAAGCTGACCCGCTCATTATGAATACACCAACACTACTGAAATACTACAAGGAGAAGGTCGTACCGACCCTCCGCGCCAAGCATCAGTACGCCAACGTGCACCAAATCCCGCGACTGGAAAAGATCGTGGTGACTACCTGCATGGGCAAACAGTCAGACCGTAAGCAGGCTGTGGAAGATGCTGTTGCTGAAATTGCAAAAATAACCGGTCAAAAACCCTCCATCACGTACGCTCGCAAGAGTGTGGCAAACTTCAAGTTGCGTGAAGGGGAGGTGTTGGGCGCTCGCGTCACCCTGCGCTCCACCCGCATGTGGGAATTCCTAGACCGTTTCATCAACGTGACCGCCCCCAACATTCGTGACTTTCGCGGACTGCCCGCCAAGTCGTTTGATGGACGCGGCAACTACGCCATTGGTATTCCGGATCAATCCATCTTCCCGGAAATTGAGCTTGACCAGATCAAGCGCACGATTGGTTTCGACATCATCTTCGTGACCACGGCGCCGACAGATGCAGAGGGACGCGACCTGCTCAACGAGCTGGGACTTCCGTTCCGCAAGCCCAATAAGAAGACAGAAGAAACCGCCTAACACCTATTACGACCATGGCTGTATTAACTGATCCTATCGCAGATTTCCTGACCCGCGTGAAGAACGCCGGGCGCGCGCACAATGAGTCTTTCACGGCTCCTCACTCCAAAATCAAGGCTGAAATTGCCCGCATTCTCCAAGAAGAAGGCTATATTTGGTCCTACGAGGTTTCCGGTGAGGGCAAGGACAAAATCATCACCGTGAAGAGCAAGTTCACGCAGGGCGGAAAGTCCCTCGTAACTGATGTGAAGCGTTGCTCGCGTCCGGGCCGCCGTCACTATGTCACTTCCGACCAGATTCCCACGGTCATGAATGGCCTGGGCATCTCCATCGTCTCTACGTCCCAAGGCCTCATGACCGGCGCCAAAGCACGCAAGCTGAGCATCGGCGGTGAGCTCGTCGCCCTTGTCTGGTAACCTTTAACCCGCATCATTATTATGTCTCGAGTCGGTAAGAAAGTTATCGCGATTCCTTCGGGTGTCACCATTGCAGAAAAAGATGGCAAGGTCACCGTTAAGGGCTCCAAGGGCGAACTCTCTTGGAATCTCCCGGAGGGCATTTCCATTTCTGTGGACGGAGCCGAGCTGAGCGTCAAGCGCGCGGATGATTCGCGCCGCATGCGCGCCCTGCACGGCACGAACCGCTCTCTGCTTTCCAATATGGTGGAGGGCGTTTCCAAGGGCTTCTCCAAGGAACTTGAAATCGTGGGCGTGGGCTTCAAAGCCGCGGTCAAGGGCAAACAGCTTGACCTGGCCCTGGGCAAATCCCACCCCATCCTGCACCCCATCCCTGCCGGTATTACGGTGACCGTTACGGAAAACACCAAGATCAAGGTTGAGGGGATCGACAAGCAGGTCGTTGGTCAATTCGCAGCAGAAGTGCGCGGGTACTATCCGCCTGAGCCGTACAAGGGCAAGGGCGTGCATTACGTTGGCGAGCACATCCGCCGCAAGGAAGGCAAGAGCGTTGGCAAGTAATCATCATTTTAACTTTCAAAAGATATGAGTACGATCAATCGTAAAGCCGTTCGCAGCCGCGTTCGCACGCGCATCCGCAAAAAGATTTCCGGCACCTCCGGTCGTCCGCGTCTGGCCGTCTTTTTCTCCAACCAGCACGTCTACGCTCAGGTGATAGACGACACGAAGGGGCACACCCTCGCTGCCGCCTGCACCAAGAAGCTCGGACTTTCACAAGCTAATGTTGCGTCTGCCGCCAAGGTGGGTGAGGACATCGCCAAGAAAGCGCTGGCAGCTGGCATTTCCGAAGTGGTATTCGACCGGGGCGGATTCCTCTACCACGGTAAGGTTAAGTCCCTGGCAGACGCCGCTCGCGAAAACGGATTGAAATTCTAACCGCTTAGAACAATGAGTACTGAAGAAATACAGGACAAAACAGCTGACCCGGCAGAAACTCCCACTGCGGAGGCCCCTGCAAACGAGTCGGCCCAGGCTGCCCAACAATCCGCTCCCCGTGCGGCGCGCAAGGATGCTGGAGCTCGCAATGCGCAGCGTTCCGGGCGGCGCGAAGCGGGTTCCTCTCGTCGCGCTCCTGAAGGAGCGGCTGAGGATGGTCCGCAGTTGGTTGAAAAAGTCGTCTATGTCAATCGTTGCGCCAAGGTGGTGAAGGGCGGACGCCGCTTCTCCTTTTCTGCGCTTGTGGTGGTGGGCGACCGCAACGGTAAGGTTGGCCAAGGTTTTGGCAAGGCAAACGAGGTTTCTGATGCCATTCGCAAAGGAACCGATGCTGCCAAGCGCGCCATGAAGAAAGTAGTCGTGGTGAACGAAACGCTGCCGCACGAGGTGTACAGCGAGTTCGGCGGAGCCAAAATCGTGCTCAAGCCAGCCGCGCCCGGTACCGGCCTGGTGGCAGGCGAAAAGGTGCGCGCCGTGCTTGAGGCTGCCGGTGTAAGCAACGTTATTGCCAAATCTCTCGGATCCTCCAATGCCGCCAATGTGGTGAAAGCCACCATGCAGGCCATGCTCACCATGCGCACGGCCGACCAGGTGCTCTCTGCTCGCGGCAAAAAGAAAAAGGAAAAAGAATCCGTGTAAACAATTTGATCCCATAAGACTATGTTGACACTTCATTCTCTCAAACCTACTCCGGGTTCCAAGCACCGCAAAAAGCGCGTCGGCAATGGCGAGAGCTCCGGCCTCGGCAAAACCTGCGGCAAGGGTAATAAAGGACAAAAGGCTCGCTCCGGCGGCTCGATTCGTCCCGGCTTTGAAGGCGGCCAAATGCCCCTTCATCGTCGCCTGCCCAAGAAAGGGTTTAGCAATGCGCGCTTTCGCGACCACGTCGCCATCATCAACCTCTCCCAGTTGGAGGCCTTCTTCAACGCGGGAGATACGATCACTGAGGTGGAGCTGCGCGCTGCAGGGCTGGTAAAAGGCACGTGCGATGCAGTTAAGCTTCTTGGTCAAGGTGAGCTGAGTAAGGCGCTGAATGTATCCGTGGACTTTGCCAGCGCCTCTGCTGAGCAGAAGCTAGCGGCTGTCGGCGGTTCTCTCACTGTGCTGAGCCGCGAAAAGGCAAATCAATGAACCATTAAATTTACATCCCCGCGGGCTCGGTGTGCTATTCAGGCATTTCCGAGCCTTGCGGGTTCCCGTTTCGAGGAGGTGCGTGTGCATGAATAAGCCGACCTCGAGCGGAAAGGGGGACTCCCTCGCTCATAACCATCTTTCCCGTCATCTGTTATGATAGCAGCCTTTGCCAACACTATGAGGGTTCCTGAACTCAGGAGCCGCATCCTATTCACTTTGGCGCTCATTGTTGTGGTGCGCCTGGGTGTGCATCTTCCCTTGCCCGGAGTGGATGTGCACGCGCTTACCACGTATTTGCAGCAGCAGGCGGCAGACGAGGGCGGTCCCTTGGCAGCTCTTGGCGCCATTCTCACGATCTTTTCCGGTGGCGGCCTGCAGCAGTGCGGTATCTTTGCTCTGGGCATCATGCCCTACATTTCGGCCTCTATTATGACCCAGCTTATGGGCGCTGTTCTGCCCTCATGGAAGAAGATGCTGGAGGAAGAAGGAGGCCGCCAGAAGATGACGCGCTACACGCGCCTGCTCGCTATCATCATTGCCATCGTGCAGGGCTTTTTGCTCACTCGTACTTTGGAAAACCCATCCACCATTGGTCTCGATGTCGGCAATCTCGTCATGCACCCCGGGTGGATCTTTACTCTTTCCACCATCTTTATCATCGTTACTGGCACGATGTTCCTCATGTGGATCGGTGACCAAATCACCGAGCGCGGTATCGGTAACGGCATTTCGCTCATCATTTCCGTCAATATCATTTCTGCTCTCCCCGGGGCATTCTCTATGGCATGGAAAACCTGCGTGATGAAGGGAGGCGAAGTCAACCCGCTTGGCGCGCTCACGCTGGTGGCTCTGATTCTCTTCATGGTGGTGGTTGTCGCGCTGGTGGTGACAGTCAGCCAGGCTCAGCGCCGCATTCCTGTGCAGCAAGCTAAACGCGTTGTTGGCCACGGTAAAATGACGCAGGGCGGCACGTCCTACCTGCCTCTCAAACTCAACTATTCCGGCGTGATGCCCGTTATCTTCGCTACGGCTATCTTGGCTTTGCCGGGCATGCTCGTGCAGCAGCTCTTCACCGGTGATTCCCCATGGGTGTCTTTCGTGAGCACGATTCTCTCCCCGAGCGATATCTGGTATTACCTGATTTCCTCGGCTATGATCTTCTTCTTCTCCTACTTCTGGGTGGCTACCATGTTCCAACCCCAGCAGATTTCGGAAAACCTGAAGCGCTCTGGCAGCTATATACCCGGCATTCGCCCGGGTCCAGCTACGGCCACATTCCTGGATCAGACCATGACGCGCCTCACCTTTGCCGGGTCCCTTTTCCTCACCCTGATTTATTTCCTCCCCAGCCTTCTCTCCGTATTTGGCGCTCTGCCGCACGTAGTCACGCAGTTCTTTGGCGGAACTTCGCTGCTGATCTTGGTGGGTGTGCTGTTGGACATGATGCGCCAGGTGGAAGCTACCCTGCTGCAAAAGAATTATGACGGTTTCATGCGTAAAGGGCGTCTCCGTGGGAGGTATTCCCATATTCAAGGTACCGGCGCTCCGGCCGAGGGCAAGGGGCTTGTTGTGCTTTGGGTGCTCATCGCCCTTGCTGTCCTTGCGTGCATGATCATCATCATGCCGTGACGCTTCGTTTCGCCGTCTTTCCTTGTGTTTTACAAGGGTTCCTTTCTTAACGGCTGTCCCGCGTTTCTCTCAGTCTCGTCCCCGGGGACTCTTTGCGCATTGCATTTGCACAACAGGAATGGGAAAAGAATGCAGCACGGCGCTTGCCGAAGCAGAGGTCGTGCTGCGATTTGTTTTCAATTGGATCGGTTCGTTCCTTTTACTCTCTTTTTTTGAGGGCATCGCGAATTTCGCGCAGAAGGAGAATATCCTCTGGTGTTGCCTCGGTTTTCTCTGGAGTCGGCTCTTCTTTCGCTTTCGCGCGGAAAGAGCAGAGAATGCGGATGGCAAAGAAAATGGAGAGCGAGATTATGAGGAAATCCAGCACGGTTTGGCAGAAGGCGCCGTACTTGACCACGGCTGCATCGGTTGCATCGCTGATCTTCCATGAGAGGGCGGCGAGATCCTTGGTGCCGCCGGTGATGATGGAGACTAGCGGCATGATGATGTCGCTCACGAGGGAGGAGACAATTTTGCCGAAAGCGCCGCCGATGATGACACCGACGGCCATATCCATGACGTTGCCTTTCAGGGCGAAGGCTTTGAACTCATCGATCCATGCTGGTTTTAATTTGGTGATATTCATAATGTGTGTGATTTGAGTTTGGTTGTTCAGGAGATTGCTTTGAAGGCTTTGATGCCCCACTTGGAACATTGCCACGGTTTGCCGGGCTGGGCGGTGAAGATGCAGACGCCGCCGGTGGGAACTTTGATGTCGTGGGTAGCGCAAAAGTTTGCGTAATCCCCGGTAATGTGCGGTGCAAAGCGGATGGTTCCGTTGGAGGAGACGCAGAGCAGGGTTTCGTCCTCCGCGATGGAGGCGGCAAGGCTTCGCCAGGTTTCAATAAGCGCTGCGGGATCGGCTATCCAACCATCGGGCAGGATAGCTTGGGTGTTCCAGAGATCGATGGCGCTGATACCGAGGGACTCTAGCTCATTCTCGGTGAGCTCGGAAGGATCTTGTCCGGCCGCCTGCGCGGTGACGCGTCCCAGACGGAGTGCAACAGCTTGCTCGGTTTGATTTTCGTCCGGTCCGTAATCTATTTCAACGAGTCTGTTTTCAATCTGTATGGGACAGGGGTTGCCAAGAGCCTCGGCTGCGAGTTCGGCTGTGCGACGGGTGCGTTGCAAGGGTGCAGCGAGGATGCGCGAAGGGATGATGCCCAACTTTTTCAGGTAGAGACCGATGCCGCGGGCACGTTCCTCCTCCACAAGGGGGAGATCGGTGCGGGCGCCCACGCGCGTGGGCGTTTCTCCGGGGCGGAAGGTGTTGCCGTGGCGGGCGATGACGAGCGTTTTCATAGAGCAGGGGAGAAAAGGGAAAATCAGGCGAGGTCTTCTTCGATGCGCAGGTTATCGATGATGTACTGGCGGCGTTCATCGGAATTATCGCCCATGTAGAAGCGCAACACATCGCGCAAATTATGGGCATTTTCCAAAGTGACGGATTGCAGCCGGATGTCCTCGCCGATGAAATTTTTAAACTCCGCGGGTGAAATTTCACCGAGTCCCTTGAAGCGAGTAATTTCCGGGTTTTTACCGAGTTTGTTTACAGCGCGATCACGCTCGGCCTCCGAGTAACAGTAGACGGTCTTTTGCTTGTTGCGGACACGAAAGAGCGGAGTTTGCAGGATGAAGAGGTGCCCTTCTCGAATGAGCTCCGGGAAGTACTGGATGAAGAAGGTCAGCATGAGCAGGCGAATGTGCATGCCATCCACATCGGCATCCGTGGCGATGATGACCTTGTTGTAGCGCAGATCATCAATGGATTTGTCGATGTTGAGGGCGAGGTGCAGGAAATCGAGCTCTTCATTGCGTTTTTCCTCGAAGAGGACGGACTTGTTCATGCCGTAGCTATTGGCAGGCTTGCCGCGTAGAGAGAAAACAGCCTGAGTTTCGGCGTCGCGCGCCGTGGTGATGGACCCCGATGCCGAGTCTCCCTCGGTGATGAAGAGCATGGTCTCTTCGGCCCGCTTGTGCTTGGAATCGTAGTGGACGCGGCAGTCGCGCAATTTTTTGGTGTGTACTTTGGCTTTTTTAGCGCGTTCCTTGGCGATTTTCCCGGTAACGCCTGCCACTTCTTTGCGCGTTTTCTCGTTTTCTTTGATTTTTTCTTCGATGGCGGCTGCAATATCCGGGTGGCGGTGCAAGTAATTGTCCAGCTCTTTGGCCAGGAAGTTGCCGACAAAGGTGCGGATGGTTTCTTTACCGGGCCCCATGGTGTTGCTGCCGAGCTTCGTCTTAGTTTGGGATTCAAAGACGGGTTCAATTACTTTGACGCTGATGGCCGCCTCAATGCAGGCGCGGGTGTCGGCCGCCTCGTAGTTCTTTTTGTAAAAGTTCTGCAGGGTCTTGGCGATGGCCTCCTTGAAGGCGTTTTGATGGGTGCCGCCCATCGTGGTGTGCTGCCCGTTCACAAAGGAGTAGTACGATTCACCGTAGGAATCACTGTGGGTGATGACGACCTCAATGTCGTCCCCTACCAAGTGTATTGGCTCGTATAGCGGTGCGGCGTTCATCTCCTCGCGCAGCAGGTCGAGCAGCCCGTTTTTGGAGGTGTAGCTTTTCCCGTTGAACACGATGGTCAACCCTGTGTTCAGGTAGCAGTAGTAGCGACACATTCGCTCCACGAACTCGAAGTTGTAGGCGACATCTTCCGGGAAAATGCTACGATCAACTGAAAAACAAATTCGGGTGCCGTCCGGTTCCTTCGTCTTGGTGGTGGTGTCGCTGCCCTTGACCTTGACACCCTCGCGGAAAGTGATGCAACGCGTCTTCCCTTCGCGGTAAGCTTGAACAGTGAACTCGGCGGAGAGCGCGTTAACGGCCTTGATGCCTACGCCGTTGAGTCCGACAGATTTTTTGAAGGCCTCGCCATCGTATTTGCCGCCCGTGTTAATTTGCGCTGCACATTCGTAAAGCTTACCCAGTGGAATGCCTCGCCCAAAGTCGCGCACTTCACAGCGGCCCTCTTCATCGATACTGATGATGATTTTCTTGCCGTTGCCCATCACAAACTCATCGATTGAGTTGTCGATCACCTCCTTGAGCAACACGTACAGCCCATGATCCGATGCCGAACCATCCCCCAAACTCCCAATGTACATGCCGGGGCGCAGTCGTATGTGCTCCCGCCAGTCCAGCGTCTTGATGTCTTCCTCCGTGTAACTGCTTTCCATATATGATGCCCCATTTTACCCGCTTTTCACCCGAAAATCAAGCCCTGAGAAATGCAGACCAGCACAACGTAGCCAGCTCGAAAAATCGTGTCTCGTTGCCTGACTTCAACCCTTTTGAGCGGGATGAATTAACAGATTGGCGTCAGCTCTCTTCCTCGTCTTCAAAACAGATGGATTTGCACCAGCCGTCGCGAGGGGTGAACGTGTTGGGAAAAATGGCGCGGGCAATGTCGCGGTAGGCCTTGGGGTTGGGCATGGAGGGACTGTAATGGGTAAGCCAGAGTTCCTTCACGCCACCGGCCTCGACTGCCATTCGCGCGGCTTCTTCGAAAAGGAGATGCCGATTGGTCCAGCTGCTGGCAGGCATATCCGCCGTGCCGTACATTCCTTCGCAAATAAAGAGGTCAGATCCCGCAGCGGCACGGGGAATGGACGGGGTGGGGCGCGTGTCGGTGCAATAGGTTAGTTTGATTCCCTTGCGCGGAGGTCCAAGGACCATTTCAGGCGTGAATGTGCGTCCACCATCCTCGACTGTTTCTCCGCGCTGCAGGCGTTTCCACAGAGCCATAGGAATGTCAGCCTCCCTGGCGCGCTGTGCGTCAAACTTGCCCGCGCGCGGCAGCTCAAAACTGTAGCCATAACATGGTACGCCGTGGTTGAGTGCAAAAGCATGTATGTCGCAATCCAGAAAGAACATCGTCTCATCCTCCGTCTCCAGTTCCGACACTTTAACCTCAAAGGGCAGACTCGGCACAATGCAGCGCAATGCGCGCACCACTCGTTCTGTCCCTACCGGACCGATGATGGAGAGCTCTGAGGTTCGTCCACTGTTGCCGATGCTCAATAACAGCCCGGGCAAGCCGCTTACATGGTCGGCGTGCAAATGCGTGAGCAGAATTTTATCGACAGGTTTGAGGCTCATGCCGGCCTTCACCGCCGCTACCTGTGTCCCTTCACCGCAGTCGATGAGCACACTGTGACCCTGATAGCGCACCATCAACGAGGTGAGCCACCTGTTTACCAAGGGCAGTGTCCCGCCCGTTCCCATGAGGCAGATATCCAGCACGCCGCCTAGTCTCTCATACCCGGCACACCGTGTCAAGCTTCCACATTTTGACGACCTCTGGTGACTTTATTTTTGAGGCAATGCGCGATTGCGGGCAATGCGACTTTTTCTTGACATGATTCTGGCCGAGTGCTAGATTGGCGCACAGGTTGGCACGCGTCATGCAAGCTTCATACCAAATCATTTCCGGAAAAATAAGCGAGCTCAAGTCTAAGTACCCATCGTAAATGATTTCGTCTCCAAACACCGCTGGTATGACTTTGGGTCTATTGGCCGGAGCAGGGGAGTACCCCCTTATGGTGGTTCAGGGCGCCCGTCGCGCCGGCGTTCGGATCGTCTGCGCTGGTTTCCGTGGCGCGACCAGACGGGATCTTTCGCCGCTTTGTGATGTGTTCCGTTCCTTCCGTGTGGGGGCGGTGGAGAAGCCGCGTGATTTCTTTCGCGAGCAGGGAGTGACTCATGTGATGATGGCGGGTCAGATCAAGCCCGCCTGCATCTACACGATGTGGCCGGATGCTACGGCGCGCCGCTTGCTTGCTTCCATGGATCGTCGCAACGCGCACACAATTTTCGGCGCTGTCTGTCGTTACGCCCGGCAAGAGTGCGGCTGGGAGGTTCTCCCCTCCACCACGTTCATGGAGGACTTTTTGCCTGCCGCCGGACTCCTCGCCGGTCCGTCACCAACCCCTGAACAGATGCTGGAGGCTGCGTACGGTCTTGCCCTCGCCCGCCGCATTGCCCGTCTCGATATCGGACAGAGCCTCATCGTGCGCGGCGACTGCGTCGTCTGTGTGGAGGGCTACAAGGGCACCAACGAGTGCATCCGGGAGGGCGCGGGTTCCCCGGATTCTCCGACGACGCTCTGCAAGGTCTCCAAACCCGGACACGATATGCGCTTCGACGTTCCCTGCATCGGTTTGGACACCATTCGTCACTGCATCCGCTGCCATGTGCGCCACATCGCCCTGCAGGCTCATAGCACCATCATTTTTCAACGCGAGCAGGTCCTGCGCCTCTGCAGGGAACACGGCATCCTGCTGCATGCGGTCGATCTTCCCACCGAGCCGGAGCAGCCTCTTCCCTCCCTCGCCTCCGACCGCGACCATGCGCTTTTTCTCGTCCGCGAACTCGACTCCCTCGGCATCGGCAGCAGCGCCGTCGTCTGTGAGGGCGTTGTCATCGCTGTGGAAGATCCCGACGGACTCGCCAAATGCCTCCGCCGCGCCGGTCGCTACATGAAGCGCATCCGCTTCATCCGCCTCGTCAACTTCCTCATCCGTCTCCTCCTCCGCCGCTCCTCCACTCCTCCCTCTCCCCCTACTCTCGCGACTCTCCGTCCTCTCTCATCCTCCGACCAAAAACTCGCGCGCAAGTACGGAATCACATTTTGACCCCACAATCTGCTCCCCTCTCGCTTCTCATTGCCCGCGCTTCCGACGCGCGTTGTCTCTAATTGTAAACAGCGACCGCATCTTCAACGCGTTTGCTTAATAGTTCCGACTTTTTTCCCGTATTTGTCGTATTCGGTGATGCGTCCCGAGGAGTCTTCCTTGAAACTCCCCGTTTTCCTCCCGTACTTGTCGTAGGAGGTCGTGACGCCGTTGGAGCCGGTCCTGTAAGTCCCGACTTTTGAGCCGTACTTGTCGTAGTGCGTGGTCGTGGAGCCGGTCGTTTTTAGCTCCCCGTCTTTACTCCATACTTGTCGTAAGACGTATACCCGTCGGATGTTTCCTTCAATGAGCCGGTTTTCATCCCGTAGCGGTCGTACTGATTGATGTTCGTTCCGCTTTTCCTGGCCGACCCCATCTTCGTCCCGTACGAGTTACACGAGTTCATGGACCGCCATGGAATGAAACTCCTCTCGCTCGCCGGAATCGGGTCGCTCTCGCTCCTCTCGCCCGTTTCCGCAACGCCTTTCGGGGCAGGGGAGCACGAGACGAACAGAGCGCACACGCCGAGGACGAATCCGAACATCTTCATGACAGCCCCGATTGTAAAATCTGCCGGAGAGTATGGCAAGATTTTTCCCCAGAACAAGCGCATTTGAACCACGTATGCCCCAAGAAAGTTTCTCCATGCCTATTCAACACTTTTGCCATGCATTTCACGGATAAGGCGCGATGGAAGCGAAGCGTCCTTTTGCTATCTTTCTACGCGTTAAACAAAACTTCACTGCGCCGACACATATTGTCGATGATCTTGGAGTAAATGGGTGAGGCGGTGAGAGGATCGTTCCGTAGCTGTGAGGCAAGCGTCTGTGCCTTATCGCAGATACCGTCAAAGGCGTGGACTACGGCCTTCAAGGTACTTTCGGGGTTCAATCCGAGCTGGGCGAAGAGCTGAAGCCAATCTTTTCTGCGTACGGCGGCATATTTGCCCTTACCGTTGATGGGCATAGCGATCGCATGGGAAACCGTTTTCTCCGGGTAAATATCGACTGCGAGCAAATCGTAAGCGGGAGAAAGAATGACGCTATTTTCCCGATCCGTATGCAGAAAAGAGAAATTTTTGGCATGGGCGTCCGTGTTGCCGATGAGATAGTTGTACACGAGCATTTTGACCAGCTTGAAGGCGTCGGCTGCCTTCCTGTCGGAATGTTCCATGATGGCGCGGTAAATGGTGCGTACACCCGGCCCACCATCGGCGTGGTACTTCATGCGGCTGAGCAACCCGAGAACCTGACAGAAATCCTCCTGGTGGAGTCGTTCCAATCTCCCATTTTTTTCAATGCGATCAAATCGTTGAACTTCGAGAAACTTGCGTCCGTTCACGGCATCCAGCTGCACCTCAACTGCATCGTCAAAAAATGCCTTCGCCAGTCTCATACAAAAAAACTCGTTCTGCAGCAATTCCGGGTAGCGCTGATTGCCGATTTTGATGATGTGCGTCGTCGGATGTTCATCGTCTGATCGGAAATACCGCCCCTCACTGTCCTTGATGACGGCAAACTTGTTCTGCGCTCCTGCTAAGGACAAGCGAGGCGCACTGCGCAATCCCGTGAGCAACGGGTTTTCCGGCAACCGGTCAATCATGCGGCTCAACTCTCTCTTCCGGATCTCCTTGATCTCTCCTCGACGCGGCTGTCTTGCGCCCTTGGGGAGAAGAGCGACCGCCCCCGCACAATCGCCCCCTATTTTCGCAAGAAGAGAGAAGGCGTTCTCTTCACTGAGATGAAACTTCTCGGCGATCCGTTGCCGCGCTGCGCCCTCCGGCGCCAAATTCTCGAAAAAAGGCTCCGCATATTCGGGACCGTACACCTCCGACCGCACCGGCATACGTACCGACAGCGGACTTGCTCCCTCACTGTACTCAAAGCTCAGCGTGATCGGACAAAAATAGTGCACCGAAAAAAGAAAAGTGATCGGACATAATTAGCGCACCGAAGTGTTCCGCG
>CANRNS010000047.1 GCA_947632055.1 uncultured Akkermansia sp.
AAAATGCTATGCTCTTGGGTGACCGTTTATTTTGAGGCATCGGACTTCGGTGACTTTTTCTTTTGAGGCATTACGCGGCGAGGGCGCCGAAGCCGAGGGAGGCGGAAGAAAGGGTGGTGGGCAGAGCGACAGCAACTGCGGCAAGGCAAGCCAGGAGAGCCTTGCGAAGGGAGGATGGGAGGTGAAGCTTCATTGCTGGAATGGAGATGACGCTTATGGCTCAGGGACAGGCTGGCGCACGCGCGCGGCTTTCCACGAGCTTCCCGCAGTCTATCTCTTTTCGAAAGAGATACGCATGTTACAGAAACATAGATTGTTTATTATAAATACTTTATGATCTACACAAACCTCTTTTTTAGACGAGGCAAAATGAGGTTACTTTTGTGTCATACCTGTTTGTGAAGGCGGTTGACACCCCGGTTAGTTCATCTCCTTCGAAAAGAGATAGACTGTCTTTTTCTCATTCAATTGATTGAAAGTCAATTCTTCAACATCTCTGCTTTTCCTGTTGTACGCCTGCGGAGAGTTCTTGAAAAATTTTTCAAAATTTGAAAAAGGTACTGGACATCTCCTTCGAAAAGAGATGCGCAAGCTGTGGAACAAAGGCAATCGGACTGGGGGAAATGGGGTCTCACGAAGCTCACAGCAAACGCATTATAAATGCGTTTGCCCTGTTACGAGGCCGAACAGGCGGCGCCGGGGAGGAATGCCCGGCGCATTGCGTGAGACGGCGGAACGGATCTCACTCAGAGCGCCGCTTGGGCGGCGGCAATGCGCGCCGTGGGGACGCGGTAGGGGGAGCATGAAACGTAGTCCAGGCCGATGGAATGGCAGAAGCGCACGGAGGCGGGGTCACCGCCGTGTTCGCCGCAGATGCCCATCTTCATGCCGGGGCGGGAGGTACGCCCGAGGGAGACGGCCATTTGCATAAGTTTGCCGACGCCTCCCTGATCGATGCTGGCGAAGACGTTGCCCTGGACAATCTCGAGGTTGCGGTACACGCTCATGAAAGAGCCAGAGTCATCGCGGCTCATGCCGAGGCCGGTTTGGGTGAGATCGTTGGTGCCGAAGGAGAAGAACTCCGCCGTTTGAGCGATTTCATCCGCCGTGAGGCAGGCGCGCGGGATTTCCATCATGGTGCCGACCTTGTAGGAAACGCGGCGGCCCTTTTCGGCGAAGACCTGCTCGGCGGTGCGGTCGATGACCTCCTTTTGGAGATCGAGCTCGCGCTTGAAGGCCACGAGCGGGACCATGATTTCCGGACGAGTTTCGATGCCTTCCTCTTCCTCCACCTCAATCGCCGCCTCCAGGATGGCGCGGGTCTGCATTTCGGTGATTTCCGGGTAGGCAATGCCGAGACGGCAGCCGCGATGGCCGAGCATGGGGTTGAACTCGTGCAGCTCCATGACGCGGCGCATCACCAACTCCACGGGCAAGTTGAACTTGAGGGCGATGTCGAGCTGCTGCTCCTTGGTTTGGGGCAAGAACTCATGCAGCGGCGGGTCGAGCAAACGTATCGTGGCAGGACGCCCCGCGAGGGCCTTGAAAATGCCCTTGAAGTCGCTCTTCTGGAAGGGGAGCAGCTTGGCGACGGCCTGCTTGCGGTCATCGAGGCGCTCGGAAAGAATCATGCGGCGCATGAAGTCGATGCGGTTGCCGGAGAAGAACATGTGCTCAGTGCGGCAGAGACCGATGCCGGAGGCGCCAAAGGCGATGGCGGTGGCGGCCTGCTCCGGCGAGTCGGCATTGGTGCGCACTTGCAGCCTGGTGAGCTTGCTGCACCACTCCATCACCTTCGCAAAGTCGCGGTAGCAGCCGCTCTGCTCGGGCTTCATTGTCTTTTTGAGCAGAACTTGGATGATTTCCGAAGGAGCGGTGGGCAGCTCCCCGGCGTAAACGAGACCGGCTGTGCCATCCAGCGAGAGGAAGTCGCCCTCCTTGTAGGTGACGCCCGCGATGGTAGCCGTGCGCGCCGCGTAGTCAATCTCCATCTCATTCACACCGCAAACGCAGACCTTGCCCATCTGGCGCGCAACGAGAGCCGCATGGCTGGAAAGCCCGCCGCGCGCGGTGAGGATGCCCTCTGCAGCGATCATGCCGCGCAAGTCCTCCGGCGAAGTCTCCAGACGCACCAGCAGCACCCGCTCGCCGCGCTTGGTCGCCTCGATGCAGCGGTTGGCATTCAGGTAAAACCGCCCGGAAGCGGCGCCCGGACCGGCGTTGAGGCCCTTGGCAATGGGAGTGACGCGGCGGATGGCGGCATCGTCAAAGATGGGCGCGAGCAGCTGATCCACCTGATCCGCCGGAATGCGCGCGACGGCAGTTTTCCAATCGATGAGACCCTCGCGTTCCATCTCGCAAGCGATGCGGAAGGCGGCGATGCCGGTGCGTTTGCCGTTACGGGTTTGGAGCATGTAGACCTTGCCATCCTGGATGGTGAACTCAAAGTCCTGCATATCGTGGAAGTGATTTTCGAGGATTTGACGGATGCGACAGAGCTCCTCGTAGGCCTGGGGCATGAGCTGCGCCAACTGCGCGACAGGAGCGGGCGTGCGCACGCCGGCCACCACATCCTCCCCCTGAGCATTCATAAGAAACTCGCCGTAAAATTCGTTAGCCCCGATGGCCGGGTTGCGCGTGAAAGCAACGCCGGATCCCGACTGGTCGGACGTATTGCCGAACACCATGCACTGCACATTCACCGCGGTGCCCCAATCGCCGGGGATGTTGTATTTCTGGCGGTATGTGATGGCGCGCTCGTTGTTCCACGAACCGAACACGGCGCCGATAGCCCCCCAAAGCTGCTTCCACACATCCGTTGGGAACACCTTGCCCGTGCGCTTCTGCACGAGGGCCTTGAAACGGCTCACCAACTCCCGATTATCGGCGGCGCTCAGCTCGGCATCGCTTATATTTTTGCCGTAGCGCTCCTGCTTGAGCTCGTGGATAACCATCTCGAAAGGCTCCAGGTCCTCCCCCTCATCTTTCTGCACCCCCATGACCACATCCCCGTACATCTGCACAAAGCGGCGGTAGCAGTCCCACGCAAACCGGTCGTTGCCCGTCGCTTTCACCAAAGCCTCCACCGTGGTGTCGTTCAGCCCCAGGTTGAGGATCGTGTCCATCATGCCGGGCATGCTCTCTCGCGCGCCGGAACGCACGGACACCAGCAAAGGCAATTCATCCGCCGCCCCAAAGTGGTGCCCCACGCTCTCCTCCATGCGCGCGACCCCCTCCTTCACCAGCTTCTCAAGCTCGGCCGGGTATGTCTGTCCATGCTCATAGTAATACGTGCACACCTCCGTCGTGATGGTGAATCCCGGAGGCACCGGCAGCCCGATACGCGCCATTTCCGCCAGGTTGGCCCCTTTGCCGCCCAGCAGTTCCTTCATCTTTCCTTCGCCGTCCGCCTTGCCGTTGCCAAAATGATATACAAGCTTCATCATGTTCGTTTTGAAAGGTCGGCATTGTAGTCAATAACTCAACCGATGTCAAGAATAAACAGAATAACAACATGGCAACCCACATCCGTCCCACGAAAAAGCAGACCCAATGGATAGGTAAGGGCATATCAATCACCGCAAAGCGTTGATGATTTATGAATTACGATTTAGATGCAAGCGCGCTGTGCGCAGGGGGGGAAAAAGCGGAGATGGTGCGTAGTAAAATTGCCGAATCGTCCATGGTTTGACATCTTGTCGAGCTTACTCCATCAACAGTTTTGTCTGTTGGAAGCGCATGAGGAATGGCTTGAACGAGTTCGGAGAAATTTTATGGGAACACGTGTACGGCAAATCGCGTTAGGCAATGCGATTGCTGTTGCCTATGAGCAAAAACTTGACAAAGGGTAAAAACGGAGTATAGTGCGGCGCAGATGTCGCGTATTCCATCACTCACCTTGCCGACGCCGAACTTTGAGGAGATGCTCGTGATGAGCAATCGCCGATTGATCTGCGTGCTGCGGGCGGCAGTACTCGCGCCGGGCAAGGCAGAGCATTTTTCACCACGTCCCCCCGAAGAGCATGATGCTTACACCGTGCTGCATGAACCCGGGCGCATAGTGGTGCAACTCTACTTGAACGGTGACGTTGTATTTCATTGCTGCTTTGTACCATCGCGCGACTACGCGTAAAAGCGGGATTGCTCTCTCCATTTTTCCCATTCTCGGCAGAACGCCCAACCGGCACGACCGTCATCGCATCAACGGGAAGAGAGCGCGTCTCGTCCATGACCTTCGATTTCTCCTGTCCGCATGGTTGATAAAACTTGACCACGTCACGCGTACCGGATAAAATGCGAGGCGTGAGTATACGCGTCAAGATGATTGTGCCGGGAATGTCGCAAGATTTTCCGACGGGACTTACGCAATTTAAGAGGCGGGACATCATGGAACACGACGGAATAACCTTCCTGGCGCGTCCCGGAGAACGGGAATATGATTGGCTCGTGGTGTATGATGACTTCCCGAAACAAAATGTGGGAAGCATCAGGTGGGAGAGAGAACCATTGGCATGCCCGGCTGAGCAAACGATCCTTATCACAGCTGAGCCACCGACAATCAAGCTCTACCCTCGCTGCTACACAAAGCAATTTGGTTATGTACTCACAACACATGACGAAAAGTACCTGCCACACCGCAACCGCAGGCTATCGGACGGGAGTATGCAGTGGATAGTGGATTACACGGCCGAGCAAGTTTTCAGTCTGCCGAGTTGGGAGAAGAGCAAGATCATCTCCACCTGCTGCTCCACGAAAAATATGAAGCATACGCAGCACTACAACCGACTCAAACTCGTCCGTTACCTGGCCGAGCACATGCCGGAACTGGATTGGTATGGCCACGGGAAACATTTTATCAGCTCCAAACAAACAGCGCTCAATGATTACAAATACCACGTGGCCGTGGAAAACTACATCCATCCGCACCATTGGTCCGACAAAGTGATCGACCCCATCTTGGCGCAATGTCTCACCTTTTACGCAGGCGACCCGTTACTCAATGAAAAACTGCCCGAGAGGTCCTTCATTCCTATACCGATTGATGACCCGCCGGTCGCACTGGCAATCATCCAACGCGCGATCCACGACGGTGAATACGAAAAGCGGGTGGAGGCAATCCGCGAAGCACAACGCCTCATCGCCACGCGCTACAACATGTTCTCACGCATTGCCGCCATCATCCGTGAGCACCCGGAGACTGCGCCGCGCACTCCCCGCAAGCAACGCGCCATTCTGGGACGGCACAGACTGCGCTGCAATCCTGTTCACGCGCTGGAGGAGTTTTTTTTGTTGCTCCGTTTTCGGTTGCTGGACAAAGCGAGGTAATGACTTTTACTCAGCGGTGGCGACGGAACATACCGCCAAAACCACCGGCAGAGTTCAGCCCCGGACCACGGCGTGAAGTTCCTCCGCGCGTCGGGACTTCCCAATCCGGGAAACCTCCGCCCATGAGCGCACTCAGATCCGGCATCCCCCCATCCTGCGGCATGGGCGGCATGTTTTTCATCCCCTGCATCGCCTTCATCAGGTTGGCGTTCTTACCCTTGCCGCCCATCATCTCCTTCATTTCGCGAAAGTTCTTGATGAAGCGATTCACCTCAATTTCCGTGACACCGGCTCCCTTTGCAATGCGTCGGCGGCGAGAAGGAATGAGCAGTTTATCATTGCAGCGCTCCGCCTTGGTCATGGAAAGCACAATCGCCTCCGTACGCTTAAGTTTTTTGGGATCCAAAGCTCCCTGAGGGAGTTGCTTGCGGATTTTGTTAAATCCCGGCAAAAGACCCAACAATCCCTCCAATGGGCCCAATTTTTGCATCATGCGCATTTGGGAGAGAAAGTCATCAAAGTTGAACTCGCCGCTCATCATGCGAGTCATGCTGCGCATGGCGGAGTCCTGGTCAATCTTCTCCGCAGCCTTTTCGACAAGCCCCACGATATCGCCCATGCCGAGGATACGATCGGCCATCCGTTTCGGCACAAAGGGGGAGAGCATGTCGGGCTTTTCTCCCTCGCCGATCAACTTGATCGGCTGTCCGGTAACCGCACGCATGGAGAGCGCCGCGCCGCCGCGAGCATCGCCATCCAACTTTGTGAGAATAATGCCAGTGATACCGACAGCCTCGTGGAAAGCGTGCGCCACACGCACCGCCTGCTGGCCAGTGGCAGCATCCGCCACCAGCAAAGTCTCCTGCGGACGCAACTCGCGCGCAACCTTGCGCAGCTCATCAATGAGCGCCTCGTCCACCTCCTGTCGTCCGGCGGTATCAATAATCAACGTATCCTGCTGCAAAGCTTCGGCACGGCGCAAGGCATCCTTGAGTGCCTTGACGGCATTTTTCTCGCCGGGGGCGGGGGTTATCACAGGCACATCCACCTGAGCTGCCAAGGTGACGAGCTGGTCCACAGCGGCAGGGCGCACGAGATCACAAGCGATGAGCACAGGGCTGCGGCCCTCCTTTTTGAGGCGCAGGGCGAGTTTGGCGCAGGTGGTTGTCTTACCGGCGCCGTTAAGACCGACGACTAGAATGCGCGCCGGCGGGCTGAGATTCAGCTCCGCCTCTTCTCCGCCCAACAGATTAGCCAATTCATCCCGAAAAATTTTGACAATCTGCTCACCGGGTTTTACCGTCTTGAGCACCTCCTCGCCGATGGCGCGCTCCTTCACCAAGTTCACGAAGTTGCGCGCCACAGTGTATTCCACATCAGCCTCCAGCAACGCCAGACGTATCTCCTTGAGAGCGTCTGCAATGTTGCTTTCGCTGATTTTGCTCAGACCGCGCAAATGGCGGAACGCGGCATCCAATTTATCGGAAAGCAGAGAAAACATAGGGTGAAATATCGTTCAATGGGTGGGCTCAAACTTAATACGAAAACGGCGCAGGACATCCAGGCCCTGTTTATTGCCCTTTTCAGCTGCCATTTTAGCCCAGCGGATGGCCTCGTTGCGGTTGCGGACCACCCCCTCTCCGCGCAAGTAGCATTGCGCGAGCTCACCCTGAGCTTCGGCATCCCCCTGCTCCGCCGCCTTCTGCAAGTACTTGATCCCCTCGACCAGATCTTTGGGAACTTCCACGCCGCGCAGCAACCGTATGCCCAAGTTGAACTGGGCATGGTGCTCTCCCTGATCAGCAGCAGCGCGCAGCAGTCGCAAACCTTCCTCGTTGTTCTTTTGCATGCCCTCACCGTTCAAGTAGCATTGCGCGAGCTCACCCTGAGCTTCGGCATCCCCCTGCTCCGCCGCCTTCTGCAAGTACTTAATCCCCTCAACCATATCCTTGGGAACTTCCACGCCGCGCAGCAACCGTATGCCCAAGTTGAACTGGGCATGGTGCTCTCCCTGATCAGCAGCAGCGCGCAGCAATCGCAAACCTTCCTCGTTGTTCTTTTGCACGCCCTCGCCGTTCAAGTAGCAATCGGCCAACATGGATTGGGCCTGCGTGTTGCCACTGGAGACCGCCATTTGGAGCCAGCGTACAGCCTCGCCTTCATCCTTTTCAACCCCGTCGCCCTTCAGGTAGCAAATGCCCAGCGGGAGGTAGGCACGGGCGTCTCCTTTGTCGGCCGCAAGCTTCATCCAGCGTACAGCCTCAGTCATATCTTTTTCAACGCCCTCGCCATTGAAGTAGCAGACGCCCACCATCATCTGCGCCGGCACAAACCCCTTATCCGCCGCTTTCTTGAACCACTCAAACGCAAGCTTCTCATCCTTCTGCACCCCCAAACCCTTCATGTATCCCTCGCCCAAATTAAGCATGGCGGGAGTATTTCCTCGCTCCGCCGCCGCGCGGAAGCATACCATGGCATTTGCCATATCACGTTCAATACCGGTGCCGGTCGCCAGGCAACTACCCAGATTATAGAGCGCGGCAGGATGCCCCTGTTCCGCTGCCGAACGAAACCACTTGACGGCCATCGCCTCATCCTTTTGCACGCCGAAGCCGGCCGCATAGCACGCA
The DNA here is from genome assembly GCA_947632055.1 of uncultured Akkermansia sp. GTDB lineage: Bacteria > Verrucomicrobiota > Verrucomicrobiia > Verrucomicrobiales > Akkermansiaceae > Akkermansia. The sequence continues at coordinate 7,956 of CANRNS010000047.1, forward strand.
CCCATGATTCGTTGCGCGGCAGCATACCCCTGCGCAGCCGCCTTGCGGTACCACTCCACAGCCTGCGCGGGGTCTTTCGCAACACCTGTTCCGCTCGCATAGCAATTTCCCATGGCGAACTGGGCGCGCGCATAATCGCGCTCGGCCGCCTTGCGATACCACTCCACAGCTTCCTCCGGATTTTTGGCAACGCCCAAGCCTTGCTCGTAACATACGCCCACGTTGTACTGAGCAGAGATATGCCCTTGCTGAGCCGCCGCGTGGTACAGGCGAAAGGCATCTGCATCCTCTCCCTGCACATGGTAATGACTGCTGATGCAGACGCCGAGACTGTACTGCGCCTCTGCATATCCCTGATCCGACGCCGCGCGGAACAGCTCCACAGCCTGCTCGGGGTCTTTGGCCCCCACCCCGGAGCCGCTGTTCAAACAGAGCGCGTACTCGTATTGCGCAGGGGCATAGCCTTGCTCAGAGGCCGTGCGGAACGCATCCGCTGCAGCCGCACTATCCTTTTCAACACCAACCCCATTTTTATAGCACATACCCAGCTCATACTGCGCCGGAGCATATTTTTTCCCTGCAGCCATTTCAAGCAAACGAAGCGCGGCGGCGGCATCTTTGTCGACCCCCTGACCTTTCAACATTTGAAGAGCGAGTCGATAAGCGGCTCGCGCATCTCCTTTGTCCGCAGCGCGGCGGTAATACGCAGCCGCTTGTTGAAAATCCTGCTCCACACCGTCACCATCGGCGTAGCAATCCGCGAGAGCGAGCACGGCCGGCATCTCTCCCTGCTCGGCTGCCTTGCGATACCAGTCGACGGCCGCAGCACGGTCCGGCTGCATTCCATCGCCGCGCATCATCCGGCTGCCCAGCTCCCATTCAGCCAGGGCATGACCGCTCTGCGCCGCAGCGCGCAGCCAGTTGAGCGCCTCAGCCAGATCCTTCGGCGTACCCTCGCCATCGCGGTAGCAGCGGTAAAGTGCAAATTGAGCAGTCGCATCCCCTTTCCCGGCAGCCGCAGTGAGCCAGCGCAGGGCCTGCTGCGGATTGCGCGCTGCGTGATCATCAGACAACTCGTAGAGCCCCAATTCTGTCTGAGCCTGCACATTTCCCTGCTCGGCAGCCAGCCGCAACCAACGCATATACTTCGCCTTATTCCGCCTTACCCTTCGACCCTCAGCATAAGCCCGTGCAAGCTTGTACTGCGCATGAGAATCACCCTTCTTAGCCGCCTTGGCATACCAACCGACAGCGGCTGCCACATCGGGCGCCACACCATCGCCATTTTCATACGCGGCAGCCAGAGCGCTTTGCGCCTGCACATTTCCCATCTCGGCGCTCTTCGTGTAAAAGGCAACAGCCTGCTTTTTATTGCCTTGCAGCATTTGCTGCCGGGCGTTGTCGCAATACCACTCCGGGGCATAAACGTACCAAGCGGCAACAGCCCCTCCCAGCAGGATCATGAGCACCACCAGCGCCCATAGCGCACCCCTGCCCCGGCGATGCGGCCGAGCAGCTTGCTCATCCTGAGTCGCAATACGTTCCTTAAGCTGAGCGGCACGCATAAACCAACGCATAGCTTCCTGCTCATCGCGAGGAGTTACTTCGCCTTTCATATATATCTCCCCCAGAGTCAACGCTGCTTTAGCGTCCCCATCCTCGGCGGCTGCGCGCAACTTTGCAATCAGAACATCTTCGTCACCCATGGCTTTGCGTCATTCGCGCAAGAGTTTACCACAGTGCAGTCTCTTGTCAAGCCCGCCGCAGTGCATTCAGGACAATCGCATGAGGCAACTTAGCTGCCATTTATGATCTTCGATTGTCAAATTATAATTTATTGACCATGTGCGTGTTGCGAAGATTTTTTTCGCATCATAAACATGGACAAGCGGGGGCTTGCTAGTCATCATCATGATGACTACTTGTTGTCATGATTGTTAGTGCGTACCAACAATAATATCGATCAACTCGCCTCAATATCTTCTCCCGCCTTCAGTTCAAGATAGGGATAGAGTAAAAAGCTTTCGGTTCGGACGCCATCTCGCTCCACGGTTGGGCTCGCTGGCCTGTCCTGACTCATGCGAAAGAATACGGCTGCCGGTCCGGCAAAGTCCTGCTCTGCACGTAGGGTCGGGACGGAGGTATGAACAACTTGCAGCGGGGCGTGTTGACGCGCGCTGCTGACCACGGCGGGGCGCGCCGGATCTCCGTAGAACACAAGGGCATCGCGCTCCAGCACCATCCCGGCGACATCCCGAACCTGCTCGCTGTCGACACGCACGCCGCTCGCACTCAAATCGCTCTGCAGCTGTGCAACGCTACTCTCTCCCTGCAGCTGCACCTTCATCAGCCGAGGATCCAAGCTCAGCATTTTTGCCAGGAGCAGCTGGTTGGACAAAAAAACAGCTTCGGCAAGTGTCGTCGTGTCCGTATGCCCCATGAAAAAGTGCAGCACATTTTTTGCCGTTGCACCGTACCACGAAGGCAGCGTCATACCCACAAACTGGTGGCACCCGTAAGCGGAAACAGCGGTGATGGCCATGCTCTGTCGACTCCCTTGGGCATCCCCCATTGCGCCCGGCCCCAATGCGATCCACACGCGCTCGCGTCCATCCGGCTCAATGGGTGCAAAGTGCATGGCCTCCGCCAAACTTTGCAAAGCGCCGGGATTACCTTCCATGGCGGGCTGGTGCGCGCTGGCAAAAGCGAGGAGGTGTTGGCAGCCCACCTTGTAAAATCTGTTGCCGCATGGGAAAATCAGCCCCTTGCACATGGGCATTTCCAGATTGAAGGGCGAAGAGGGCGTAGCGGAAAGAATGAGTTGTGGATGAGGCGCAGGGAGACAATTGGCGAACTGATCTTGCAAACCATCCTGCAGTGTTTGCTGTCCCTGCTGCGTATCGGCATCGTGAGTCGTCGTCGTCACAGAATCGCCGTTGCGCTCGCGAATTGGCAGCCCAGCTTCTTCGCTCATGCAGCAGCTTTGTTCAAAGCGTGAGTTATCCGGCTGTGCCAGAGTCAGCAGGCTGCTCAACCGGATCGTGCCGCGTCCGCGGGCAATGCGCAGGGCGTCCTCTGCCTCATAACCGGTCACAATGCCCCAGATGCAGTCGCCGTAAGGATCGTCATCCACTTTGCGCGTGGAGAGGTGCAACATGGTGATGACGGAGCGGGTCACTTCTTCCGGACGCAAGACTGCTGCAACGTAGCGCGGACGAGCCTTGCGCAAGGCTTGAGTGCAGGCGGCTTCGCTCAGCTCAGGCAATTCACAGAGTACAGATCCGGGGTATTTTTCCAGCAGAGCCTGCGCCACGGCTTTCCACCCCGCTTCTCGGGCTGTAGCCGCAGAAATCAGCACAGCGTATTCCCCTGCGGCAGGAGGCGGAAACTCCGATGAAGCGGGTTCAGCAACCTCTTCGGGAGAAGTCGGCGCCGAGGCATCCTCTGCCTTTTCCTTCTTCGGCGACACCAGGAAGAGATCAGCCTGGCAATCCTTGCCAAATACCTCGCACCCCAATGTGCGTATCTCCTCAGCGGTTATGCTCTGAACGTCCTTCACCATATCGCGAATCAACGCGCGCCGCTCAGGGTTGCTCTGCAGGTCGATCAAGCTTCGTTCCCAAAACGCCGGAGTAATCAATTTCTTTTGCACAGCTGCACGGTAGGGACGTATGGCCAACTCAAACTCCTCGTCCCCAATACCTCCCTGACCGATGCCGTTGCAGATGCTTTCCATGGCACTGCTCACCAGGGATTGATTGCGCTGCACGCCAAAGGAAAATGCGCTGAGCAACGCCGCGTCCTCAAAGTCGGCATGAGACTCCACCAGCACCGAGGGCGAGTAGCTCTCGCCCATAGTCGCGCGCAAACCGTTGAAGAGGCGGTTGCGCAGGATAGACGCCAACACCTCCAGGCGGCGATTGCGTCTCTCGTCGCGCCCGTTGCCTGCCGCGTGCACGCGCACCACGAGCGTCTTGTCCAACTGCGTCGGGTATGGCAAGGGACGTCGCAGCCCCCAAGGGTTCACGGACACGCGCCGTTTCGCTGCGGAGAGAGTGGCGGGTTCGCTGCGTCGTGCCGGCATTGCCCCGAAGGTTCTCTCCAGCACCGGCAAAATCTTCTCAATCTCAAAATCACCCACCAGCGTCACTTCGACGTAATTCTTTTGCAGCAAGGGAGCCAGCGCGCGCTGCACATCAGCCGCGCCCAACGCTTCCAGTTCCTCCCGCTTCGGCACAGTGAAAAGCGGATTATTCCCGTAAATAGCTCGACGTGATTCCGTGGCAAACACCCCCTTGGGAGTCGTTTCCAAGGCTCTGTATTCATTATCCAGACTTCGGCGCAGCATGCGCTCACCCTCATCGCGGTATCCGGGGTAAAGGATAGCCGCCGCCAACAATTTGCATTGCATCTCCAAGTCCTGAATCGCCGCATCGCCGGAAAAGATAAAACGCGTGGGAGTGATCGAAAAGTCCAACCCGACCTGTCTGGCAGCCATCAACTGCTCCAGCTCATCGTAGCTATGTTCTTGCAACCCGCCGCGGTTCATCACGGCCTCGGTCATATTGGCCAACCCGGGGGTACCGGGCAGCGCCAGCAACCCGCCGTCCACCGCCGCACTCACCGCCACGCACCCCTTGCGAAAATCGACCGGCTTCAAGTTTACCCGCACCCCGTTGGAGAGCGTCATGGTCGTCACCCCGATCTCCTCATCCGTCTCACGCTTCGAGACCGAGCCAGGCATCCCGATCGTCTCGTAGGCAAAGGGTTTGTGGACCTGCTGCGTCGACTGCTGCACCGGAGCCTTCATCGCCTTATCGAAGAACTCCCCGCGCAGCGCATCCGGCGTTGCATCCTGCGGCAGGGCTCCCACCATCGTAAGCCTCGCGTCGTCCAGCCGGAAAGCCTCTGCCAACGCCCGACGGCACAAATCCGGATCCTTCAGGATGCGCTGCACGGCGGGCATCAACGCGCGCTGGTCTTCCCGGGCATCCGTCATGCGCTTTTTCTCCCCAATTTCGGCCACCAACCGATCGGCCATCGCTGCAGTCGGCATCGTTTCCCACGTCGCGCAGGCCTGCTGCAGGTTCGACACCAGCGCATCCGTGGCCTCGTGCAGCTCATCGTCGCTAAAACCGTAGGTCATCGCACGACGCAGCTCTTGCACTCCGGATTGCAGCGCGGCCCGCCATTGTTCAGGACGTGATGTAAGCGCCAATGCGCACAGGTTGACCGTTTCGTAAAGATCCTGATGTTCCACGCTTACCTGAGTGAAGGCGCTATCCTTCCCGTGCGAGATGCGTCGCAAGCGTCGTTCCAGCATGCTGCAAGCAAGCCGCAGCGGCAAATCCTCAGCGCGCGTCCGGATTGTATCCTCCTTGGCGCAGTACGGCTTCACCACACTCACATAGAGCGTCAAGTCCGCTTTCTCATCGTTGGAGATGAGTTTTACTCTCTGCCGGGGGGCGCAGAGCTGTCCAATATCCGGTCGAGACGGAGCCTGAAGCTTGTTCATCCCGTCAAAGTGCTTCCTCACCCATTCCTCCGCTTCCTTCGGGTTCATGTCCCCTGTAAACACCAGCGTCATCTTCTCCGGCACATAGTGCGAGTGGTAAAGCGCGCGCAGCAGCTCGGCAGAGCCATGCCTCAGCACCTCTTCCTTGCCGATAGGCAGTCTCTCCGCCAACTTTGTGCCCTCGGTAAGCTGACCCAACAATGCCACATGCGCCCGCATGGAAGCCGAGTCGCGAGCCTTCAACTCGCTGATAACGATACCACGCTCTTTCTCAATGGCCTCATCCTCCAGCGTGGCGCCATCCGCAAAGTCGCGCATGATGCCCAGCGCCGTATCCACCGTTCTCTGCTCCAGATTGGGCAGTTCCAACATATACACCGTCTCCAGCAGACCCGTGTACGCATTCGCATCCCCGCCAAATCCCAACCCGAGCTTCTGCATAACCGGTATGAGCTCGCCTCGCTTGTAATTCCTGCTCCCATTGAACACCATGTGCTCCAGCAAATGCGAAAATCCCGTATTCTGCTCATTCTCGTAGAGAGATCCCACACCCACCCGCAAGCGCACCGATCCCCGCCCCTCCGGCTCCTTCGTCGGCCTTATCACGTAGCGCAGCCCGCTCTCCAACTCACCGCTGACGATCTGTGCATCCTGTCTCAGTTCCTCGACAGGAGCCGCCTGGGGTTTATCCCCCTGCTCAGCCTCCGCCCATCCGCACACCATCCCCAGAGCCACCAGACTCCACGCCATGACTTTTCTGTATCGCTTGCGCTTATTTTCTTTCATCTCGCCATTTATACGCGCTCGCGCGTCCGTCGCTTTCGCACATTTTACGTCATGACTTGTCCCATTCCTACCCGGATGCACATTGGGCCCATAAAAAGCGAAGCGAAATTTTCAAGGGTGCAGGGCGTTGATCAACGGAAAGCAAGCAAAGCGAGGTCATGCCGGGTTGACTCAGCGCCGCCCCATCGGCGCTTCTCCCTTCGGGCAAAACTGCGCTTTTATCTAATCCCCCTGCGCGCCTTCGGGGGCTTTCACTGCCGTTGCTGAATCGCCCATGCTTCGCCGTCGTGCTGGCTTATATCCCTCGTTCATTGGGAAACGCTTGGAAAATGGATTCAATGAGCCCGGAGAAAAATGGATTGGGACACGTGTGACCCGGATATTGACGGAGGCCCAATTCGGCAAAACCGTGAATTCTGGGTCAACCCAAATTTTTGTGGAAAGAGCGTTTTTTGGGGTCAACCCAAATTTTGGGTCAACCCAAATTTTTGTGGAAAGAGCGTTTTTCGATGAACAGGTGGGAGCAT
>CANRNS010000048.1 GCA_947632055.1 uncultured Akkermansia sp.
TCATTTCCTCCTCCATCTAAGCCGCCCGCGGTCAGAGTGGCACCATTCGTAACTCTCAGCGTGGCATTTTCACCCAAAGTCATCGCACCCGTTACATCGAACGTTCCCGATCCTTGGAATGTCACCGTCCCGCTATTCACCGTGATGCTTCCGGCAGAGAGCGAAAGTGCACTGTCCCCCGTGCTGCCAAAGGTAACATTCCCCGCTTGGAAAGTTAGGCCTTCGGTGATGTCGAACTGTACACCTCCTCCACCCGCACTGAAGTTATAGCCAGGGGAAGTTCTTTCTTCACTACCCACAGTGAGAGAATGTAAGCTCAGGGTGTGATCTTCACCATCGCCCTCCACCGTGACCGTGACGGTACTACCTCCAGTTCCCTTAAGCTCGACATCTTGACCTGCCAAGGGTGTGTCAGACGGTTCCCAGCCTTCTTCCTCCGGAGCATCAGGGGAGAGCGTGACCGCACTGCCACTTCCGCTCCACGTCAAGGGGTCCGCCCAAGCCATGGCAACCATGCTGAGCACGGCAGCGCCCGTGCATACGGTGCGAGACACGTTGTGAAATGCTGCAAGGCAGGCCAGCAAAGCCTTGCGAAGACCGGTAGGTAAATGGAGTTTCATGATGCGAAATGATGATGAAGCATAGCCACGGCGGCACGTGCATCACGCATGTGTTCGCCCACCCGCAGGACGTAGTTTATCTCTTTTCAAAAGCGATACGCTGCAATAACGAATGGAAAGCACTGAATGCAAATGTAATGAAGCTTTCCATAGCTCACTGTCATCTGGACAATTTTTTCATGAGGAAGTGGTTTCTACGTTTGAGGAGCGAGATTTTTTGAGGGAAATCGAAAAAAAATGATGGACATCTCCTTTGAAAAGAGATAAGCAACTTGTAGAACAAGGGGATCCAGGGGAGGATCTGGGCAAGCGCATGAGGGCATGCGGTTGCCATTTATGATTGGCGCAGTTGGTCATGTGCACGTTGCGCAGTTTTTCGAATCATGAATGCATACGGGCAGGGTCTTGAAAGCTATCATCATGACTTCCTGTCGTCACAATTTATGATCGTATCAACGATCATATCAATCAATGAGAGCCTTTCCTTCTGCTGCTCCACTTTTTTTCTCAAAGGCGGTTGCCCTGTCCATCAGCGCGGGGCAATGCTCGTTGTAAATCGAATTCGCCTGCTTTGCGTGGAGATTTTCTTTACATGACGTTGCGCGACAGCATGCATCAATCAGCGGCTGCACGTTCTCCGGGTGTCACTTCAGATTGTCAAGCATCGCGCAAAGTTGTTGTACGCTGTCTGTGAGTTAACATGCGGGTTCGAGCCCGAGTTCTCTCAGTTTTGCCAGGTCTGCCTGAATTCCTGCCCCGGGAATTGTGAGGTAATTTCCGCTCATCATGGCATTGGCGCCCGCGGCAAACATGTCATACTGACGCTTCTTGAGCACACTCACACGTCCCCCGCAGATGCGCAGTGTAGCATCCGGTATCATGTAGCGGAAGAGCGCGATGATGCGCAGAGCTTCCTCTGCGGGCATCACCGGCTGATCGGCCAGTGGCGTGCCGGGGTGCGGATAGAGGAAGTTGATGGGAATGTTGCGGATGCCCTCGCGCCGCAATTCTTCGGCAAAGGAGATGCGGTCGTCCCAAGTCTCACCCAAACCGAAAAGTCCGCCGCAGCATATCGAGAGTCCGGCTTGGCGCGCACAGCGTACGGTGTCGAGTCGATCCCGCCAGGTCTGCGTGGTGCATATCTGCGGATAGAATGACTCATTCGTCTCCAGGTTGTGGTGCAGGCGGGTGAGACCTGCCTGTTTCAACCGTTCGATGGCATGGTCTTTCAATCTGCCCAGGGAGCCGCATATTTTTGGCGCCTTTTTGCCGACTTTTCGGCGCTTTTCGATGAAGCGCGCCAATTTTTCCACGTCGGCATCTGTCAAGGCTCCGCCGGAAGTTACGATGCCGCACCTTCCTACCGGCAAATCCTCCCATTCACGCACAATTTCCTCGAGTTGAGCCTCACTTTTGAAAGGATATTTTTCGATTTGCGTGGTATTGAATCCGCTCTGCGAACAGAAACGGCAATTCATGTTGCAGTTCCCGCTCTTTGCATTGATGATAAAACAGATCTCAATTTTGTTGCCGAAGTAATGTTCCCGAAGTTTTGTGGCTCCCGCGAACAACTCTCCTTCCTCCATCTCAATCAAGCGCTGAACCTCTCCACGCTTCAGCCCCCCTTGCGCAATGGCTCGTTCGATGTCCTCTCTCATGCGAGGGCCTTGTACCACATTTGTCCCATTTTGTAAAGGAATTTCCTACCTTTTAACTAGTATATATTGTAGTGGTACATTGATCGTGAGTTCATTGTCTCAAAAAAATGGGGGCTGCGTGCCATGTTGTGGAACGCTTTGGACCAATGCCGCAATATCAGTGTCACCGAGGCAATCGACGGCGATACGCTTGCAAAGATGCTTACGGTCCTCATTCTGCCTGGCAAGGGCAAAACGCTAAAAAGTAATACCCCGGCTACCGTGTTCCTTCCGTTCGTCCGGAGGGACAATGGACACGCGGAACACGGGCGGAGATGGAGGTGATGACGTTGGAGGGGATCGTGTGAGCGCGGGAGGTGAGCTCCTGCCAGGGGACGTTCGGGCCCATTATTTCGGCTACATCGCCCGGCTTCACATCGTGCAAGTGGGTCACATCTACCATCACTTGGTCCATTGTCACGCGTCCCAGCACCGGGCAGTATGAGTTGTTGAGGTACACGCGTGCACCCGTGTTGGAGAGGTAATGCAGGTAGCCGTCCCCGAAACCGATGCCGATGGTGGCTACGCGCGTAGGCGCTGTGGTAATGTAGGTGTGGTTGTAGGACACGCCGTGGTTGTCCGGCAGCGTGCGCACGAGGGTGACGCGGCTGAAGAGGGTAAGCGTGTTGCGCAGCTCTTTGTTGAAGGGCGAGGGCATGGGCGAATAGCCGTACAGAATGCGCCCCAAACGCACCATGTTCGTGCAGGGTACGTGGTAGTTGAACACGCCGGAGCTGCTGCACAGGTGGCGGTATTCGAAGGTTATGTCTTGCGAGAGTTCGCTCACTGCCTGCTCAAAGGCCGCGATTTGGCGGTGGGTGAAAGAGATGTCCTCGCTGGCGGCGGAGAGGTGAGAGTAGATGCCCTCAATATGCAGGTTCGGGAGCTGCTTCAATTTGTCCGCCAGTCCGTGAATGCTGTGCGGGAGGAGTCCGGCGCGTCCCATGCCGGTATCAATGCTGATGTGCAGGTGCACTTTTTTGCCGTACAGTTCGCCCAAGGAGTTGAAATGCTCAGCTTCTTCGGGAGAAGAGAGGGCTGCCCGCCATCCATTCTGCACGATAACCTCACGCTCTTCTGGGAAACACGGTCCCAGGATGAAAGGACAGGTGTGCGCCCCGGTGTCCTGCACACGCTGGGCCTCCGCTATGGTAGCCACGCCGAAAAAAGCGATATCTTCCGCATCCAACGCGCGCACCACGCCCTCCAACCCGTGGCCATAGGCCTCCGCTTTCACGATAGCCATACGACGGTGTTCAGGCAGCGCCTTCTGCACCACGCGCAAATTGTGCTTCATGGCGTCCGTGTCAATTTCCGCCCATGCGCGATATAGCGAGCAGTCAGTCATGCGCGTATCATACGCCCGGGTAGCTCGAAAAGCAACTTTTTTTGCTGGGTAGTCAGCGCCGACAAGAGCAATATGCTACACTCGCCGCGCTTCGCGGATATCTTGAATGGTAATGATGGGGATAAGTTCGTGTGGGATCGTGAGGAAAGAAGAGGGGATATCGCTGGGAGCAATGAGCAGGTGCGGAGAACAGGCGATATGGTGAGGAGCGGCGATGGTTGCGCTCTGAGGACGGAGAATGAGCACAGTTCTTTCTGCTGATTGGTAGGCAATCCGTGCCCATTTTGCTTGCAACGCGTGGTGGTAGGCAATGCGTTGTGGCGATGTTGCCGCATCCGGGCAGAGCAGGGCGAGCGCCAGTCGGCGTTCTTGCATCAAACTGAGCGCCTCTCCTTCTTCGGCACGGATGAGCTGAGTCTCTTTGTCCAGGACCCCACCGGGCAGGATGACGCGCTGCGCCAGAGCAGGGGGCTGCAGCGCATTTGCCATTTGCAGGGATGGTGTGAGCAGGGTGTACGTGTGCGCCGATGGATGGACAAGTGCGTGGCGCAGCAATGAGGTGTTGTCTGCGTAGATGCATGAGTTTTCCGGCACATGGGCAAGGATGAGGCGGATGTATTGCGACTCCATGCGCACGGCATCATCAGTGCTGCCTGTTGGGGGAAGGTAACGCGCGCCGCCATGCACGCGCTGCAGGAGTTTTTGCTGCTGTAGCGCGATGAAATCGTTGCGTATTGTTTCGTCGGTCACGCCGAGTTCATGTGCCACATCTGCCGTGTGCAGGTAGCCACGCTGTTCGAGCAAGGAGAGCAAGAGAGACCTTCTTTCGTGCGGCACATACATTGTGTGCTTTAATGAACGATGTTCTGCAGTTCGTGCAGGATATGTTGTGCAGCTTCATTGAATTGGCCGGAGGCACGTTGAGGCAGACACTCGCGAGCGTTTGCCACGAGTTCGCGCAGACGCAGCGCTATGGCTTCTGCTCGTTGCAAGATGATGGGTTGATCGCTGGCACGGCGCTCTTGGATGAGCATGATGGTGCCCAAGAGGTGCGAGATAAGACCTGCGAATACAGAGAGGATTTGATCCACCGCGTTGTTGTGGTAGTATCGCTCGTAGTGGGAAGTAATATGCTTGCGTATTACCGAGATGAGTTTGGCAATAGCACGAAACAGCGGCGTATTCATTGCACGGCGTAAACGCTGTGCGTCCTCAGGTGACATAAAATCGGTGACCTCCCAACCGCTCCATGTATGAGTGAGCGTCATATCGTGTCCCTGCTCATCCTCAGTGGCAAGATTGTTGAGAAAATCAAGCTGGTCGAGCACGAAAGCCTCGGCTATGACTCCCCGTGGGTGCCCCATGTATTTGCGGCAGATAGAGGGGAGTATGTTCATGTAAGCTTCTGCTCGATTCAGCACGGCATCCCACTTGCAACCAGGCATGCCTTTGTCAAGCATACTTATTCCGGGACCGCGAAAGTTCTCAACATTCGCCAACACGTGGTCATGCAGCGCAGACATGTTGACCAGTTCTTGTGCATTTTCCTCCGCTCGCGTGCATTTCCACAGTGGCAGACTTATTTCAGTGCACACGAAGTTCTCATCCTCCACGAGAACGCGAGTGGCGACGCCTTCAAAAAACTCCAACGAAAGTAAGTTGGAAATGCATAAAGCATCGTTGGACGAAGGGCGTCGGCTTGAAAAAGTCATATCTCCGGCGATGAGAGGAACTTTGCTTGTTCGGAGTTGACGCAGGTAACGGTAGAGCTGGATTTGTTGTGAGGTTGCTTGAGGTGGGGCTCCCTTGCGTTCAAAGACGAGGCGGCACCCCGCGATGTCCCCCAGACAATTTCCAGGGATGGAGAGATGCACGGCTTCCTTTTCGCGAGCGAGACTCAGAGTAAGTTTCGTGGCGTTTTTCGTGGTGTTGTCAATGACACCGCCGCAGATGACAGATGTAAGATCAATGAGCATGATTCAGCGTATTGCAGGCGGGTGCAGGCAAAGTGTGCGCAAGCTCTTCGATGCGGGTAGTGGCATTCATTAGCTCAGTGATCGCATCCCACCGACCAGTCAAAAAAGTTTCACGAGGTTCAGCTGGCATGTGCACATCATAGGTTGTGGAGCCATCTGTGAGCTGCATAGTTTCTAAATTGAGCCTCCATTCGGTTTCTGGTTGATTTGCAAGTTTTGTGTTCAAACTCGCTAAATCGGCAGCGCTTGCGCATACACAGGGCAGACCAATGCCGGAGGAGTTGCCAAAGAAAATTTCTGCAAAGCTTTCTGCAACCACGGCACGTATGCCGGAGCGTTTGATGGCTTGCGGCGCATGTTCGCGAGAGGATCCGCAGCCGAAGTTTTCTCCCCCGATAATAATGGCGGCTCCGGCGTATTGGGGATCGTCAATGGGGTGCCCCTTGCTTGTGCCATCTGAGTTGAACCGTTCATCGTAGAACATTTTGCCGGACAATTCATCAAAAGTGACGCATTTGAGAAAACGTGCGGGAATGATTCGGTCGGTATCCATGTTAGCGCCGGGCACCGGTACCGCTTTGCCAGTTATGGTGACGATGGGTTGAAGTATAGCAGGCACGGTTTTAGTGAAGGTCAGATGTTGGGAAATACTTGTCGCGGGTCGCTTACGCAGCCGGTAATGGCCGTCGCTGCTGCCATGAGTGGACTCATGAGCAAAGTACGCCCGGCGGGGCTGCCCTGGCGCCCCTTGAAGTTGCGGTTGCTCGTTGAAGCGCACAGTTGGTCACCCACGAGTTTATCCGGATTCATGGCAAGGCACATGGAGCAGCCGGGTAATCGCCACTCGAATCCTGCCGAACGGAAGATGGAGGCAATGCCTTCCTCCTCGCACAGTTTGGCCGTCATTTGCGAGCCAGGCACAGCAAGCGCGCGCACTCCGGCTGCTACATGACGCCCCTTGAGCAGTGGCGCCACCGCGCGGAAATCTTGCATGCGTCCATTTGTGCAGGAGCCAATGAAAACAACATCTACCTTCTTCCCCTGCAGGCTCTCTCCGGGAGTAAACTTCATGTAATCATACGCGGTCTCCCACGCGCGCTTTTGCTCATCATTTTTGGCCTGGGCTAATTCGGGCAGGGGAGCGGTGATTCCTACGCTCATATCCGGTGAAATGCCCCATGTGACGGTTGGTTCAATGTCTGCCGCATGGATACGCACGATATCATCGTAGGTTGCGTCTGCGTCACTCGCAAAGCTCTTCCAACGTGCCACAGCGGCGTTCCAGTCCGCTCCTTGCGGGGCATAAGGACGGCCCTTGAGGTAGGCAAAGGTCGTTTCATCCGGGTTCACATAGCCGCAGCGAGCCGCGCCCTCGATGGCAAGGTTGCAGAGAGTTAGTCGTCCATCCATGTCCATGTGTTCTATGGCGGAGCCTGCAAACTCATACGCGTAGCCTAAACCGCCTTGCGCACCGAGCAAGTTGATGATATGCAGTGCGACATCCTTCGCCGACACACCCGGGCGCAAACGCCCTTCCACGCGCACTTGACGCACCTTGAGCGGGGAAAGAGCAAGGGTTTGCGTGGCAAGTACATCGCGCACCTGGGTGGAGCCAATGCCCATAGCAACAGCCCCCAGTGCGCCGTGTGTGGCGGTGTGCGAATCGCCGCATACAATGGTCATTCCCGGCTGAGAGATGCCTAACTCTGGGCCGATCATGTGCACAATGCCTTGTTGTCCACTCGGGAGATCAAAAAAGCGGATGCCGGATTCGCGGCAGTTGCTGCGCAGGGCGCTGATCATTTTTTGCGCGCGTTCATCCGCAAAGGGTTCGCGTTGATCATCCGTGGGAATGATGTGATCCACTGTGGCAAATGTGCGCTCCGGGTGCAGCACGGGCAGCCCGCTCTCACGCAACATCGCAAACGCTTGAGGGCTGGTCACCTCGTGCACAAAATGCGTTGCAATAAAGAGCTGGGTGCGTCCATCCGGCAACACGCCTACCGTATGCGCATCCCATACTTTTTGGTATAGTGTCTTACCCATACTATCCGTTTGTTCACGACTCTATCACGCCGTCCATACCGCGTCAAGAGACGCCTGTGGCATGGTGGACAAACGCATGCAATTTCGCGTGTTTGAGCATGAAACGGCAGGCAAATACCTTCCTTATTCCATGAGGTTTTGTGCATGGCGCCTATTCAAGGGCTTCATCCTACGAGCACAATGATGAGGGTATCTCATATTTGCAGCGCAATAGCTCGGCACGCATGCACCGCTGCAAGAAGTTTGACGGGATCCTTCAGCCCCGGAGCAAGCTCCACGCCGGAGTTCAAATCAATGCCGTCTGGTGAACAATGTGCTAGGAGGTGCGGGATATTCCGCGCATTAACTCCTCCGGCAAGTATCCATGGGCGTTGAAAATGGACGCGTTCAAACTGTTCCACATTTAAGCATTGCCCTGTGCCGCCACAGCCCACATTTGCCCCCGCGTCCAGCAGGTACATGGCGCAAAAAGGCGCCCATTTGTCCAATTCTTTTTGCAAGGCTGCTTCGCTTCCACAATGTTCAGGCCAGATAGTGCGGATGACCCGATCGACGCCGATTTGCTCGGCATCCTCCGGGGTTTGTGCTCCATGAAGCTGCGCGTAGTCGAGGTGGGCAACTTGCATGATGCGTCGAATTTCCTCTGCTCCTTGGCGTACAAAAACGCCCACACGCGCAGCAAAGTGGGTATGGATGGCGGCCGCACGCTCCGGGGTGATGCTACGTGGACTGCTCCGGTGGAAGATGAAGCCAACGTAGCGCGCGCCCAGCGCAAGCGAGGCATCTACTGTGCCGGCGTGCGTTTGTCCGCACACCTTGATGAAGGGGAGTTTTTTATTCATGGAGCAGTTGGTGCAATGTTTGTTGCGGATCAGGGGAAGTCATGAGAGCCGTGCCGACCAGTGCAGCGTCGTACCCGGCAGCGGCGGCATCTTGCAGGTGGCTGCGCTCGCTCATGGCGCTGGCTGCAATCCAAAGTTCATCCGGTGCGCGTAGCAAGGCCAGATGCAGCCCCGCCTTACGGTCTGTGGCAAAGGTTTCAAGATTGCGAGCGTTGACCTGAATGATGCGGGCGCCACTTTGGCGAGCCATATCGAGCTCCCGCTCAGAAAAAATTTCCACTACGGCATGAATGCCTTGCTGCTCAGCCAATTCGCGCAGAGCTCGAAGCCGCACGACATCCGGAGTGAGCGCCACGATGAGCAGTAACGCGCTCGCGGGAGTGGCATATGTCGCTCGCACTTGCAATTCGTCAAAAATAAAATCCTTTCGCAGCAGGGGAAGCCCGGCTGCTTGCGCCGCCTTCAAATCTTCCACTCCTCCGTGAAAATAAGCCCGTTCGGTGAGTACGCTCATGCACGTGGCTCCACCTGCAGCGTAGGCAGACGCCATCTGCTGCGGCGTCACTCGGTCATTGATCACCCCTGCTGAGGGCGAGCTGCGCTTGTACTCCGCAATCACCCGCAGAACATGTCCGGCGGGAAGCGGTGAACGTAGGGCAGCGCAAAAATCCGGACGCGGGGCGACAAGCGGCTGCGGCATGTGGGCGCGCAGAGCCTGCAGCTCCGTCTGCTTGGCATCAATGAAACGTTGCAGATTCATGATACGTGTCTCCATGATTTTACCATGTTCATGCCAACGCCGGAAGTTAGAGCTTCGCGCGCACGCTGCGAGCATTCTCGCTCAGCTAGCCCCGGCTCGAACATGCGTATCCCGAGCGCCACATTGAAAGCTACCATATCCATCATCGCCTGCGATCCCTGCCCGGTGAGAATGGCGCGAAGCGCCGCCGCAGCTTCCTCCTTCGTTTCTACCCGCAACTCATCCGAAGAAGATGGAGGTGTCGTGAATCCCCATTCTCGTGGGTCAAGCATTACTTCCTCCACATGATCGCCCTGCACCATACAAGCCGTGGCGGGTCCGAAAAGAGTCAGCTCATCGTACCCCTGTGCTCCGCAGAAAACGTACGCCCGTTTGTAACTGCCGCTGACCGCCAGCGTATGTGCCACTAGCGGCACAAACTTGGGTGCTGCTACACCCAACATCATCAGCGGCGGACGACTCGGATTGATCAGCGGACCGAGCAAATTGAAAAGTGTACGCACGCCCAGCTCTCGCCGGATGGGTCCCACGTGCTTGAAGCATGGATGAAAATGCGGCGCAAAGGCAAAGGCAAAGTTGCACGAGGCAAGCGACTCACGGATGCCCGCCGGATTGAGGTCAAGCGGGTAACCGAGTTGCTCCAGCACGTCGCCGGCGCCACTGGAGGATGAAGCAGCGCGGTTCCCGTGCTTCACAATTCGATAGCCCATGCCGGCAAGCGTAAGTGCTGTAGCGGTGGAGCAGTTGAAGCTGTGCTTGCCATCGCCACCGGTACCCACCACGTCCGCATAATCACCCTCCACCCCATCCACAAGGTAAGCGCGCTGTAAAGCGTTTTGCACCGCAGCGTGCATTTCCTCGGCGGTCTCCCCCTTGGCACGCAGCGTGAGCAAGAACGCACCGGATTGTGAGGGTGTAAGCTGCCCGTCCATAAGTTGGGCAAACGCGTAGTTTGCTTCCTCGGCAGAGAGGTCATGCCCCTCAGCGAGCTGATCGAGTATTGTAGCTGTTGTCATAAGCATGTGTCGTGTAGAATATAAGGATCTGGCAGGTGCGTGGTGGCGCT
This sequence comes from uncultured Akkermansia sp., assembly GCA_947632055.1. GTDB lineage: Bacteria > Verrucomicrobiota > Verrucomicrobiia > Verrucomicrobiales > Akkermansiaceae > Akkermansia. Next base: position 10,356 of record CANRNS010000048.1, read on the forward strand.
GTTTGGGTAGAGCGCTTGCCGCAATTGGTTAATCAATGAGACATTTTGGAAAGTTAGCGATTAATTTGAGTCCTTCCGGTGTCAGGATGGATTCCGGATGATACTGTACGCCGACCCATGGTCTGTCTTTGTAGCGCATGCTCATCACTTCGCCATCTTCATCCCTCGCAGTGACTTCCAGCAGCGGGTGACTTTGCGGCACCTTCACGACCAATGAATGGTACCGCCCAATCTGCATTGGCGAGGCTATGCCCTTGTAGAGTCCTGTGCCGTCGTGCTCAATGGAACTCGTTTTGCCATGCATGACTTTCGGTCCTCGCACCACGGCGCACCCCGCGTGGTAGCCCAGACACTGGTGTCCCAAACAGACACCCAGGGTTGGGATATGATGCGGCATACGCTTCAGGAACTCCAGACACAGCCCCGCATGCTCCGGGTTGCTGGGGCCGGGCGAAAGAACCACGGCCTCCAACTCCGGCGAGGTCGCCAGCTCCAACACGCGAGGGTTATCGTTGGTGAACACCAACGGCTCGCGCCCCGTGCGCATAAAATACTGCACGATGTTGTAGGAAAATGAATCGTAGTTGTCGATGAATAGCAGCATAACGTTGGTAGAGTTTATTCTTCGCCTGTGTAGAGTATGGTGTTGATGATGCGTCCCTTGTTGCGGCATTCCATCCATTCATACTTGGGATCAGAGTCATACACGAGCCCGGCGCCTACCTGCCAGAACACGCGACCTCCGCGCCTCCACATGGAGCGTATCGTGATTCCGGTGTCCAAATGCACGGTGTCATGATCCAGTCCGACCCAGCCGATGCATCCAGCGTAAGGACCACGCGGCGCCTGCTCAATCTCGCGAATGATTTCCATGGCTCGCACTTTCGGAGCCCCGCTCACGGTGCCAGCCGGGAAAGTACCCGCCAGCACATCCAACGCATCCTTGCCCGGGGCAAGTTGTGCCGTGATGCGACTGGTCATGTGCATGACATGAGAAAAACGCTCCACATCCATGAGGCGTTCCACCTGCACAGACCCGCCTGTGGCGACGCGTCCCAGGTCGTTGCGTCCTAGATCCACAAGCATGACGTGTTCGGCGCGCTCTTTCGGACTGTCGAGCATCTCCGCCGCGAAAGCTTCATCCTCCGCCGCATCTCTGCCTCGCCGACGTGTACCGGCAATGGGAGATAGCAGCAGTTTGCCTCCCGTACACTGCACCATCACCTCCGGCGAAGCGCCAAACAGCTCCATATCGCTGAAACGCATGTAGAACATGTAGGGAGAGGGATTGATGCTGCGCATGCGGCGGTACAGGGTAAAGCTATCGCCTTCAAATGGGGCACTGCATTGCGTAGCGCCTACCACTTGGATGGCCTCGCCATCGTGCAACATTTGCCGCACTTTTTCCACGCCCTCCTTGTAGTCCCCCTCCGCCGGTACACGCTCAGTTTCACCCACGGCAAAGGTGCCGGGATGGCAATTCATCAGCACGGGCATGTTCACAATATCACGCGGCGCGCCAATACTCAGCTGATAGAGTTTGTTGTACACGTGATCGAACACCAGTACCGTGGCTGCTAATACCAAGTGACTCTCCGCATCCGCTACGTCCAACGTTTGCGCAAGCTTTGGCTGAAAGACTGCGGCCATTTCGTATCCCCAGTAGCCATACAGCGCGCGTGTAATGGGCGCCATTTGCGGGTTTTCGGGTACAATCTGCAAGCTTTGCATGAGGGCGCGTAATCCTTCTACATACGGCAATCCATTATATTGTTCCAATGCGGCTACCGATGCATCATTCACTTGCACCTCTAACTTTCCAACCTTGCAGGTAAGTTCGCACAAATAATCCGTGGCGATCACACTGTAACGACCCCAGCGTCCGTCTACTTCAGCGCTTTCCAGCAGGATAGCCTGCGGATTTTGGCGGCTGATCTGCATAAATAAGCGGATGGGGGTCTGTGTGTCGCCTTCTGCGAGGCGGCGGCAGCTTTGGATAAGTTGTATGTTCGATGTCATTGTTGGAAAGGGGTGTGAAATAAAAAGCGCCTCGGCCATCCGGTGCCAAAGCGCTTTGCGAGCTTCCATGTTTCAATGCACGTGTCGTGCTTTCGGCAACCGGTATTTCCTTCAGGTATAGCTCCGCCAGCGCCAGCTCATCGATGGCGCAAAGCATGTCTTTTTCCCTAGCCGATTGCTCATTTACCTATCATTCTAGTACCATCACCTGTCGTAGCAAGCCTTTTTTTTGTCATGCTTTACTTTTATTGACTCTCCGTTGACTTTATTTTTGAGGCAATGCGGTGATTCTCAGTCATAAGTTTGCCTTAGCTTTCCTCTTGCGTATTGGGTTTGCCGTGTTAAAATGTGGGCGTGAAGCATAAAAACGAGATCGGATAGGATAATGCAGGAGCTTGAAACCATGGAGGAAGGCGATCGGGACGAACAAGAGGACGAGTACAAAACGCCTCCGTTTGGACTGATTAATTATGAGCCGATTCCGGAAGTTGTTCGAGCTAGGCGGGAGGAAGAAGTTCGGAAGATGCAGGCTGTTTTAATGGATACATTTGAGGCATTCGGCGTGGCTGTGAAACCGGCGGGCATAGAACATAGTTCGGATGTGACCCGTTATAAGTTTGTACTTCCCGTTGGCAAAAGCATGCTGAGTGTCATTCGCTTGAAAAATGAGATCATGGCGGCCACTCAGAATTTCAGAGTAAATGTCATAGCTCCCATCCCAGGGACGACTTCATTTGGCGTAGAGTTGGAAAACAGTGAACCTGAAGATGTTAATTTTCGTGAACTAATTTTGTCGTCTGATTTTACGAACCCTCTCCTTAGATTACCAGTAGCTTTTGGAAGGGATATTGCAGGAAAGCCTTTTGTGATTGATGTGACAGAAATGGGACATCTCCTTATTGGCAGCGCTATTGGAATGGGCAAATCTGTATGTATCAACAACATACTTCTTTCCTTTCTGTATAAGTTTTCTCCAGCTCAACTCAAGTTTGTTTTGCTGGACTTGAAGAGCGTTGAGATGGACGTATACAAGGCGTCGCCCCATCTTGGCATGCCGATTGCTAAAGATCCATTGAGTGCAGTAAGGTGTTTGAAGTTGGTCGTGCGCGAGGTGAAGCATCGATATGACATGTTTAGATGTGAAGGAGTGACCCATGTGGAAGCGTATAACAGGAGCGTATATGAGAGTCATCTAACAGCTGGCAAATTTGGCAGAGTTGCGAGTTGTTCGTCAGAGGATGGAGGTCCTTTGCGGGAGAAACCGCACCACTTGCCATACATTATTGTCGTCATTAACGAGTTGGCAGAGATCATGATGCAAGCGAAGGATGAAGTTGAGTCTCTTTTTGATGATATTGCGGCCGATGCTCCTGCCGCTGGCATCTATCTTATAGCTACAACACAGTTGCCCCGGAGGCGAGTTGTAACGGAGAGCGTTAGACATGCTTTTCCAAGTCGGATAGCTCTGAGAGTTACTGAAAAAAGGGAGAGTCGTATCTTGCTGGATGCTGATGGCGCGGAGAATCTCATGGAACATGGAGATGCCTTATATCGAGGTGTGGAAATGAATTGTGGTATGACGCGCTTCCACGCCGCTATGGTTTCGTTTGATGAAATTGCCAACGTTGTTCGATTTTGTTCTTGTCAACGGACGCAGAACTTTGTCAATCACGCTTGCGATCCTGCAATTTGGCATCGAGAGAGGAGTTCAAGCAAGGGTGCGGAAGCTGGGCTTGATGGAGCTCTGTATGATCGTTGTGTTCGGTTAGTGATAGAGGAAAGGAAGGCAAGTACGTCTTTGCTTCAGAGACGTTTTAGCCTTGGCTATGGATGTGCCGCCAAAATGATAGATATGATGGAGGAGCGAGGGGTCATTTCTCCACCGATGGGAGCAGCTCGGATTCGGGAAGTCTTTATTCGTTAGCAATGATGAAATAATCGTGTGCAGAAGATGCTTTATCTTGCTGTACGGATTTGGAAAAGTTTAAGGCAGATCTGTATCTTATGATGAAGCAAACGGGATATTTTTCCAGGGCAAACGCATTTGAAAATGCGGGGGCAAAATTGGACGTATGGAATTTAGTATCAACAAATTGTGGATTGCA
>CANRNS010000049.1 GCA_947632055.1 uncultured Akkermansia sp.
AAGGTTAGGAAACCGCCGTATGCCATAAAAAGGCACGTACGGTGGTGTGAGAGGGGGCGAAAGCCCCCTACTCGATCGTCAGGCAAGACATTTGCGCGCAGCGCACTAGCATTCAAATCGTAAATAATCAATGTTTTGCGTTGCATAATGTGCCGATAAATGCCTTTTAGGATCATTTTTCGTTGGGACGGATGTGGGTAGACTTTGGGTGCATGAAAAATGGTGTTTGCCAACGGGGCTGAATTATGCTAGTATGCGTCTCGGAGGAATATGAAGATGATGCGAATGACAATACTCGTGGCCGTGCTTTTGGGAGCGGCAATGTGGGCGGGAGCTTCTCCGGAAGAGACATCGACTGATTCAGCTGCGGACACTGGAGGAAAAGATCAGCGGTCTGAACAAGGACCGAATCTTGATCGATTTCGTGAGCGCTGCCGCAGCCTTGAGGATAAGATGAAGGAGTACAATGGGCTGTTTGCCTCCATGAAAAATCCTCCCAGGTCACTTTCCTCTCTGCACAAACGTGTGTCCGGGACGCTGCCGGAGAAGCTGGAAGATGTCAAACAACTTCTTGAAAGGTGCCAGACGTCACAGGAGGAGCGCGCCAAATTGCTCTCCAATGATTATGAGTTTACCATTGTGCCGGACGACCAGCGCATGAAGTATATTGAGGATGGAAAGGCTCTCATCAAGCAAGTCATGGACGATTTGCAGGAGAGCGCCGATGCGCAGCAGGCGGAGGGACTCAATCTCTTCGTGAAGGTGCATGAGACGTACCAGGGAGTTCCTGATTACGTGAAGTTGAAAGCTATGGTAGACGAAACGATTTCCAAACTAGGGAAAAAGTGGGATCTCTTCAAGAAACGGATTGCCGAAACGCGGGAAAAGCTCACCGAATCGGGCAAAGCAAAAGCTCATGCACGTGACCTGCGTGTTTACGAAAAGAAGATGAAGGATGTCTCGGAGGAGGATCGAAAGGAGAAGATATTTGCGCCTTCGCAGAATAATCAGTTCATGCTCGAAAATGCCTGCATTCTCCTTGAGCGCTACTCCAAAAAATTGGAAAAACAGCAGTGCAGCAATCCGGGGCAAACCGAGCAAATTCTTATCAAATGCTGGGAGAAGTTGGATGGCGTGCGCCGTAAAATGAAGGAGGGCGAGTTGGCGGAAGCGGAATCTTCCCTACGCAATGGGAACGAGCTCACGGCTTTGCGTGCTCTGCGTCCCGAACTCATGGATCGGGAGGCGTATGGCAAGCTTGATGAACAAATTCAGGCCTTGCGCACGGAACTGCGCGAACGTATCCGCACTCTGTCTAAGCTGGACAACGCGATCGCTCGCGATGCGAACAGTATTGAACGCGCACTCAGTACGCTTGAGGACCAGGTGGAACGCCTCGGCGCCGAGTTCAGCGACACCAACGACACCCAGGAGGATCGTGGGAAAAAGCTGAAAGAAGATGATGCCGAGGATCAGCAGGATGAGAAGGATGATGAGCAGGATGATGGAGAGGACGAGAAAGAGGATGAGGAGGATTCTGAAGAGGAGGAGGATTCTGAAGAAAACAGTGATGACGAGTGAGTTGTTTGCCTACCATATTAGGGAAGTTGAGGGAGTGGGCAGTGCGGCGGGTGCTGTTGTGCCTCATGCTGATTTTTCCATGGCTGGGTGTTGAGGCGCGTGCGGCTGAGTTGCCGGCGGAGCTGGATGGAATTTTTGCGCGCTATGTGAAGCTCGGCGAGGAGTTGGAGGGCGTGCTGTCGCGAGTGCAGGATAAGGGGAGCGCTGATGCACAGAACTCCGCCTTGCAGAGGTTGCTCGCCCGCGTGGGTGAGTCTCGCCGTGAGATCGCTGCTATATCCGAGCTGCCGGAAAATACAGCGGCAGCGGTTGCCAGCAAATATGAGAGACAGATGCGCACGGTGTGGGGACGTGTGTACGAATCGATTTACCGTTTGCAGCGCGTGCGTTGCTACGAGTCGGTCCCTTTTTTCCGCTCTTTTAGTATCCTTTGTTCTTTATTTGAGTCATGAAGCGAGTATGGATGATCATTGCAGCTTTGGCGGGGGGTGGTATGGCCTGCGCCGAGGAAGCGGCGTCACCTGCCCCCCGGCAGGAGAGCGCTCCCCTTTTGCCGGAAGAGGCTCACATCCGAGCCGGCATTGTCATGTTGGGCAAGTTGTACAACGTGCTTGCGCAGGTCGAGGATACAGCTTCCGCCCAAGCAGCAGTACCTGCCATTGTGGGGCTCGCCCGTGAAATGCGTTCTTGGGGGCAGGCTGTAGCGGGACTCCCTTTGCGTGGTCCGGAGATAATCAGGGTGTATGAACATCGTTACTTGCCCATCATTGAAAAATTGAACGGGTACCTGCGAGCTCAGGGAGAGCGTTTGGCCGCATCAAATTATTATGACACGCAGGATTTGGCTACGGCTCTCCTGGCTCTTTACAGCACGGCGCAACAATGAGACATCTTCTAAAATTTGTCATCGGCGGGGGCATGGTATTGTGCGTACTGGGAGCAATGCCGGTCCACGGCGAACGGGATGATGGGATCGAATTGCGCCGGAAAATACAGGCTGCGCCGAGTGGCAGCGCCATCGCGTTGCCCAAGCGGGAGTACCATCTTTACCCCGCCAGCTCGCCTAAAATGAATTTTTATGTGTCCAACCACGACCAGCAGCGCGACATCCCGGTCGGGTTGCCCTTTGTCAAAAAGAACCGTGTGACTTTGGATGGGCAGGGCAGTACGCTTGTTGTCCATGGCAAGATGCAGCCCTTGCTCGTGCAGGATAGCGCAGGCGTGACGTTGCGCAATTTGACGATCCGCTATGCAACGCCCTTTTTCGTGGAAGGTAAAATTGTGGAGATAGCCGATGGGATGACGACGTTGGAGGTGCCGCGTTCCCTCTTTTCGTGGAAGGTGGAAAATGGTAAATTCCGCATCCTGCGCGAGGATGGTGAAGCAGGTGTGAACATGGCGTTGCCATTTGAGGCGGATGGGCCCATGGTGCCGCGTGCGGGCGGGGGAGATATGGGGTGGACTGACCGCGCGGAAGAGGCAGGCGGAGACAAGGTGCGTTTTGCCACGGATGCCGGTAAGGCCGGGCTGAAGGAAGGGCAGGTGGTGGTGCTGCGTAATGGGATGCGCCCGCACCCGGCCGCAGTGCTGTACCGGGCAAAGGATACGAAGTTGGAAAACGTCGTGTTCCAGGATAGTCAGGGAATGGGACTCCTAGCGCAGCGAAGCGAAAACGTCACGATCAGTGGCGGCGGCTGCATACGCGCCAAAGGACGGATTTACACGGTGTCGGCCGACGCCACCCATTTTTCCAACTGCCGCGGACTTATCCACGTGGAGAATGCCCTTTATGAGGGAATGATGGATGATGCCATCAATGTGCACAGCACCTGCCTGAGCATCGAGAAGGTGGAGAGTCCCACGTGCATCATTGCGAAGTACATGCACCATCAATCTGTGGGGTTTGAGGTGTTTTTAGCCGGGGAACGGGTGCAGTTTATTCGCGGCAAGGTGCTGGAGAATATCCCCGAATTGGGGCGTGTGAAGACGGCGGAGATGCTCGATGAGCGGCATGTGAAATTGACGTTTGAGGCTCCTCTGCCGAAGGGAATAGGTGAGGGAGATGCTGTCGAGAATGCCGACTGGTATCCATCCGTTGAGTTCATCAACAACACCGTACGCCACAACCGCGCGCGCGGCGCGCTTTTCACCACACCGAAATCAGTTCTGGTAAAGGGCAATAAATTTGTGCGTTCGCACGGCAGCGCGATTCTGTTGGCGGGGGACGCGCAAGGTTGGTTTGAGAGCGGATCCTGCCGTGATGTGAAGATTATCGGTAATCTCTTTGATCATAACCTCACGGCTGGTTACCAATTTACGGACGCCATCATTTCCATCTGCCCGGAGGTGCGTGACATCGGAAACCAGAAACAGCGTTATCATCGCAATATCCTCATTTCCGGCAACACATTTCGCACGCATCACGTGCCTTTGCTTTCTGTCCGATCGGCGGAGCATGTGGTGTTTCGCAAGAACAAGGTGGTGTGGGATGACCTGTTTCCGCCGCGTGGCAAGGGACGCGTCTTTATCATCAATGATCCCGTTCCTGAAAACATCATCCTTTCTACAAAACAACCCTGACGATACGAGACAGCCATGGCTACCATTCGCCCCTTTGCCGCGTTACGACCGCCCCGACGCTACGCTCAGCAGGTTTCAAGCCTGCCGTACGATGTGATGAATCACGAGGAAGCCTGCCGCATGGCGGAGGGTAATGTCTCCTCGTTCTTGCACATTTGCCGTGCGGACATCGACACATCGGAAGCGGCGATTCACGATGAAGTCACCTATGCCAAGAGCCGTGAGAACTTGCAGGACTTCGTCCGCCGCGGGTTTTTGGTGCGCGATGCGGCACCGTGCTACTACATTTACCGCCAAATCATGTGGGGCCGCGTGCAGACGGGTATTGTGGGTTGCGCAAGTGTTGATGAATACCTGAACGGTACGATCAAAAAACACGAACTCACCCGCAGGGAGAAGGAGCTGGATCGCATCAACCACTTTGATGCTTGCAGCGCGCAGACGGAGCCGGTGTTCTTAGCTTATCGGAAGCATGAGGGCATTTCCTCGGCCGTGCGTGAGTGGATCAAGTTCCACAAGCCGGAGTACGACTTCACGAGTGAGGATGGCGTCACCCACATTTTATGGCCGGTGGATGACCCGGCGGTGATTGAGACCATCCGTCGCGGGTTTGAGGAAGTACCGACCCTCTACATAGCGGATGGACACCACCGTACAGCCTCTTCGGCGGCTGTTTCGGCACGTCGTCGCGGGCAGCACCCGGACTACACCGGCGCGGAAGAGTTCAACTACTTGATGGCCGTCACCTTCTGTGATGAGGACTTGTTCATCATGGACTACAACCGTGTGGTGGCGGACCTGAACGGTCACAGTCGTGAAGAGTTGATCCGGCTGATTGCGGAGAAGTTCGAGGTGATTCCTGCCGACAAGGACGGCCCCGTATCCCCGCACGCCAAACACAGCTTTGGCATGTGCCTGGGCGGCCGCTGGTATACGATCATTGCCAAGCCCGGCAGCTTTGATGAGCGGCACCCCATCCGCAGCCTCGATTGCTCGATTCTGCAGGAGAATGTGCTGGCCCCTGTCCTGGGCATTGAGGACCCGCGCACCAGCCCGCGCATCGATTTTGTGGGCGGCATTCGCGGACTGCGCGAGCTCGAGGAGCGCGCGGGCGAGGAGGGGGTTGCCTTTGCCTTGTACCCGGTGAGCATGGAGGACCTCTTCCGCGTGGCTGACAGCGGGGAAATTATGCCGCCCAAGTCCACGTGGTTCGAGCCCAAGTTGCGCAGCGGGCTCTTCGTGCATGAAATTGAGAGATGAGTGTGTTTTGTTCAAGGTGCCGATGAGGCCGTCATAGCGAGTATGCACGCAGGGCAGCCAGATGCGAAGGATGAGCCGATGCTCTTTGCAGAGCCGGAAGGGGAGAGTTCGGCCTATTTGACTGAGCAAATCATCACGTGCCTGGGCAACAAGCGCGCGTTGCTCGGGCATATTTTGCGGGCGGTCCAATACGTCAAGGAATGCTTGGGGAAGAATAAAATATCTTGTCTGGATCTCTTTTCCGGTTCCGGTATCGTGTCGCGCGCCCTCAAGGCTCATGCAACCGATTTGTTCAGCAATGATCTGGAGCCGTACGCGCGGGTCATCAGCGAATGCTATCTGGCGAATCCTTCCGATGTGGAAAACAGCCGTCTGCACACCTTGCACAGCGAGCTGGAGAAACGCATCGATGAGGAGTTGAGTCCCGGGTTCATCACGCGCTTGTACGCGCCTCAGGATGACAACAACATCCAACGTGGCGAGCGCGTTTTTTACACACATCGCAATGCCATGTACCTGGACACGGCGCGAAGACTTATTGAGGAGATCGTGCCTGGACGCATGAAGCCTTTTTTCATCGCCCCCTTGCTCTATGAAGCCTCCGTTCACACCAACACGTCAGGCGTTTTCAAGGGCTTTTACAAAAATAAGCGCGGCGTGGGGCAATTCGGCGGGAGCGGACGCAATGCTCTGAGCAGGATTTTGGGGGAGATCAGGCTTCAGTTGCCGGTGTTTTCACGTTTTGAAACGCAGAATCACATTTACCGTCAGGATGCCCAGGAGTTGCATCTGCACCTGCCGGAACTCGACTTTGCTTATCTGGATCCTCCCTACAACCAACATCCTTACGGTTCCAATTACTTCATGCTGAATCTTCTCACGGATTACCGGGAGCCACGTGAGATATCGGCGGTGTCGGGCATACCGACAGGGTGGAACCGCTCGGCGTTCAACAAGGCTCCGCTTGCCGGTGAAGCGTTGTTCAAAACCATCGAGCAGTGTCCGGCCAGGTACATCTTGCTTTCTTACAACTCGGAGGGTTTTGTGGCGCTGGAAGAATTGCGCGACGTGATGGAAGGATTGGGCGAAGTATCCGTCATGGAAACATCCTACAACGCTTTCCGCGCCTCCCGCAACCTGAGCAAGCGCGCGCTGCACGTGCGAGAGTGCTTCCTCCTCCTGAAACGAAAATAATGAACAGCAGTCAAGCTTATGAAAATACTCATACCAACGAAATTGGACCAGGCAGCCGCCGCCGCATTGCGCGCTGCCGGCTATGAAGTGGTGCAGGATGATGCAACCCCGCTGATCGAGCAGGTGCAGCTTCACGGGGATGTATCGGGACTCATTGTGCGTTCCGAAAAGGTGTCGGCTGAGATCATGGACGCTATGCCGGGGCTCAAGTGCATTATCCGCGCCGGCGCCGGGTACGACAACATCGACTACGTGTACGCACGCACCAAGGGGATCGATGTGATGAATACGCCGGGAGCCAATGCCAACGCGGTGGCGGAGGAAGTGGTGGCCATGATATTGGCTGCGTACCGATATGTGGTGCCGGCGGATGTGACTACGCGGGCCGGTGAGTGGAACAAAAAGCAGTACATGGGACGCGAGCTCACCCGCAAAACTGTGGGCATTCTCGGGTTGGGCAATGTAGGACGCCTCCTCGTGAAGCGCTTGCAAGGCTTTGAGTGCACCGTGCTCGGGTACGATCATTTCCTCTCCAAACAGCGCGCGCTGAATATCGGCGCCACCCCCGCGGAACTCGACGAAATTTTTTCCACGGCGGATATTGTTTCCATCCATGTGCCGGGTGGTCCCAGTACGAAGAATATGGTGGATGCGCGCTTGCTGGAGCTGATGAAGGACGGGGCGATGCTGGTGAATTGCGCGCGCTACGGTGTGGTTGACGAGGAAGCCTTACGCGCTGTGAAGAAGAGCGGCAAGAAGCTCATCTATTGCACGGATGTTCATCCCAAAGACGTTGCAGCCCAGCAGCCCAGCGCCGATGTGGCGGATGTGATTTTGCCGCACTTGGGCGCCAATACAAGGGAGGCCAACAAGGCGGCGGCCGTGCGTGCTGCGGCGGAAATGCAAGCCTACTTTGCGGAGGGGGATACCAGTTGTGTGGTGAATGCGGAGAAACCGGCGGATCTGAACCCGGCGCACCTGCGCATGGCCGCCATGCTTGGGCGTCTCTGTTACCAGGTGGCCGGTTGCAAGCCCATCCGCCGCATCGAGTGCACATTCTACAACAACTTGCGATCATTCCGCAAATGGTTCACGCCGTGGATCCTGCAGGGCGCCGTGCCGGGGGCGGAGCACGGTCTCATGCCTGCTGCGGCAGAGGCTTCCCTGCGCGAGCACGGCATCTCTTTCAAGGCTCGTGAGCCTATGGACGATAAATTCTATGATGATTCGCTCACTCTCGACCTCTTCACGGAGGAGAATGGCGAGCAGCGCAAGGCGAGTGTGCGCGGGATGGTGGTGGATGGCACGCCGGTTGTTTCCCGCATCGATGTCTTCCAGCACCTCTACGCGGCTCTGCCCGGGCATACCCTTGTCCTCCGTTATCAGGACAGACCCGGCGTGATCGCCTCCATCGGCCAGGCGCTTTCCGAGGCCGGCATCAACATCGACAACATCGTGGCCCCGCTCGATCAGGCCAGCGGCGATGCCCTGGCCGTCATCAAAACGAACAAGCAGGTCACGGAGAAGCAAGTGGCAGAACTCGCCGCCAGTGTGGACGCCAAGCTTGCCTTTGCCCTGACGATGTGAACCCATGGCCGAGGATTCTTCCAACTTTGCGTTGATTCTGGCGGGTGGAAGCGGCACGCGCTTTTGGCCCATGTCGCGCACGGATCGCCCCAAGCAACTGCTGCACCTCATCGGGGAGGGGACCATGCTTCAGCAAGCGCTCCGGCGCGTGCTCTCATTCGTTCCTGCGAGCCATGTTTACATCCTGACGAACGAAAAGCAGCGCGCGGAGGTACTGCAGCAGGTGAAAGACGAGGTCCTTCCCTCACATGTCGTTGCTGAGCCCGTGCGGCGGGACACGGCGCCCGCCATGGCGCTCGGCGCGGCGCTTATTGCTGCTCGGGACCCACGGGCGCGCATGCTCGTGGCGCCCAGTGATGCGTACATACCCGATGATGCGGCCTTTGCGGCGTTGGCACAGGATGCGCTCGCGCTGGCCAGCCGGGAACCGGCGCTCATCACCCTCGGAATTCGTCCCACGTGGCCATGCCCGAGTTATGGCTACATTGAACGGGGCGAATTGCTGCAAGATGCCGCCCTGAAACATCCCTGCTACCGCGTGGTCAGATTTTGCGAAAAGCCGGATGCGACCACGGCGGAGCGTTACCTGTCCACCGGTCGTTTCTGTTGGAATGCAGGCATTTTTGCGTGGTCCGTTTCCACATTTTTCGAGCAATTGAGGCGGCATGTGCCCGCTCTGGCGCACTTTGCCCAAGAACTCCGCGCCGCCCCGAATCCGGAGGACTTCATCCGCACGCACTTCCCCGAGTTGACGCCGATATCCATCGACTTTGCCCTCATGGAGAAAGCGGACGTCGTCCTTAACTTTGAGGCATCGTTGGAGTGGGATGACGTGGGTTCCTGGGTCGCCCTCAGCAACCATTTGCCGCATCGCGATGAGGCGGGCAATGCGTCAAACTCCCCCCTCGTTTCGCTGGATGCCGGACGCAACATCGCCTTTTCCCATCCCATGAAGCAAGTGGCTCTTCTCGGTGTGCAGGATTTGATCGTCGTCGATACGCCGGATGCCTTGCTCGTCGCGCGTAAGGTCGATGCCGATCGCATCAAGCAAATTGTAGCCCAACTTCCGCCGCATCTCACCTGATCCATGGACAGGCATCCCGCACTCGGTTTGGATTACGGCACGTCCCGCATCGGCGTTGCCGCCACGGATGATTGCGGCATTCTCGCTCACCCGGTGGAGAGCATTGAGGTGGACCGCATTGAGCCTGTCGCGCGTGTTGTCCAGCTTGCCAGGCAGAGGCGCATTCGCACGCTCGTGCTGGGACTCCCTCTGCGTCTGGACGGCACGGAGGGGAGCGCTTGCGCCCGAGTGCGCGCATTCGGGGAGAAGCTGCAGGCCGCTCTGCCGGAACTGCCGTTGGTGTATGTGGATGAGTTTTTGACCACGGCGGACGCGCAGGAAAAATTGCACGCAGCTGGTCGCCGCGCCCACCAGTTCAGGGCCGTCATCGACCAGGCCGCCGCCGTGGAAATCCTCAACCGGTGGATGGCTGAGCTGACGCCCGTCTCGGATCATGTGAAAGATTGTGATGAGAAACTTCGTACCTAATATGACTACCCCTCAACGGACTCTTATGAAAAAACGCATTCTCATAATTCTCTCGGTCCTTTTATGTGCGGCCCCGCTCCTGGCGCAGGAGTGGAAGTCGCCGCACTCATTGGATGATGAGCAGGAGGCTCCGGCCGTGCTCCTGCCGTACCCCAAGGAGGTCCAGTGGAAGAAATCAAAACTGCCTCTTGGAAAACAGGATGATTGGAAATTGGAGGGGAAAAAGGGAGTCATGATTAAGACGGCGTGGCGCGGCTTCCTGTCGGATCTCCCGGAGGGAAAATCCGGCAAGAGCTTGCTTTGTCGTCTTGTTGAAGATGCTGCCGCTCTACCCAAGGAAGGGCAGGCGGAGGGCTACACTCTGCAAGTGAGTAAAAAAGGGGTAGAAATCCACGCGGCACACGAAGCCGGGTTCTTCAATGCCCTGCAGACGCTGCGGCAGTTGGCGGCCAAGGGCAAGACCCTTCCCTGTTGCAAAATCAAGGATTGGCCGGCTTTTGCCGTGCGCGGATTTCACGAAGATTGCGGCCGCAACTTCCAGACGATTGAGAGCCTCAAACGGCAGCTGGATATCGCCTCACGGATCAAGGTGAACTACTTTCACTGGCATCTCACGGATCACCCCGGTTGGCACGTCCAGTGCAAAGCCTATCCGCAGCTTAATGACCCCAAGCACCGCACCCGTGACCTGAATGACACGTATTCTTACGATCAAATACGCGAACTCATCAAGTACGCCGGGGACCGTAACATCACGATTATCCCGGAGCTGGATATGCCCGGCCACAGCTCGTATTTCGAGAAGGCTTTCGGTTTTAAGATGCACAGCGAAGAAGGCATGAAGGTGCTCGAGGAGCTGATCCGCGAGTTCTGCAGTGAAGTGCCGGCGAAAGACTGTCCCATCTTCCACATCGGGGCGGATGAGGTTCGCGTGCCCAATGCCAAGGAATTCGTGGCGCGGATGAGCAAGCTGCTCATCTCGCTGGGGCGTTCTCCCATGCAGTGGGGCGGTCCACGCGATTTGCCCGTGGGCGAGCATTCCATTTCCCAGCGTTGGGTTGAGGGCGGTGAGATGGCGGATCGATCGATCAAGCCGGAAACCATTAAGTGTCGTACGATCGACTCGAGCGTGGGTTATTCCAACCTCTTTGACCCCGCCATGCTGGTGCGTCGCTGGTTCTTCATGCGTCCGTGCGGGGTAGGGAAGGGGGATGACCTTCACATGGGCGCGCTCATCTGCAACTGGCCGGACATGCGTGTGGCCGATAAGAGCACCATCCCCCTGCACAGTGCACAGTGGCCGGGGATGTGCGCTATGGCGGAGCGTGCCTGGGAGGGCGGCGATGCCGATGGCGATGGTCTCGCCTCGGATATGCCCGCGCCTAATACTGAAGCCGCCCGTGCTTTCAATCTCTTTGAACAACGCCTTGCCTTCCTGCGCAAGACGCTCTTCAAAAAGGAACATTTCCCCTACTGGTCCGAAGGTACGCAGAAATGGACGGTAATTGGCCCGGTGTCGGAGACGAAAAAAGAGGAAGTGCGTGCCAAGGTGCTGGCCGGCGATTACAGCGGGTTGGACACGCGTACGGCTTACGGCGCCAACCTCTACTTCCGCACGAAACCCTCCACCGGTTATCTCGGTATGTTTGGCAGAACAAAGCCGGGCGCATGCGCGTGGGCGGTGCTGGAGTACGACAGCGCTGAGGACGCCGAACAGCCTTTCATGGTGGGCTTCGATGCGCCTGCGCGTTCCTCTCGGCGCTACTCGGGCGTGCCGAAGGCGGGGGATTGGTCGCAGTGCGAGACGCGCGTGTGGGTCAATGGCAAAGAGTTCCGCAACCCGCAGGTGTACAAGCTCGCCGGCAAAAATCGCTACATGTCCGATACCTGGTTTGCCCCGGCCAATGAGGATCCCTTGACGGATGAAGAAGTGTGGTGGGCGCATCAGCCCACCATGGTGCCGCTCAAGAAAGGCAAAAACACCATCATCATTGAGCAGCCTTACAAGGGAGAGTTCCAGTCATGGGGAGTCTCGTTCATTCCCGTGCGTGAATGAAAGTTCTTCTCCCTTTCATTTTAGGCATGGGAGCAGCGATGAGCAGCGCATCGCCATGGATGTCTCCGCACCCGCTCCAGGCAGAGGAAGAAGCCCCCGTTGCGTTGCTTCCCTTTCCTCGCGTGGTCCAATGGGGTAAGGCCGTGCGCGATGTTCCTCCGTCCTCGTTCTGGAAAATCGCGACGAATTCGGCGTGTGCGCAGGTCATGCAATCCGATGCCGGGTCGATGCTCACCACAGCTTGCCGCGGTTTCCTTCAATCCCTTGGTGACCGTCCTTCGCTTTCAAAGGATCGCCCCATCACGCTCTCTCTTTCCCTTGAAAACGTGCCCGACCTCCCCGCCGAAGGGGAGCGGGAGGGGTACCATCTCGCGGTGGATGCCCGGGGAGTGCGCATCAGCGCGCCGCAACCGGGAGGCCTCTTCAATGCGCTGCAAACGCTTCGTCAGCTTGTCCTGCCGGGGCGCGATAAGTTGCCTTGTTGCGAGATGACAGATTGGCCGGCATTCCTGGTGCGTGGGTTTCATCATGACTGCGGGCGGAATTTCCAGACGATGGAAAGCTTGAAGAGGCAGCTGGACCTGGCTTCCCAGCTCAAGGTGAATTATTTTCACTGGCACCTGGCGGATGACCCGGCTTGGCACGTGCAGTGCAAGTCCTACCCGCAGCTCAATGATCCTCAATACCGCACGCGCGACAAGAATGATACGTACTCCTACGCTGAAATTCGAGAGCTTTTCCGCTACGCTCATGAACGCCACATCACCGTCATCCCAGAGCTGGATATGCCCGGTCACAGCGACTATTTTGTTCGCGCTTTCGGTTTTCCGATGCACAGTGAACAAGGTGTGCAGGCGCTGGAAAAGCTCATTGATGAATTCTGCGATGAAGTTCCCGCTGCTCTTTGCCCTGTCTTCCACTTTGGAGCCGATGAGGTAAGCGTGCCGAATGCGGAGCAGTTTGTGGAACGCATCAGCCGTAAAATTCGCGCCCGTGGTCGCACGCCCATGCAGTGGGAGGGTCCTTGGGACCTGCCGGTGAGCGACAGTTCCATCGCCCAGCGCTGGGTGCAGGGAAAAAACCCGCAGAAAGCCGAGAGCATTACATCCCCCACCATCGATTCTTCCATCGGCTACAGCAATCTTTTCGAACCCGCCCTGCTGGTGCGTCGTTGGTTTTTTATGCGTCCTTGCGGCGCAGAGAAAGGAGATGAGATGCGCCTCGGCGCCATATTCTGCACCTGGCCGGATATTCGGGTGGAGGACAAATCTCGCATACCCCTGCACAGCCCGATGTGGCCGGGCCTTTGCGCCATGGCGGAACGCGCGTGGAATGGCGCCGCCGAGGAAGGAGACTCCCTCACCGTGGTGCTGCCACCGCCGGATACGGAGGCAAATCATGCTTTCTCTCTCTTTGAAAAACGGTTGGTGAGCATCGGCAGGAGCATCTTTGCGAATGAGCATTTCCCATACTGGGCAGAAAGCGGCTGGTCTTGGGAAGTTACTCAGCCCGTGCCCGATGCCGAGGCCGATGAGGCGCGCAAGCTCATGTTGGCAGGGGGGGCTCCCGGAGAGTTGCGCCGCATCCCCGGGTGCAGCCTGTATTTTCGAACGCGAGCGGCTACGTGGAGTCTGGGCCTTTTCCCGGACGCCAAGCCCGGCGTGCGTGTGTGGGTGCGCTCACGTGTCATTGTGCCGGAGGAGGGGGACTATCCCTTTATGATCGGCTTTGATGCGCCCACCCGTTCCAACCGTCAGTACACGGGCATTCCGCGGGAGGGAGAGTGGTCGCAGTGCGGCACGCGGCTTTGGGTGAACGGGAAGGAGCTCCCCAATCCCCGTCACTACCAGAACGCCGGCAAAAACCGCGTTGCCGAGCCCACGTGGCACACGGCCGAAGAGGAGCGCCCCATCTCGGATGACGATATTTGGTGGGCCCAGTCTCCCACACTTATTCACCTCAAGAAAGGAACCAACACGATCGTCATTGAGCAACCCTACGCAGTCCCATTTCAATCGTGGGAAATCTCCATGATTCCCGTGCGCGAATGACGTCGTCTCCCCGGAACAGCATTTGGGAGAAGTTCATCAACCGATGGCATGCTCTTGTTGACCGATAGGTTTCTTCGCATCTCGCGCGCAGCGCGCTGGCATTCGAATCGTAAATAACCAATGCTTTGCGTTGCCTGATGTACCATTGCTTACCATTGGGGCGCTTTTTCGTGGAACAAATCGTAATGCCTCAAAAATAAAAGTCACCGAAGCCCGATGCCTCAAAATAAACGGTCACCCAACAGCATAGCATTTT
>CANRNS010000050.1 GCA_947632055.1 uncultured Akkermansia sp.
AATCTTTTTTTAGGGTGATTGAAGATTTTTTGTGAGATACCGAGTATTTTACCGACTTCGAGGAATTGCTTTGTGGGTTCATTCCACAAAATTATACGAAGAGCGCAAAATTATACGAAGAGCGAAAATTATACGAAGAGCGGAGAATTAACTTGATATTGCGGGGGAAATAGAGTAGAAAAGGGGTGGAAAGGGGAGGGTCGATGACTTCCACTACAAATATGATGCAAACCACCTTGAAATTGCACGGACTCGTGGCGGCAACTCACACGCCAATGAAAGCAGATGGCAACTGTAATCCTGATGCTGTAGATGCTCAAGCTCAGTTTTTAGCATCCCAGGGGATTAAACTCGTTTTTATTACGGGTTCCACGGGTGAATCGGCGCATATGCAGCTGACTGAGCGCAAGGAAAACATGGCGGCGTGGGCTGAGGCGGGCAAAAAGCATGGTATCCAGTTTGTGGTTCATACGGGAGGTAACAGTGTGGCAGATGGCCGCGAACTGGCAGAATATGCCGTGCAATGCGGTGCGGCAGGTACTGCCTCCAATTCTCCATGTTATTTTAAGCCGGGGAGTATAGATTCTTTGGTTGATTGCTTGGCGCATGAGGCCATGGGGGCGCCGGAGCTGCCATATTACTTCTACGATATCCCGGCGCTCACCCATGTGGCGTTCAACCCCTGCAAGGTGATTGCGGCCTGTGCGGCAAAAATTCCGAACTTCTGCGGGGTGAAGTTCACCAACCCCGACCTCGCCCTCTACATGGAAGCGCTGAACTACGAGGGAGGCAAATACGATATACCGTGGGGAGTGGACGAGTGGTTCCTGGCGGCTCTCGCCACCGGCGCCAAGGGTGGTGTGGGCTCTTCCTTTAACTATGCGCCTAAACTCTATCAGGACATCATTCGCGCTTTCCAAGCAGGCGATATCAAGCAGGCGCAGCACTTACAGCAGCTCTCGGTAAAAATGATCAACATTATTGCGGCGAAGGGCTACATGGGTTGCTGCAAGGCCATCATGGGCTGGTGGGGTGTGGACTTGGGACCCGCGCGGCTTCCGATGGGAACGCCGGATGCTGCTACCGTGGCGCAGCTCAAGGATGAGTTGAAGGCCATTGGATTCTTTGATTGGGCAATCAACAAATAAGTTTGAGGCCGTGGCTGTTGATACGCAAAAATTGGGGCTGTTCTATAAAGAGAAGCTTCTGGAAGAGGTCATTCCCTTTTGGTTTCCGCGAGCTGTGGATGAAAAGCACGGTGGTTTCTACCATTGCTTCGATGCGGACGGTACCATGGTGGACAGCGATAAGAGTGTGTGGGCGCAGGGACGCATGGCGTGGATGCTGCTCACGTGTTATTTGAGCATTGCAAAGAACCCCGACTGGTTGCGTTGGGCGGAGGGCGCTCTCACATTCCTGGAGGAAAAATGTGTGACGCCTGAGGGCGATCGCATGTATTTCAGCGTGACGGAGGATGGCACCCCGCTGCGGTTGCGTCGCTATGCGTACAGTGAGTGCTTTGCTGCCATTGCTTGGGCGGCGCATTATGGAGCCACTGGTGATCCTCACAGTGCTGAGCGAGCTCGTCATTGGTTTGGCGTGTATGCCGATATCTTTTTCACGCCCGGCAAGATGTTGCCCAAAACGACCGGCAACCGACCTGCAGAAAATTTGGGTTGTCGCATGATCATGATGGTTACCTGCCAGGAATTGCGTAAATATTTGGGCGAAGAAGGCGGGGTGTACACGGCATGGATTGACCGATGCTTTGCAGACATACAACGACTTTTCCTGCATGAAGATATACGCGCTGTGGTGGAGAATGTGGCGCCGGATGGTTCGGTGATAGACCACTTCGACGAGCGTACGCAGAATCCTGGACACGCCATAGAGGGCGGGTGGTTCTTGCTGGCGGAGTCGCGCCATCGCGGAGGGGACGCAAGAATGGTGGAAGTAGCCTGTAAGATGATCGATTGGGCGTTGGAGCGCGGATGGGATGAACAGTACGGCGGTTTGCTGTATTACACGGATGTGTATCGTAAACCCGTGCAGGAGTATTGGCACAATATGAAGTTTTGGTGGCCGCACGATGAGGCGCTTATCGGCACGTGTTTGGCCTACGTGACCACGGGGGAGGAAAAGTATGCCACATGGCACCAGCGCATTCACGATTGGGCGTTTACCCATTTGCAGGATGCCGAGCTTGGGGAATGGTTTGGCTATTGCGAGCGCGATGGATCTCCTGCCAATGGTCTGAAGGGATCTATATGGAAGTCCTTTTTCCATCACCCACGGGCCCTGTGGAATTGTGCGCACTATTTTGGCGTCATCCCGGCGGCTGTACCCATCCATTCTAAATAAAGACAGATTTATGATTATCGGCATTCTCAATTCTGGCGGCGATTGCCCTGGCATTAATGCGGTCATTGAAGGATTTGTCTCTGCCGCTTATCGTCGCGGTTGGCGCGTCATCGGATTCCATGATGGATTCGAGGGCCTGCTGCCCATGGAGGGGGGACGGCGCTATGAGATACTCACGCCCAACAAGACGCACAAAATTCGCTCTTTGGGCGGTACCATTTTGGGAACGACGAGTACGGGTAATTTTGCCGTTCAAGTGAACAAAATTGGCCGCGCAAGAGTGGAGGCCTCCACCATGGCCAAAGCGAAAAAGACGATAACGGCCCTTGGCTTGCAGGCGCTGGCGGTCATTGGCGGTAATGGATCTGCTCGTACCGCGAGTCTTTTATCCGAGGAAGGTTTGCCGGTGATCTCAATTCCCAAGACCATCAACAATGATCTTTGCCCGGCATCGGATTTTACGTTCGGTTTTCAGAGCGCGGTGTCGGTGGTGACCGATTCTATCGATCGGATACGCACGACGGCTAATGCCCATCAACGTATCATGGTGATTGAAGTGATGGGCGATCAATCGGGGTGGATCGCACTGCACAGTGGGATATCGTCTGCGGCAGATGTGGTGCTCATCCCGGAGATACCCTTTGACTTGCAGAATGTCGTGGACTGTGTGAAAGCACGCAAGGCGACCGGACAGCGTGAAATCATCGTCGTTGTGGCGGAAGGAGCGCGGCTCAATGGCAAGCTCATCACTGTGCGCAATAAGGATAATGGCGACGAGCGCCTTGGCGGCATAGGTAACCGCCTCTGCCACGCACTGGAGGAGATGACAGGCATTGAGGCACGCTACTGCGTGTTGGGGCACACCCAACGCGGGGGAAGTCCCTGCTCGTTTGATCGCATTTTAGGCATTCGGTTTGGAGTTGAGGCGGTGAAGCTCATCGAGCAGAACATCTTTGGCTGTTCACTCGTGCTGCAGGGACTCAATGTCGGGAACATTCCCATCACGGAGGCCATAGCTGAGCCTCGTATGGTGAAGGCGGACAGCCAGATGGTGCGCACGGCGCGGAGTTTGGGCATTATATTCGGAGATCGAAAACCGGAGGAACTGCGTAAAATTTAGGAGAACAATGAATATGAAACGTAATAAATATAAAGTCCTCTTCCGTGCATGCGTGGCAGTGGTGGCGGGTCTTTGCTCATCCTGCGAACAACTCGGTGGCGGTGCCCCAACGCCACCGGGGCAGCGTACACCCAGTTATTTAGCGGTAGAAACGTATTCAGGTCGCATCTTGTATACAGGCAACCCTAACGAAAGGCGTCCCATCGGCATGCTGGCCAATGTGGCTACGGCTCTCGTGACGCTCGACTGGGTGAGTTCGCGCGATATTAGTATGGGTAAGATGCTCACGGTGCCAGCTGAAGCATGTCAATGGCCACAGACCAACTTGTTGCACCTCAAGCCGGGGGATCGAATCTCCCTGCGTGATGCTTTGCATTCCTGTGTGATGTGGGACGACAGCGCATGCGCTGCAACACTTGCCTACGCTTGCGGCTCCACCATTAGCCCTCGCGACCCGGAGGGCGCTTTTGTGCAGCAGATGAATCAAATGGCGCGTGCCATAGGGATGAAGACAACGCGGTTCAAGGGATCGAGCGGGGCGGTCATCACCCAATCTGACACACACGACATGGCCAAACTGGGTATGTATGCCATGCAGAAGCCAGGTTTTCGCGCAATATGCTCCCAGCGCAGTTATGTGGCGACTGTGAATGGAACGCGTTCGGTCACCATCGTGAATTCCAATAACATGCTCGGCCATCCTTCCGTCGACGGTGTGCGCGCCGCGCGTTCCGGTACGGCGGGGGCGTGCTTGCTCGCCTCGGCCAATCGAGCATCTATGAAGTTGTACAGTCCGAATACGAAGAGGGAAGAGACATACCCGCAGAGATTGCTCGTCGTGGTGCTTGGGGCGCATAGCTCGGGCAGTCGCTACAAGGTGGCGTCACTTTTACTGCGCGATTGTTGGAAAACGTGGGAAGAATGGCAAAAGACAGGCGATTACAGCGATGCCTCCAAATTTATCACCGTCCCCCAATAAACAGCATACCCTCTGCCATGAATATAGGAATACTTAACGCTGGTGGTGATTGTCCCGGGCTCAATGCGGTCATAGAGGGCGCTGTTGGCGCTGCAGCTTCGCGAGGGTGGACTGTGTATGGGTTCTACGATGGGTTTGAAGGCTTGCTTTCTACGGAGCAAGACGAGCGCTGGCGAATCTTAACCCCTGCCAACTGCCTCAATATCCGCTCAATGGGAGGTACGGTCCTCGGCACGGTCAACAAGGGAAACTTTACGGTGAAGAGCGGTGTGGATGGACGCATGAAGATTGCAGATGAGGTCCTCCAAAAAAGCCGGGAGACTGTGGATCGACTTGAGTTGGAGGCGTTGATTGTGGTGGGCGGCGATGGTTCGCAAACCATTGGGCTTGAGCTGCGCCAGATAGGTCTCCCGATCGTGGGTGTGCCCAAAACGATCGATAATGACTTGGGTTCCACAGATTACACGTTTGGCTTTTGGACGGCGGTGTCGGTTGTGAGTGGCAACTTGGATCGACTCCGCACAACGGCAGATTCTCACCAACGCATGATGGTGGTGGAAGTGATGGGACGGCATGCGGGCTGGATTGCGCTGTACGGGGGCATTGCGGGTGGAGCGGATGTCATCCTGATACCGGAGATCGAGTTCAAGCTGGAGGAAATTGTGCGTAAGGTGGAGTTGCTCAAAGCTCTTGGACAGCGCGAGATTCTGGTTGTCGTGAGCGAGGGTGCGAAGATAGGTGGCAAGTTGCTCACGTTGGATGAAGAGACAAAGGGAGAGGTTCGTTTGGGAGGCATAGCTTCTTTCTTATCCACTAAGTTGGAGACTATCACCGGAATAGAGACGCGATACTGTGTGCTTGGTCATGTGCAGCGCGGTGGGTCGCCGATACCCTTTGATCGCGTGTTGGGAGTGCGTTGTGGAGCCAAGGCGATAGAGCTCATCGAGGAGGGCAAGTTCGGCGACACGGTGGCGCTTTCACGTAATGAAATCGTGTCTATGCCGATAGAAGAAGCAGTGCGGCAGCTCCATTTGGTTGATGAAAAGAGCCAACTGGTGGAAGCAGCTAAGGAGATAGGAATCTCATTTGGGGATGAGTAAGAAGGTTCCCGGACAGAGTAACGGCGCGGGAGAGAGATCCTTGGCGGTACGCAATCGCAGAGCGAACAACGTGGAGCGAGTATGAAATTTTTGAGACGGAATTTGAGCTTGATGCTGGCTGTGCGTTACCTCAATCCCTTGCGCACGCTTTTTTCCATTATTACGCTGATATGCTTGTTGGGAGTGGCGTTGGGGGTCATGGTGCTCATCGTGGTTTTGGGAGTGATGGAAGGCTTGCAAGATGAGATGGAAACGCGATCGCTCGCTTTTACACCGCACTTAGTTGTCAGCTTAAGTGACGGGATGCAGACGCTTGCACTCAATGAGCACGATACGCATTGGCCGAAGCTGCGTGATGAAATAGCCAAGTTGCCCGGAGTCGTCTGTGTGTACCCGCAGGTGAGCGCTCACGTGCTTGCGCAGAGTGAAACGGGGCGGCAAACCGCCAACTTCACTGCAGTGGAGCCACAAAATCAAGCGCAGATTAAGTCATTGGAAGAGATGCTGCGCCTCGGCAACTTCGATTTTGGAGCTGGATTGGATCAGCAGTGCGTGATTTCTGCCAACCTCGCCGCGTCGCTCGATTTGACCGTTGGCGAAAGGGTACACGTGGTGCCGGTGGGCAGCTTGGATAAAATTACTCCGCTTCTCAGCATGGTGCTTTCACCGATGCAGACTCGCCAGGATCCTGTCTTTTTGGAGGGAGCAAAAAGCTTATTTGATGGGGCAGAGCCAGCCACAGGCGGGGTGCTGCCGTCGGCGGAAAAGTTGGAGGCGGTTGCCGAGCGCATGGAACAGTTGGATGCTGCGAAGTTGCGCCCCGGAGAAAGTGAACTGCTGGACGTGCTTGATGAGCTGGTGGAGGCGCACCGCGGCGGTAAGATACCCTTTACCCCCCAGGAGCAAAAACGCTGGAGCGATTGTGTGCGCCAGCTTGCTGAACTTGATAACGATAAAGAGGATGGCCGAGCATTGAAGAGCGTACGCGATATGGTGTTGCCCATGGATTTGGAGATATGCGGCATCTACCAGGCGCCGGAAAATATGCCGGGACCGGACTTCTACATTCCTCTGCCAATTGCACAGGAGATGGTAGGCTATGGTTCCACCGGGGGAAATGAGGTCATGGGGCTTTGTGTGCGCGTGGAAAATGAAAAACTGCATCAGACTTCGCAGATTGTCGGACAGATACGCTCCCTACTGCCTGCCTTGCCCTATTCAGATCAATCGAATGCTTTGGGGTTGCGTTGGATGATTACTCCGTGGTCAGAAAGTTTTAAGCAATGGCATCAGATGATAGCCAAAGAGCGCATCATGATGAGCTTTGTACTCTCCTCGATTTCGTTGATAGCGAGTTTCTGTATTATGGCGGTTATGTTTACCGTGAGTTTGCAGAGGCGACGTGAGATTGCTGTGCTCCAGGCTTTAGGCGCCACACCCGGCAAAATTATGGCAATCTTTACATGGCAGGGAGTCATCATTGGATTTGTGGGGGCTGTTTTGGGTGTTGCGCTCGCTTTGTTGGTGCTTTACTACCGGCTGGAGATTCAGGCATTTTTGGCAAGTATGGATATGGACCCATTTCCGATGCAAACGCATGGAATTTCCCTGCCTGCCAAATATACTCCGAGCACCATTGCCGTGCAGGCTATTCGCGCATTTATCATGGTGACTTTAGCCTCGGCCATACCGGCGTTCTTTATAGCACGCCAGGATCCCGCCAAGGCGCTACGTTCTAATTGATGTATATCTATTGGCTAGAAAAACAACAGCGTTGCGGTCCTGCTACCGTGCCGGATGTGCTCTCGAAAATCCGAACCGGTGAATTGACGTGGGAGACGCTTGGCTGGCACAGCGGTTGTGGCGGATGGCAACCGTTGCGTTGTTTGCCTGCACTAGCCGACTTTGCGAGGCTTGATGCCTCCGAAGAAGTAAAGCAGAAAGAAGAACCAGTAGTTGGTGAAGGAAAGTTGCGTGTCCGGCCTGTTCGTCTGCCTACGCCAATGGCGCGTTTCACGGCGCGAGTGATGGATTGCACCATCTACGCGACTTTGGTGCTTGGCGTGGTACACGCGCTAGGTTTGCCTTTTCATCCGTATCTGTTGCCGGGACATCCCCTGTTTTGGGTGGGCATGCCGGTGCTGGAGGCCATGCTGCTGCGCATCTGGCGAACGACGCCGGGCAAGCGATGGATGGGTATCAGGATGACATGCGTGAACAGGGCTGGTTATTGGACGATGTTGGGGCGTAGCTTATATGTATTTGTGTTCGGTATGGGGTGCATGTTGCCGTTGTTGATGTTGATCATGTGTTTTTTCTCGTACCTCAGCGTGAGACAGCGTGGATTAGCGCGCTGGGATACGCTCAGCGGGATCATTCCTGTGGCATTGTCCACCGCCAGCCCGGCCATGATCCTTCTTATGATCCCCTTTTTTCTGCTCTGCATGCATCTCTGCTCTTATTTTATGTTACCTTGGCTGCCCGACATGATGCAGCTCATGCAGGAACAAAACCCTCAAGCCGTTGAGCTTATTCAGTGGTTAATGGGCAATTGATATGAGGTCTACCGGGAGCTTCGGTAGGTTTTGCATCTGTTCACCCACCCCGCCAGCCAACGTTGCTCACCGCGGGCAGGTGGAGAGTTTTTGACGCGACGACGCATCACGATTTCCGCTGCGCGTGAGAATTCAGTCGGGGCGCTTTGGGATGGCACTGCGCGCATCTCTTCCAGCACTTGAAGCAAACCCCAGCCTTGCCCAGAGTACCGCTCGGCAGGATTGGTGCCCTCTCCCTTGAAGTTGACATAATCCACGAGACAGTACAGTCCCTGCGCTGTGCGGGATAAGGCGGCGTATCGCGCTTTGACCTCCTCCGGCTTGCGTGTAACACGCAGCATCGCGTTCAGCGAGGCCTGTGAACGCGCAATGAGAAACTGTGTTTGCAGTTCCAAATGAGTGGCCAGCCAATGGCGCATTTGGTTGGCCAATCCACTGTGATCCGCCAGAAAAGAAGCGCGGTTTGGCCACGGTGCCGCTCCATGGAAATATGTCGGCACAGCCACACCGTGCGCTCGGGCATAAGCCACAAACTTCGGGAAGCTCTCATTAAAGGCTTCGCGCACACCGGCGGGATACCAAATGAAGTGACCTATGCCCAGTGAGGGAAATCTCTCCCCGGCATTCCATGAAACTAAGCCTTGGGTGCTTCCTGCGCATTCGTTCATCCACACCCGCTGCCCGATATGGGTGTACTCACTCGCGACAGAATGTGTTGCAAGTGCACTCAAGATGAGGGAAACGACTGGTGCCAGCAGTTTAATGCAGTTGCCCATGCAGCTATGCTAGCAATAATCAGCAATTCATGCAAGGTTTCTCGCTGTGCGTGATATTTCTTTTTTCGGATTTCTACTTGACATCTGAAAAAGACGGTGTATGCTTCCGCTGCGATATGTAGCATACTTCCTATTTGATGAAAGAGCAAGAGCCACACAGCATATTGTTCATCATGAAGATGATTGTGGACCGGGCTGCGACGCTGTATATGGCGCGAGCAGAGTGTCCGGTAACACCTGCGCAGGGACGTGCGCTCATGTACATGGAGAGGCATAAGGGAAAACCGGTGACACAGGGGGAGCTGGAGAGGTACATGGGCATAAGCCATGCTACGATGAAGGGGATTTTGGAGCGTCTGGAGGCTAAAGGATATGTGCGCACGGCTTTTGACAGCCGAGATGGTCGGGTGAAGAACGTGTATTTGACAGATGCAGTGAAGCGCGACAAGAAGCGGGTGCAAGCGTTGTTGCATGAACTGGATGAGAAGGTGCTCAATGGGCTGAGTGAGACAGAGCTGGAAAAGCTGAATGCTTGCTTGGAAAAAATGTACGCGAACATTTCATAAACAACTATGAGAACACAGAAAGTAATGATAAGGATAGCGGCTCTGGGCTTGGCGTGCGTCGGGCTCAGCGCTTGCAAGGATCAAAAGATGCAGGGCGCCGGAAATGCGGCCGCTCGTCAAATGGCGCCGCTCTCCGTGAGTGTCATGAACTTGCAGCAGCAAGACGTGGATATTGAGAGCACGTGGTTTGGGCATTTACGCGGTGTGCAGGAGGCGAATATCAAGCCTGAGGTGACAGGAAAATTGCTCAAACAGGTATACTGGGATGGTACGCTGTGCAAGGAGGGTGAGGTGCTTTTTGAAATTGACCCGGAGAGTTACGAGGCGGCGTTGTCGCAAGCAGATGCCGCTGTGGCAGTATCCAGGGCAAGTGTGGAGCAGGCTATGGCTGCAGACGACCAAGCTGCGAAGGACGTGGAACGATACAGTAAGCTCGTGGATAGCGGTTCAATCTCCGAGAAAAATTACACGGATGCTTTGCATGCGCATCGTCGTACCCAGGCAGCGCTTGCATTGGCAAAAGCAGCTGAGCAACAAGCTGTAGCCCAGCAGGAAATCGCACGTATCAACCTGAAGCGTTGCACGATTCGAGCCCCGTTCACCGGAGTCGCTTCCAAGGCCAATGTGAGTGTGGGTGATCTGATTGTTGCCGGTGGAGCGACTCTCACCACCATGTCATCCATTGATCCCATACGTGTGGATTTTGTGGTGCCGGGTAAACAAATACTAGCTAAGTTGCTGGCACCTACCTATAGGCCGGATAAGGGAGGGATGGTATCGCCGGTGAAAAATTTTCGTGTGGTGCTGGAGGATGGCACCATGTATGACCGAGAGGGCGAAGTAGTGGCTGTTGACAGCTATGTGAACAGCTCCACCGGCACTGTCAACTTTGTCGGACATATTCCCAACTCGGATTTGAAACTGCGCAGTGGAGCGGCTGTTCGAGTGAAGGCGAAAACCGGCGTGGAGAAGAACGCCTTGTTGGTGCCAAGTCGTGCGCTCGTTTCTTCCATGAATCACCGGTTTATATATGTGGTAGGCAAGGACAATACGCCGTACGGCATCGATGTGGTCGGTGGTGATGAAGTGACGCTTGAAATGCCCAACGGCGATGGGAAAACGGTGCCTATGCTCATGCAGATCATCACAGGTCGGGTAAAGCCGCTGGAAGAAAGTCTCAAGGAACTTGGATTTGACAACCCGAAGGACGTGCAAGTCATCGTAGAGGGAGGGCAGATGGCAGCACTCTACGCGCAGGCTAACATGGGGATGCGTGCGGCGGGCATGAAGGAGGGCTTTGGAACCGTGAATCCGCACCCCTTTATCTACACGCATCCCGTGTCCACCACTCCCTCTGTCACCGCCAAGCAATAATTAGCCATGAGTGCTTATTTTATCAAACACCCGGTGATTGCCACGGTTATAGCTGTGGTCACTACGTTGCTGGGCATCGTGTGCTATTTGAACTTGCCCATTTCGCAGTACCCGGAGATAACGCCGCGCATCATTCAACTGCAAACGATGTTCCCTGGTGCGGATGCCCAGTCTGTGGCGGATTCTGTAGGCACCCCGCTGGAGCGCCAAGTGAACGGCGTGCAGCATATGGATTACATGACTTCCGTTTCTTCCAACAACGGCGTGTACAACCTGATGATCGTTTTCGAGCCGGATTCGGACACAGACTTGGACCAGATGCTCGTGAATATGCGCTATGGCCAGGCACAATCGCAGATGCCGAGCGAGGTCATGAATTCTGGTGTGACGATACGCCAGCAGCCTGGTCTGCCCCTCATGCTCTACGGATTGACCTCGCC
Organism: uncultured Akkermansia sp.; assembly: GCA_947632055.1. GTDB lineage: Bacteria > Verrucomicrobiota > Verrucomicrobiia > Verrucomicrobiales > Akkermansiaceae > Akkermansia. The sequence goes on from CANRNS010000050.1 coordinate 11,272, forward strand.
GGATGGCAGTTACAACTCCGTGGACTTGGCAAACTATGCACAGGTGAAGCTGGTCGATGAGATCAAGCGTGTGGAAGGTGTGGGCGAGGTGGCCGTGTACGGCGCTGGGCGCTACGCTATCCGCATCTGGCTGGATACGGTGAAGATGAGCCATTTTAACATTTCGTTGGATGAAGTGCGCGCCGCTATCTCCAAGCAGAACATGACCAATCCGGGCGGTAAAATCGGCGCCGATCCTGTGCCCGATGGTCAGGAGAAAACGATTACCGTGCGTACCCAGGGACGACTCACCGATCCCAAACAATTCGAGGAGATTATCGTGCGCCAACAGGCTGACCAAATTGTCTATTTGAAGGATATTTCGACAATTGAGCTTGGATCAGAAAACTACTCAGCTACGGGACGACGCAATGGGCAAGTGGCGGCTTCCGTGGTGATTTTCCAATCGCCGGGATCCAACGCTATCGACACTGTGGATCGCGTGACCAGACTGCTGGAGAAGAAAACGGCTACGATGCCTCAGGGAGTGAGCGGTTCTGTGGCGCTGGATACCACGACTTCCGTGCGCTATTCCATCAACGAGATACGCCACACTTTCATTGAGGCCATCATCTTGGTGGCGCTGGTTGTGTACATATTTCTGCAAAATTGGCGTGCCACGCTTATACCGCTCATTGCAGTGCCGGTATCGCTTATTTCGACTTTCTGCGTATTCCCATTGCTCGGGTTTACGCTCAACACGATTTCTTTGCTTGGCATGGTGCTTGCAATTGGTTTGGTTGTGGATGATGCCATTGTGGTGGTGGAGGCCGTGCAGCATCATATCGATAAAGGGCTCAAACCACGCGTGGCTGCTTTTGCCGCCATGCAGGAAGTGAGTGGCCCGGTGATTGCGATAGCGCTGGTGCTTGCAGCGGTGTTCTTGCCTTCGTTGATGTTGAGGGGTATTACGGGAACGCTGTTCAAGCAGTTTGCCATCACCATTGCAATTTCGATGCTAATATCGGCGTTCAATGCACTCACTCTTTCTCCGGCTCTGTGCGCTCTGCTTCTCAAGCCGAGTTCGCAGAACAAGAGCATCTTTGCTCCATTGCATCGCCTCTTCAACAAGTGCTACAACGGCACTGCCAACATCTACACGCGCATTTGTGGAGGTTTGGCGCGCAAGCTTATCATCTCCATGCCGCTGTTGGTACTCTTCTGGGTTGCCATTAAACCGGTGGCGGATCGTGTGCCCGGCGCCTTCTTACCGGACGAGGATCAGGGGTTCCTCATGGCAGCGCTTGTCATGAAACCGGAAACCTCACTCCAAGTGGCCATGGAGCAGGATAAGAAGCTGGAGGCTGCCTTGTATGACCCTTCCGTGGTGAAAAATCTCACCTCGGTGGTGGGTATTAACATCCTGAATATGGTGCAAACGCCGGGCGCCTGTATCGCTTTCGTCGAACTCAAGGATTGGAGCGAACGTCCGGAAACAGCCCAGCAGATTCAACAGAGACTCATGGCTAAAGTGCAGCAAGCGGGCTTAGATGGCACGGCTATGGTGCTTGTGCCGCCGGCTATCCCCGGCGTGGGAACAGCGAATGGCGTGGCGATGGTGCTCACCGATTTGGAAGGGCAGGGCGTTCCTTTCCTTTACGAGCGCGTGAAAGCCTTTGAGCAGGCGGCGCGTCAGCGCCCGGAGGTCGGCATGTGCATGGATATGATGATGGCCGACACTCCCCAGAAATACATGGAGCTTGACCGCGAAAAGTGCCAGTACTACAAGGTGGACATCAGCACGGCTAATGGTGTGTTGGCGGCCTACTATGGCTCATCCTTCGTCAACTTCTTCAACGCTTTTGGCCAGCAATGGCAGGTGTACATTCAGGCCCAGGGAGCCGACCGCACCAGCCTGGATCAAATGGACGGCTTTTTCGTGACCAATGCAGAGGGCAAGCGTGTGCCGCTTTCGGTGCTGGTGAATGTCAAGGATATTGCGGAGACGGAGTTTGTGATGCATCATCAAGGCTATAATGCCGCCAAAATTAACGTGATGCCCAAGCCAGGTTATTCGACCCAGCAGCTTATGGATGCCATGGAGCAGGTGTATGCTCAGACGATGGATCCCTCCAAAGTGGGCTTCGATTACCAAGATATGAGTTTTCAGGAAAATAAGGTGCGCAACAGTACCGGCTTGGGCACTATCTTCGTTATGTCCGGCCTCTTTGCCTTCCTCATCTTGGTGGCGCTTTACGAAAAATGGCCCCTTCCTATATCCGTTTTCATGACGGTGCCGATAGCTGTGCTGGGCGCGTATGCCGGGCTGTGGTTTTGGGGGCTGGAGCTCAATTTGTATGCGCAGGTGGGGCTGGTGATGCTCGTAGGGTTGGCAGCCAAGAACGCCATTCTGATTGTTGAGTTTGCCAATCTGGAGATGGAGCGAGGCAAGACGCTTATGGAATCCACGTTGGCTGCGGCACGCTTGCGCTTGCGTCCCATTCTCATGACATCGCTCGCCTTTATCTTAGGTTGTATCCCGCTCATTCTGTCCAGCGGCTCGGGTGCACTGGCGCGTAACTCCATCGGTGTTGTGGTGGTCATCGGCATGACAGTGGCCACGTTGGTGGGCATTTTCCTGATTCCTTGCTCATACGTGTTTGTGATGCGTCTCTTCCGGCTCAAGTTCAAGCTGCACGAGCTCAAGGAAGACCCGGATGAGGTAGAGGCGCGCGAGTATTTGGCCGCACATGGCAACGATGAAGATTGCGCTCTTCGTATAATTTTGTGGAATGAGCCCACAAAGCAATTCCTCGAAGTCGGTAAAATACTCGGTATCTCA
>CANRNS010000051.1 GCA_947632055.1 uncultured Akkermansia sp.
AGCACGCGACCCGAGGTATCCACGATGTCGCCGGGGTGATCGGGGATGAAGTGGCGCAGGAAGTCACTCATCTTCACCTGGCCGATGAAGCAGATGCCCTGCGAGTCTTTTTTGAAAGCCACGGGCAGGTTAAATTCGCGCGCCAGCTCGCGTACGCGTGGTTTGGCAATGCCGCCGATGGGGAAGATAGCGTGCGCCACCTGCTCGGCGCGCATGAGGGCGAGGAAGTAGGATTGATCCTTGTTCGGGTCGTCCCCGCGCAGAATGTAGTGTTCGCCGCCGGGAGCGTCCTCCCGCTTGGCGTAGTGACCGGTCGCAACGCCCTCAAAACCCTGTTCCCGTGCGTAGTCCAGCAGCACGCCGAACTTGATTTCGCGGTTGCAGAGCACATCCGGGTTCGGCGTGGCACCGGCGCGGTAGCCCTCCAGCAGGTAGTTGACGATGCGGGCGCGGTATTGCTCGATGAGATCCACCACGCGCAGCTCAATGCCCAGCACGCGGCAGATGGCGCGAGCGTCCTCGATATCTTGCTCCCAGGGGCACTCGCCCGGGATGCCCTCCTCGTTGATCCAGTTTTTCATGTAAGCGCCCACCACCTCGTGTCCCTGTTGCACGAGCAGGGCCGTGGCCACTGCGCTGTCCACCCCGCCGCTCACTGCTGAGAGAATGCGCGCCATGCTTATGCGGGGGTGAGGGTACGGATGAGCTGCCGTGCGGCCTGGGTGCGGTCTGTCTGCTGCAAGAGCCAGGAAACTACCACCACGCGCTGCGCCCCGGCGGCGAGCACCTGCGGGAGCGTGTCGGCATTGACCCCGCCGATACAGAACATGGGCATGTCGCCCGCCAGCTTCTGCGCCTGCGCAATATCTTGCAGACCGATGGCGGGACGCCCGGGCTTGGTGGCTGTGGGGAAGAGCGGGCCGAAGCCGATGTAATCCGCCCCTTCCTCGCGGGCGCGGCGCACCTGGTCGAGCGAGTGGGTGGAACGTCCGATGAGCATGTGCGGACCAACGACGCGGCGGATGTCTGAGAGCGCCGGGGCATCCTGCCCCACATGGACGGCGTCCGCTCCGATGCTCGCGGCGAGTTCCGGATAATCGTTCAGTACAAAGAGGGCGTTTGCTTCTCGGCAGATGGGTTGCATAACATGGGCCAACCGTGCTACATCTTCTTGCGGCAAATTCTTGGCGCGCAGCTGCAGGATACGAACTCCGCCGACGAGGAGCTCATGTGTGCACGCCGCCACGTCTGCTTCTTGCACATAGCCCCTGTCCACAATGCCGTACAGGCGAGCCTCGGCCAACCGGGTATCCATGCGCCCACTTTAGCACACTGACGGCCAGATGGCAAGAAATGCCGCACATGCGCATTCTTTTTCCGACGAAAGTTATCGGAAAATCGGACTTGCAAACGGATGGCAACATGGTAGAATGGGGACGCAACACATCAAGAAACTATGAGCAAACTTGACGGCACCAAGACGGCTGCGAATTTGGCTACGGCTTTCGCAGGAGAATCCCAGGCACACACCAAGTACCTCTACTACGCTTCCAAAGCCAAGAAGGACGGGTTTGTGCAGATCGCCCAGCTCTTTGAGGAGACGGCGCGCAATGAGAAGGAACACGCCAAAATTTGGTTTAAGCTGCTGCACGGAGGGGCTATTCCCGGCACAGAGGATAATCTGAAGGATGCGGCCGCCGGTGAGAATTACGAGTGGACCGACATGTACAAGACCTTCGCTCAGGAAGCTCGCGAGGAAGGATTTGACGACATCGCCGCTCTCTTTGATGGCGTGGCGGCGGTGGAGAAGACGCACGAGGAGCGCTATCGCAAGCTTCTGGAGAATGTGCAGGGCGACCTCGTTTTCAGCCGCGATGGCGAGTGCATCTGGCAGTGCATCAATTGCGGTCACATCGTCGTGGGCAAGAAAGCGCCCGAGCTCTGCCCCGTGTGCGCTCACCCGAAGGCCTACTTCCAACTCCTGCCTCAGAATTATTAATTCTGGCGAGTCCATGATTTTTTCGCGGGCGCAAGGCGAAAGCTTTGCGCCCCTTTCTCTTAGTGGCGCTCGGCAAACGCATTCGAGAGAAGTTGAGTGAAAATGCTCATGCTGACGAAGATGATGGTTGATACGCATCGACAGTCGTGACAGCAAGTGATCATCACGATAATGGCTTTCAAGGCGTCGCCTGTATACATTCATGATCCATGAGATGCGTAACGCGCACGCGATCAATAAATCGTAATTTGAAGATCGGGAATCATAAATAGGCAACCGCATTTTCTCATACGGTTGCTCCGGGCATACCTTTTCTGCGCTTGCTAGGAAGATCAATTTTTGGTACAATGATGCGCATGATACGTAAGTACCATCGAATCATACTGCTCCTGCTGCTTTTCTTGTCGGGGATAGCCGGGGTGGCACGGGGAGCGACTATGGCGCGTATTTCCACGGATGGAAAATGGGCTATGGTGCCATTGGCGGATGGTTTTGATTACCCGGTGGGCAAGCCGAACGGGGAGGGGTATTACAAATCGCGCGGGGTGCGCATGCAGATACCTCGCCATATGGGTGAAGACTGGAATGGTAGAGACGGTGGAAACTCGGACAAAGGAGACCCGGTGTACACGGTGGGCACGGGACTGGTGACTTATGCTTCCGATGCGCGCGGTCGTTGGGGGAAGGTGGTGATTGTGCGTCATGCATTTCGCGAGCCGCGCACGGGCAAGGTGCTGTGCTGCCAAACATTGTACGGGCACTTGGATCGCATTGATGTGAAGCTGGGCCAAATCGTACAGCGTGGGGATCAGGTAGGCACGATTGGTACGAATCGGGGAATGTATCCGGCGCATTTGCACACGGAGTTGCATTTCAACGTGCTGGTGAACTGCGGGCAGCAGGGTATACCTAAAACTTCGCGCAACTACGGGCACCTCTCCCGCTTTATCGAGCATTATCGACACCTGAAGAGGGAGAGGAAGGAAGTCCGCTTGCCCATAGGATGTTTTCTCCCGTACAAGGATACGGAGGGATTGTGATGAGGACGTGCCTGTTTGGTGGGACCTTCGACCCGGTGCACGCCGGGCATCTGGCCATTGCCCGCGCGGCAGTGGAGCAGTTGTCGCTGGAGCGCATTGTGTTTCTGCCGACAGCGCAATCGCCCTTCAAAACGGGGGAGCGGACGTTTTTTACGCCGCAGCAACGCGTGGACATGTTGCGCGTGGCATTGTCCGACTGGTCGCAGGCAGAGGTGTCGGAGCTGGACTTGAACATGGAGCCGCCGAGCTGGAGTTGGCGCGTTGTGGATGCCTGGTTGGCGCAGTCTCCTGACGATGAGTTGTATTGGCTGCTGGGCGCGGATGAATGGGAGCAGCTGCATCGTTGGGCCAGGTTGGATTACTTGACCGGGCATCTCTGCTTTGTCGTGTACCACCGCGGGCAAACGCTTCGACCACGCCCCGGTGTGAATGCCGTTTTTTTGAGCGGGCCCATGTATGAGGTGTCCGCCACGGAGCTGCGATGGCGTCTGAGGAAGCATTTGCCGGTGCCCGACGGGTGGCTGCCGCCGATGGTGGAAACCATGGCGCGCAGGATGGTGGAGGGCTTTCCCCAGGACAAGCGCATTTGAGAGAAGTCGAGGAACGGACAAAGGCTCACGTCGACGGATATCATCGTTGGTGCGCATCAACAGTCATGACAGCATGCGTCCATCATTCGAAAAACATGTGCAACGTTCACATGATCAATGAATCGTAGCCCGCAAACAGCAAACTCATGTTCTCCTGCGTTTGCCTTGGGGCTTTCTAAAATAGGCTTGCCTTAGGGGTAAAGCATGGTAAGATGGGGTAAGTATGGAAGTGGGACAGATTGTAAAGTACGTGTTTGAGATCACCGTGATGTGGGTGATATTCTACCAACTTTACCGCTTGTTTCACCGGGAAAGGGCGGCGATGATATTGGGCGGATTGGTGATATTGAGTTTATTGGCCTTTGCTTTTATTAAGATCATTGATGCCACCGAGTTGGAGGTCATAGGCGGCGCGCTTGTGCCCATTGGCACCATATTGGCCATTTTGTTCCAAAATGAGATACGAACGGCTCTGGCGCGTATAGGTCGAGGAAGCTTGAGCAAGCTGCTGCACCATAACGCCAAAAAGAGCGACTTCATTGAAAAGCTGTGCAATTCGGTGAGTTACCTGACCAATCGGCGCTTTGGAGCGCTCATCGTTATATGTCGCGAGGACAAGCTTTCCGCCCAGGTGTCGAACGGCGTGGCCCTGGATGCAGTTTTCAGCTCTGAACTTGTGGAGAGCATCTTCTATGTGAACAAACAGGGACAGGGCAACCCGCTGCATGATGGCGCGGTGATTATCGACAATGAACGTGTGCTGGCAGCCGGGGTGATTTTGCCCGTTTCCGTGCGTGAGTTGAGGGACAGATCACTCGGGTTGCGTCACAAGGCGGGCATTGGCATTGCGGAGGAGTCGGATGCCGTGGTCATCATTGTCTCGGAGGAGACTGGCGGAATTTCACTGGCGGTTGGCGGCACCCAGGGCAGCAATGCCGGACCGGAGTTGCAGCGCGATTTGAGCATTGAATTGCTTCAAAAACGCTTAGAAGATTTACTCAATTACCATGAGCAACAAGAAACCACAGACAGCCCAGCCGATGGTGTGGACCACGAGGCTGAGGGAGGTGCTGACGAATAATTGGATCCCCAAGTATCTGTGTTTGCTGCTGGCAATCACAGTGTGGGGTGTTGTGTATGTGTCTACCACATCGCGTGAGTCGGGGTGGGAGAGCGAGGCGCGCGAAGCTGCGCCGGAAAATACACAGGTGCGTTCTCATGCATCGTCCTGGACGAATTCTGCGAGCCAGGAGGCAACCCGAAAATAAATGAGATCCGACACGGCGAGTCGATGACAGGCTTTTTGATCACTGGCACGGACACCGAGATAGGCAAGACCTATGTGACGTGCGCCCTTCTGCGCGATATGCGCGCACGGGGATTGCGCGCGGCGGGTTACAAGCCGGTAGCCTGCGGCGACAGAGCCGATGCGCGAGCCATGCGTGAGGCTTCCGGGGAAACGGCCCTGAGTTTGGAACTCATCAACCCAATCTACCTCCGCGCCGCAACGGCTCCGTATTTGGCTGCCGAGTTGGAACAACGCAGTTTGAGCATAGCGGATATGGCGACCGGCCTGCACACGCTGGCGTCTGCTGGATATGATCCCATTTTGGTGGAAGGAGCGGGAGGCTGGGAGGCTCCCTTGGCAGCGCCCCAACTCACAATGGCGGATTTGGCAGTAGCGCTTGGTCTGCCGGTTATCTTGGTGGTGGGCAACAAGTTGGGGGCGGTGAATCATGCAATTCTTACGGCTCGGGCGATCCTCGCGCGTGGGCTGGAGTGTCGCGCCATCGTCCTCAACCAGCAGAGCGAGCAGTGGAGTGCGGCCTGCGTGAGCAATCGTCGGCTCATCGAGCAATACACGGGCTTGCCGGTGCGCGCCGAATTGATTTGCGGGCAGCAGGATATCGACTCACGCGCCGTGCTGGGCGTGTAATTTGCGGATCTCGCGCTATGGAGACGAGAAGATGGAACATGCGACGCGGTGAGTTGGAACTTCCGCCCTGCGGTGTCGTTATGGGAATCCTGAATGTGACTCCGGATTCTTCTTCGGATGGCGGACAATATCTTGAACCGAGAGCGGCGCTGACACGGGCAAGGCAAATGCTCGCCCAAGGCGCAGCAATTCTGGATGTGGGCGGGGAATCGACTCGCCCTGGCGCAGAGGAGGTGAGCGTGGACGAAGAGTTGCGGCGCACTCAACCCGTGGTGCGCTTGTTGCGCGACCAGCTGCCCAACGCCGTCATTTCCATTGACACACGCCATGTCGAGGTGGCTCGGGCTGCCCTGGATGCCGGGGTGGATATTGTGAATGACATCGGCGGGCTGGGAGATCCTGCCATGCGCGAACTGTGCGCGAGCGCCGGCTGTGGGGTTGTGCTCATGCACATGCAGGGAACGCCAACCACCATGCAGCTCAACCCGACCTACGGGGATGTCGTGACAGAAGTTCGCGACTTTTTGCGCCAGAGGGTGGAGTTGGCGAGCGGAGCCGGAGTGGACCCTCGCTGCATCTGCCTGGATCCCGGCATCGGTTTTGGCAAAACCACGCAGCACAATTTGCTGCTGATCGATGCGTTGGAAACCTTGCGTTACCGCAATTTGCCCATACTGATCGGCTTGTCACGCAAGCGGTTTCTGAAAGAGGTGATGCCCGGGGATGCTCAGGCTACGGTTAAGATGAGCCTGCGCGCGGCTGCACACGGGGCTCAGGTGCATCGCGTGCATGAGGTGGGCTTGCTGTACGCTGCGCTCAGCCGGATGTGAAAAACGGCGCAGGACAGAGGCTGCCCCGCGCCGTGAAAAGTAAAGGTGGTTTCACTTACCGTTTTACGGCACTACTGTCCAAATTGGCGAATCCTCGTTGAAAGGAGGAGCATTGAGCTGTTCTGGTTTGGAGATTTTGAAAAGGCAGTTCACGGTTTGTCCTTTCTTGTTTTTAGCCTTGCTGATGAGGTCAAAAAGTTCCTTGCGATCCGGTGACGAGAAGTTCGTGCGGAAAAGATCAAACTTCTGCCCCGGTTTGACCTTTTTGCCATCAGTCAGATCTTCAATAAAGAGCATGAATCCGAAGCCACCACCTGGGATTTCGCTCACGGCAATCTGGATTGGATAAACTTTGCCCTCTTTAACTTCGAAGACTTTCCCGGCCGTCAGGCCACCAAGGTCGCTGTTCCACTCCTTGAGCTCTTTGATGAAGGGGATGAGCTCGTAGCCTTCAAAATCCTTCAGTTTGCCCGCCTTGATGGCGGCCCAGTGTCTATCGCGGTCCCCCATACCGGAAACCCACCATGCTCTCTGGTTTTTCTCGTCGTAGAGGGAGGGAATACGGTAGCCTGCCTCTAGCACTACTTTATTGTTGAAGCGAACCCCTAAATAGTCGTCACCCGTGCCTACAAAGCGAAACTTGCCCGTTTTTGGGGCGCGCACGCGCCCGCGGTAAACCACAATCCAGCCGCCAGGCTGGCACACGTCATCACATTGGAAAGAGATCGGTCCGTATGCATCCCGTGACATCGGAACGTAGAAGCTTGAAGCGTACAGCTTCTGAGGTGACTGGTAGTAGGATGATAAAGCGCTGGGACTCCATGAGCGAAAGAATTTCTCCGCTTCTCTGGCAAAGGCATGTTGGTCTTTGACCTGTAGACGTTTGAAAGGCTTGCCATTGGCATCTACTAGGGGTTTGCCATCTTTATCTTTGGTGGTGACAGTCGGGATTTTGGAAGGCGCCCCATTGCGCGTCATTTTCAGGTCGTAGAAAGTACCCTCCAGAGCAGAGCCGCCAGCCGTGCTTGAACCGAGCCCTGCACCGGCTTCGCCCAGTCCCTCGCCCAAGTCCATATCCATGGAGATGTCGATTTGGTCGAAGCTGATATCGCCTGTTGTGTCAATACTGACCGGAGCTGCCACGGCGCCCACGGCATTCTGAGCAACAATGACACTTGGGGCAATATCGGTGCTGGTGGATACAGATTTGGAGGTTAGTTCCTTGCTTACTGGAGCATTGGTGGGAGGTCCATCTTCAGTCGGCGGGACATAGGAGATGAACTCTGCGGGAATTTCGCCTTGGATGATCATCACCGTGAAGTAAAGGATACTGCCAAACAACAGGAGCAAACCCGCGCAAACACCGAAAGAAACGAGATTGCTCATGAGAGCATTCCGCTTGAGCGCACGCAATGCCTCATCGCTCATTTGAATATGTAGGGCCATTGTATCTGAATCAGGTTACGACCCCAGTGTACCAGCGCGCCAAGAGAATTGCCAGAGTAAAAGCGCGTATGAATGTAACATCTGTGTTACATGAAGGCAAAAAGTGGCAGTTATTGAAGAAGACGATCGGGGAAGTATTCTAAACCAAAAAGGAGGAAATATGATGAACAAAGGTACATTGATAGCAGCGTTTTTGGTGGCTGGACAGCTGCCGTGGGGTAGCGTAGAGGCTCTTACCGTACACATAGGCAATGAGCATGATCGTCAGGCAGAGCGACGAGAAGAGCGCCGACACGAAGAGCGAACCCACGAGCGGTACCGTGATACATACCGCCGAGATGGTCGCCACGACCGGCGAGACCACCAAGAAGATGATTTTCAGCGTGCGCTCAAGCGAGTGATACGCGATGAAGATGGACCAAGCCGACGGCCGCGCTGATAAAGCGGTGCAAATAGGGAGGAGCGCTCAGAACTTAAAGACTCCTTGCAGTTGAAGCACCACAGCGCCTCTTCGAGCAGTCTCATACACGGGGTCAAAGATGTATTGAGCATCCGGCTGAAGATAAAACGTAGGGGTGAGCTGTACCACGGCCGACAATTCAAGACCGTACTCGTCCTTGTGATGGTAGGGTTTGGCAGAACGTGCGGCACGTTCCCAGAAAAAGCCAAGGGCCACCTGGTCGTTATTGGCCTTGCTCCCCCAACCTGCAGAGCGAAAAGGGGCTTGAAGAACAAGCCCGACAGTGGCAGCTGCACGCACAGTACTGACGGTGGCGGCATCTTCATCCATGAGGCCGCAGCGGGTAAAAGCACCGAGGTGGGAGTTTCTCCCGAGCTGCTGTTGGAAGTTGAAAGCGGCGCCGGAACCATTTTCACCCTGGTAGCGGGTAGTAGTGTATTGGAAGCGGTAGATGCCGGGGCCGAGACCAAGGAAATTTTCAGTGATGAGGCCAATTTCGCCGATGTGTACCCAAGCATTGCCGCTGATGTAGGGGAAGGGATTATGGTTGATACGACCATTGCAGCCCGTCGTGGCATACATCGTGTAAAAGTTTTTGGTAGGTTGCCAGGCCGTTAAATAACCCCAGTTAGACCACTCCAGCGGCAGTGTCGGATTGAAGTTAAATGCTGCGTTGGTGAGGTTGCCTGCCCAGTTGGCTGAATAGGCATTTTGGTCTAAAAAATCGGTGGTATCAACGGTGCCGATCATGCCCACCCACTTGCCGTTAAAACAACTGTATCCCAGTGCAAAGTTCGGAATGAACACGCCGTGCCCCCCTCGTGTGCTGCCTTGAGGATTGCTCAACGTCCCCACACTTTTTTGTGCGCTTCGGTTGCGTTCGCTGTACCGAATGCCCTGTCCCCAATCAGCCTCTACCGAGAGAAAGAATCCCTGACTGTTGTCACAATCCTTGGCCAAGTACCACATGACATTGAGAACGTTGTTAGTTGCTAAAAAATCGCGACGATTGTTCGCCATGCTCTGAGGCAGACCGGTGTAGTTCATGCTCAGCGTAGCGGTGTATTGCAGGCCGATGCGCGCGAGACGGGTTTTGAGCTGTTGAGCAGCGGTGGAGAGGGCATCCTGTTCAATCACGCCACAGGGTTCAATGCATGTGTTGCCAGGCACGAAAATACTGTCCAGATACGGCATAAAGCACTGGGGCGTGGACGGAAAAAATCGCCAGCCGCGGCAGGTGTTTTCCTTGCCAGAGCCATCCAGATAACGTTCAATCTGCTCCAGCACACTCTGGTGGGTGGGTACGCCCGGGTAGCGAGTGCTCTGCTGTTCGCGCGGGTTGGGCATGCCGCGGCGCAAGCTGCCGCTGGCCTCTGTCGGGTCCATGCTAAACGGATTGCAACCAAACATGGTCTCAATGTACTGCCATGGAAACTGAGCCCGAGCCGGACTTGTTCCCAGACTGAGAGCCGTCACCATGAGGAAAAGATGCCGTGTTTTCATAGATGCACGGTGAGAAACACATCCGTTTGCAACCGTTAAATAACAATCAGAGAGGGTTAAAGTGCGTTTCTGCTTGCAAAGGGAAGCAAAAGCAGTACAATGGAGCCGATATGGCTGACCGTAAAGATACTGACCCCGCCCGGATGGAAAAGATAGTGAGCCTCTGCAAGCGCAGGGGGTTTATCTACCAAGCTGCCGAGATATACGGCGGGTTGAATGGATGCTGGGACTACGGCCCGCTAGGTGCGGAGCTGAAGCGCAACCTCAAGGAGTATTGGTGGCGGGTGAATGTGCAGGAACGGCCGGACATTGTGGGGATGGATGGGGCGATACTCACGCATAACTCCGTGCTGGTGGCTAGTGGGCATGTGGGCGGTTTCACCGATCCCCTCTGTGATTGCCTGCTGAGCAAGGAGCGCTTGCGCGCCGATCAGATACCCGCTCAGAGCGGTGTGGCCTACTGGTGGAAAGGGGCGGCGAAGAAGGACGGCAGTTGGAGCACGACCAAGGGGTTTTCCATGCTGGCGCCCACGGCAGAAGAAAGGGACGCCAAAATGGCGCGCAAAGGGGCTTTGCAGTACTACGCTCAGATTGCCGGCGGTAAGACTCAGCCGACGGATATTGAACTGACCGGGGAGAGTACGCAGCAGGTGCAGGACAGCGTGCGCTACAACCCTGCCAACGGGTCGCTGGTGACCGAAGCGCGTTCTTTTAACCTGATGTTTCGCACCACGATAGGGGCGGCTTCGGATGAGAATGATCCCGCGAGCACGGGATGGCTGCGTCCGGAAACGGCACAGAGCATTTTCTGCCAGTACAAGAACATTCTGGACAGCTCGCGCATGAAGTTGCCTTTCGGCATCGCGCAGATTGGCAAATCCTTCCGCAACGAGATCAACCCACGCAACTTCACGTTCCGTTCTCGTGAGTTTGAACAGATGGAGGTCGAATACTTTTGCCGGGCTGAGGATGGGATACGCCTCACGGATGAATGGTTGGAGCGCTGTCTGTGTTTTTACGAGAGCATTGGTATACCGCGTGAAAAGATCCATGTGTTGGATGTACCGGACGGCGAGCGGGCTTTCTACTCCAAGAAGACCTATGATTTGGAGTACGCATTCCCCTTTGGAGTGCAGGAATTGCAGGGCATTGCCTACCGCACGGATTACGACCTGACGCGCCATCAGGAGGGGTCGGGCAAACCGATGGAATACTTTGATGAGGCCACGCGCGAACGCTTTATCCCGCACGTTGTGGAGCCCTCCGCGGGGTGTGACCGCACAGTGCTTGCGCTCATTTGCGAGGCGTATGATGAGGAGGAGCTGGGTACTGAGGGCAAGAGCGACGTGCGTATCGTGATGCACTTCCACCCGCGTGTAGCGCCTGTAAAGGCTGCCATTTTCCCCCTTCTCAAGAAAAATGAAGAGCAGGTGCGCATCGCGCACGAGATCGAGGCCATGCTGCGCCCGTACATGAACGTGTTTTATGATGAGGCCGGAGCGGTGGGACGTCGCTACCGTCGCCAAGACGAGATCGGCACGCCCTATTGCATCACCGTGGATTTTGACACCTTGGGCGAAGGCGAAAATGGAGACTCGGCTCTGAAAGGCACGGTGACCGTACGCCACCGCGACAGCATGCAGCAGGAGAGGATCGCCATCCCCGATCTGCTTCACTATCTCTTGCGCCGCATCCATTAAGTCCGGCGGTGTGGGAGAAGTTCGGGTTGCCTTGCGCAGGACAACCGCATGCCTGCGTTCATGATTCAAAAAACTGCGCAACGCGCGGATTATCAAAAAATCGTCAACCGTTCTCTATGTTGCAACGAGTGTTGCAGAGAATGCAAGGTTGAAGTGCCGATCTTATCTCATATCTCATCACTATCTGCCTCAGCGAATTTGCCGGAGAGCTGTTTTATTGACCTTTGAGGTGTTTTTTATTGGCAGCGGCAATTTTCAGGACACTTTGCATGAGCTTATACATACCTGTACCAATGCACTCAGGATTTTGCGGTGTTGGACATGGGTGTTTTTTGGTGCGCTTGATGGCAAGGTCCAAAGTTTTTAAGTTGATTTTTTCTTTGTTGGATGGCACCCTCTTTCTCCGGTCATATTTCGGGAAATAATTTTTCTTCACAAAATAAGAGTCACTCTTTGCGTCTTCTTTTCTTGGCGCTTCCTCAAAATGGAACAGGAGCCAGTATTCAAATCGCGGATTACTGATTGCGATATGATGATTGGACGACTCGTTTTCCCAGTGAGCAAGCTCTTGCCATTGTTTCTCATCTTTTCGATTCCCTTCATCTCGATCCAGTACAATCCAAACTTCATCTCCCGGTTGCCTTTGTATACCTTGAGCACTCTTCAGGAGAGCTGGGATCGTGGTGTTTTTGGGTTTTGAGTATTTGATGTTGACATCGCGCAACTCATCTGCAAGCAAATCCACAATGAGGTCCATGTAGGATCTCTCTGTAAGTTTGCCTTCCGACACAATATAAATGACCTTTCCGGATGCACGGCTCTGCATCCTTCGAAAGTTAGGGATGATGCTATTTTGAGAGTGACTCTTTTTCATAGCTTCTCAGTCTCAAAATCCAATACTCGGGGAACTGCACCGAAACGCCCTTCCATGTATCCTTTGCGCAGGTTTAACTCTTTCCTATACCGAAATTCTGACAAGGGGTAGACATGAGAGACCCCATCCCTCTTTTTTTCAACAAACCATATCTCATCTCGACGGAGCAAAGTGCCCTCCATCAATTGTACATCGTGCGTCGTAAAAATTAATTGCTGACGTACGCCTTGACGCGCCCTCTCCAGATGTTTACTGATAAGCATTTCCACTAGGGTTGGATGCAAACTGCGATCCAACTCATCAACGACGTACACGCGTTCTTCATTGCTTTGAGAAAAAAGCATAGGCAGCAAATTCAGATAACGCATTGTACCATCAGATTCCATTTCAAATGGAAAAACGACATGTTTTTCCTTCTCATGCGTCCGGTGCTCCATGGCCCAGCGATACGCCTTTAGCGAGTTGTCCTCCTTCATAATTTGTACCGCTCCAAAATCAGAGTACAAAACTTTTTCGTTGGAAAGGCGGAACTTCTCCAACTTTGTTTCGGATACACCGGCCTCATCCATGGGAATGTTCATGAGATGCAATCCCGTTATTCCTGTGTCTGCTCTTCGGAGGGCTTCCCCGTACAATTCGGGGGAACTTCCCAAATCTCGCGCCAAATACATGCGTCCGCTGTTTGCTCCGATGGGGCACAACGTGTCCGTCAACCATTTGTGTACCGGAGCAACTCGTTCTGTCAATTCCGGCACCTTTAACTCAATGACCGTGCTCAGGAGTATCTTTTCTTTAGGAAGAGAACTCCCCAGTTGCTCGGCATATTGGCGCTCCTTCTTTCCAAGGTCTATTCCTTTACCCAAATGAAATTTCCCCGGCCTCCGTTCGTATACCACATCTCTCTTGTCCTTCTTGACTTCCATGAGTGTTTCCTCTACAACGTCCGCTGCATGTGTCTTCATGCAATACTCCCATATTCTCCCGTTTATCAGCATCCGAATGCAAAATTCCGTAGGTTCATGCAGGCTTTCTTTCTTCAGTACAAAAGGTGTCGTGTAAAAACGTCCTCTTCGTACCGCATCATGCAGCCACGCCAAGGCCTGCACAAGAGTTGATTTCCCTGATGCATTTGCCCCATAAATCGCGGCCACAGGCAGTAACTTCATCTTGGAATTATCTGGCACCGACAAGCATGACGCCGCGTCCTCCCGTATCTTCCCCGCTATCATGTCGAATCCCTCTTCACTACCGAAAGAACGAAAATTTTTAAATGTAAAATTAATGAGCATATGATGCATAAATTGGCAAAATTGATGAAAAAGTCAATACCAAAATGCAAAAAAATTACATTTGTGGATTGCAAGATTAAATGCAACAGGTTCTTGGCACAAAAAAGGGTGCCAAGAAGTTCAAAGCATGCTAGAGT
>CANRNS010000052.1 GCA_947632055.1 uncultured Akkermansia sp.
TCTAGCATGCTTTGAACTTCTTGGCACCCTTTTTTGTGCCAAGAACCTGTTGCATTTAATTTTGCAATCCACATTCTTGGGACGCCTGATGAAAAAAACTTGCTTGCGCGGGGCGTGAAGTGGTAGAATACCGACATGCTGAGAGTACTGGTCGCGACAGATTTTTCTGAAGATGGGAGAGCGGTAGTGGACTTTGCCGCCAACTTGGTGCGGCAGAGTGGAGGGAAGATGTACTTGTTGCACGCCGTGGAGCCGTGCATGATGGACGCCGCGGGGTGTCTGACGATGGAGGGCAAGGCCGGGGAGGGACAAGAAATGCGGCACGTATCCCTGCTGGAGTTGACGAATGAGCGCGCCCACCGCGCGGCGGAAAAAATCAGCAAAAAATGGGACATACCCATCTACGGAAAAGCGGAAGAATCGGACGATGTCGTCGAGTGCATTCATCAGTTCTGCCAGCGGCACAACATCGACATGCTCGTCATCGGGAATCGGCATCACTCCCTGCTTTCCTCCATCCTGCTCGGCAGCACGGCGGCCAAACTTGTGCGCACGGCCAACATACCCGTGACCGTGGTGCCATGCGCTCCCGGGCAATAGTGTGAGCATGAGATTGATTTTTACAGGCGACGTGGTGGGCAGCACCGGGCGCGAGGCGCTGCGGCTCGCCATCACGCAATGGCGCCGACAGTATGACCCCGTCCTCTTCATCGCCAATGCGGAAAACGCCGCGGGCGGACGCGGCATTACTCCCGCTGTGGCCCACCGCCTCATGGAGTATGGCGTCAGCGTCATCACGCTCGGCGACCACGCTTGGGACCAATCCGACTACATCGAACACGCGGATGACGAACCCCGCATTCTGCGTCCGCACAACCTGCAGCCCGGCACCCCGGGGCGCGGAAGCATCCTGTTCACAAGCCCGCAGGGTCGGGTAGGCATCGTCAGTCTGATGGGGCGCAGCATGATGCGGCCGGGGGCTCTCAACCCCTTCACGACGGGCTACGAGGAGGTGCTGCGGCTGAGGGAGCAAGGCGCGCGCGCCATCTTGGTTGATTTCCACGCGGAATCCACCGGCGAAAAAGTAGCTCTGGGACGGCGACTGGATGGGCTGGCAAGCGCCGTGCTCGGCACGCACACGCACGTGCAGACGGCAGATGCCTGCATCCTGCCCGGAGGCACGGCGTACATGACTGATGTGGGAATGTGCGGCAGCAGGGACGGCGTCATTGGACGCGAGGAGCAAGCTGTCCTGGACGGCATGGTGAGCGGATTGCCTTGCAAGCTGCCGGTTGCCGGATGGCCCGCGAGGGTGAGCGGCGCGCTCATCGAGACCGATGACGCCACGGGGCATGCCACCAGAATTCAGCCGCTGAATCTCGAACTGCAGAAGGAACCATGATGGATGAGGAAAGATTCGGCGGCATTTGTCGGCTGTACGGGCGAGAAGCGGCAGAGCGCATTGCCCGCGCCCGCGTAGCCGTGGTCGGCATCGGAGGCGTCGGCTCCTGGGTGGCCGAGGCTCTTGCCCGCAGCGGCGTGGGCTGTCTCATTCTCATGGATGCGGATGACATCTGCATCACCAACACCAACCGCCAACTCCACGCTCTCAATGGCAACTACGGGCGGATGAAAGTCGAGGTCATGGCGGAACGCCTGCGCAGCGTCAACCCGGCGATCCAGGTCATCGCCCTGCCCTGCTTTTACAAAGCGAGCGCCCCGGAAATCCTCTTTGAGCACGAACCCACCGCCGTGGCGGACGCCATCGACTCCATGCAAGCCAAGGCCCACCTGATAGCCGAATGCCGCAAGCGAGGAGTGCCGGTAGTGACGTGCGGCGGCGCGGGCGGCAGACGCCACGCAGGCAGCATACGCCTGACGGATCTGGCGCGCACGACGCATGACCCCATGCTGGTGCGCCTGCGCAAAATCCTGCGGCAGCAATACGGACTGCCCCTCGGCGATCGCTGCGCGGAAATTGGCATTCCCTGCGTATACAGCGCGGAGTCGCCCGTGTATCCGCAATGCGACGGCAGCGTCGGCCCGGAGCGGGAACCCGGGCAAGTCGGCGGTCTCGGCTGCGCGGCCGGCTTTGGCTCCGCCACGCCCATCACCGGCTCCTTCGGCTTCTTCGCCGCCTCGGCCATCCTCCATCTCCTCACCTCCCCCGCCCATGAAGTCCAACCCGCACATCGCCCGCATCAATAAACACGTCCACGCCTCGGCAAAGCCCGACCGCAGCCCCGCCCAAATCGCCATCCCGGCCGGCGATGAAGCCCAGTTGACCGCCATCATCCAGCAGCAACCCGTCGGCCTCTACCTCGTGCTCGATTGCGTGCAAGATCCCCACAACCTGGGCGCCATCCTCCGCACAGCCGATGGCGCGGGCGTTGCCGCCGTCATCGCCCCGCGCGACAAATCAGTCGGCATCACCGAAACCGTGCTCCGCGTCTCCGTTGGCGCCGCGGAAAAAGTCCCCTTCATCCAAGTCACAAACCTCGCCCGCTCCCTCCGCGCCATGCAGCAGGCCGGCATCTGGCTCGTCGGCGCTTCCGACCGCGCCGATCGCTCGCTCTACGACACCGACCTGCGCGGTCCCATCGCCATCATCCTCGGCGCCGAGGGCGCCGGCATGCGCCGCCTCACCACCGAAACCTGCGACTTCCTCGTGCGCATCCCCATGGCAGGCTGCGTGCCCTGCCTGAATGTATCGGTGGCCGCCGGCGTCTGCCTCTTCGAAGCCGTGCGCCAGCGCCGACAACCCACGCCCTGAGCATGTCCGCCATCCTGCACATCGAGCCGCCGCCGGGCTGCACCGTACGCATCCTTTCCGACCTCCACCTTGCGCATCCGCGCAGCTCCGCCCCCTCCCCGCGCCAACTCGTGGAAAGCATGTCCGGCGTGGATATGCTCATCCTCGCGGGGGACACCGCCGAAACGCGCCTCACCTCCCCCGAGCGCGACCGCAGCATGCAATGCCGCGACGAGCTGCGCGCGCTCTGCCATCAACGCGGACTCCATCTCGTCGAACTCTCCGGCAACCACGACCCAGATGTCGATGCCCAACTCGCCTTGCTCTGGAATGCCAAAGTCGCCGTCATGCACGGCCACGCCCTCCTCCCCTGCATTTCCCCGTGGAGCCGCGAATTCTTCGCTTGCGCCGCCGAGGTCAAGCGCATGATCGCCTCCCGCCCCCTGGCTGCCCATCATTTAGAAGAGCGCCTCCTCCTCGCCCGCGATCTCTCTCATCTCCTCGGCCTCCACGTCCCTACCTCCATCCCGTCTCCCGCTTCCTTCCGCCTCCTGCGCGAGGCCTATTATTGCTTTTGGCCGCCTCAGCGCCCGCTGCATATCCTCGCCGCCTGGCTCAGCTGCGGACGCCGCGCCCAGGCCTTCTGCAATCGTTTCCTGCCCTCCACCAATCTCCTCGTCATCGGCCATTTCCACCGCCCCGGCCAGTGGCGCTCGCCCCATCGCCGCATCTTCTCCACCGGCGCCTGGTTCCAACACGCCTCCCCCTTCGCCGTCGATTTGCGCGATGCCCGTCTCCTCCGCTATGCCCCCTGGAATGCAAATTTGACCCAGGAATAAGCAAATTCAACGCAAAACGTTGATCTTTTACGATGTGGCTTTCCCTGCCGTCAGCATCTTTTCGAGAAATTGTTTCACCTCGCCTCCTTTACACCTGTGGACGGATACCATCGCCTCTTCAATCGTGCTGCGTACATTCTTCCTCCCTCCATATACATGCCTTTTCGTATCCTTTCCGTTACGTACGGATTGGCGTGTAGTCTGCCCAGTGTTCGCAGATTCCGAGCATACTCCTCTGTTATTCGCTCATCTTGCTTGTCTGTCCCGCCCTTTTGTTTCACTTCTCCCCAATGCGGTTGTCGTGCGCAACACCCTGGATGACTGGGGGGGATGACTGGGGGGGATGACTGGGGGGGAATCCGCCGCCTTCTTCGTCCTGTACTTCTGCTGTCTGTTATTTGGTCTTTCGGGGATTGTCAGTTCCAAATTACCGGAATGGAGGAGGGGGAGGAGATAGTGTTGACGCAGCCACTTTTTATCTTTCATCTGAAGCATCTCCAAAATCTCTGTCACGCTGCGCGGCGTTTTGCAAAAATCAAGGATGCTCTTTTTGATACGCTGAACGTTCTTGCTCTCTTCCCTCGCCACCAACCTGGAAGAGCTTCGCAAATAGCCCAAATGAACCGGGAACTGGATTGTCAAACTGACGGAGGAGGCCAAAGTTTCATAATGAGGGGGAGGCAACCCCTTCTCGCGGCATTCCTCCATAATCAGACCAATGCCACGACCCCAACTCTCAATGATGCCACGGCTATAAAAAACATCAGCTATGGTGGGATTCGGAGGACGGGAATTGAGACGATTGTCTGCAAAATCCTGCCAGCGTGTACCACTCGGGAAAGCTCCCGGATTTTGAAAGACGATGCGATCCTCGTAAATAGCTACAGTCGGAGTCATATTCCGGGCATCCCACGAGCGATGGCAAATCATATTCACGGCAGCCTCGCGAATTACATTGAGTGGAACCGTGAGCGTATCCTTGCGGAAAGCGCCGTCAACGTGCCCGCTGAGGTTGAGATGTTTCAGGCAAAAATCTACGACGGCATTGTATTGCTCGAAGAGATTTTTTGCGCAAATCGTCTGATCCCGAATAGCTACCTTATCCGTACCTTCAAAGCGGGCAAGACGAACCTTGCACTGCGGATACCTCATAGCAGGATCTTTGCCGAAAAGGACGAGCGCCGCATTATAAAGCGTACCATCATCTCCGGCAACTCCCAGTTTTCGCAAAATTTTGACGGAGTCCTGAACGACCATTGTCAATGCAGGAATGCGGTGACTCGCGATGCCATCGTACAAAGTTTGATGAACAAGCTCCATGTCCAGATCATCCGGTCCAATCCCATTCGCGGGAGTATTCTCCCAGCTAAATCGTTGGGGGTTGCTTCGACGCAATTTTTCCTCATACAGGATGCGCGGCATAGTCACAGTTGTACTTTCCACTTTGTAAAAGGGACGACCATCGTAGCAATAAGGGCTATTTGTGCATTGGGTTGTGTCAAAATGGAGAGCTATGACGTAGTGACCCGGCCTGCCTGGAACTTCTACATACTCAGCCTCTACTTCAACCACCGGATCCATTTTGCGCAGATGATAAGCGACCTCCTGGCGTGTTTTATCCGTTACTTTTTGACCGATGATCTTCATGCCGGGAGTTACCCCGAAGAGCAACCATCCTCCCTCGGAATTGAGGAAAGCGCATGCGGTCTCCATTCCTTTGCGGAGCTCCCCGGTTGATTGCTTCAGCTCCAGCGTTGCGCTTTCGCCTCTCGCTACAAGCTGCTCTATTTCCCCAAAGTCCATCTCTTCCATTATGCCCCACCTTTTTTTCATAGTCAATGACGATCTCATGTGAAATCGCAGCAAACGCAGTTAAGAGACACATCTGCCCCAAGAGAAAGCGATCCCGGCATGCGGTCATCATGATGGTGGCTCTCAGGGCTCTCTGCCTCCGTTGATGATTCGAAAAATCTTCGCAACGAGCACATGATCAACAAATCATAATTCGCCAATCGTCAATCCTCAATGGCAAACGCACTTTCTAATGGCGCTTGCCATGAAGACCGCGCAGCGACACTTGACGAATTGTGATTTATGGTGTAAGGTTGAGGAATGCGTGAGGTAAGCCGAATCCTTGTGTACGCGTTGTCGGTCGTATTATGCTGCTCATGCTCATCATGGTGGGCGCAGAATAAACCGCAAAAACCGGAGGAAAAGAAGACGCCGCCGCCATTGCATTTGGGCGCCGTGCAGCAGGTATACCCCGGGCAGAAGTTTGCTCTTTTGCGAATCATTGGTCCGCTTCCTGGTCCGGGGACTACGCTCATCTCGCACCCGGCGGATGGATCGACATCGCGCATCGGCAACTTGATGGTGGCAGAGAACAGCAAGCCGCGAAATGGGATGGTGGTAGCGGATATTCGATCTGGCAACGTGGTGAGCGGCGATCGCGTATTCCTCTATCGCAATGTAGCTGAGCCGGAACAACCCGGCCGTGGAGTTACGCCCCCGAGCCTGGCAGAGACGGGAGCTTTCTCCGAACGTCAGTCATCAACGCTGCAAACGGGAACCGGCAATGCTCCTCTGCCACAAGCCGCCCCAACCCAGGAGCCTGCAATGCCGACTGCACCGGAACCCGCAAAACTTCCGACCGGACCTGATCCCAATGTTGCGCCGGATTCCATGCCTGCTCCGACATCCGCCCCCTCTGCCACTCCCGACTACATCAATGATATCCCGGACGATATCAACGGATGGAATTAAACCCTGCAAACTCACAACAAAACAACAACTGCTATGCCAAAAAAATCCACCAACAAGACCTCAGACGCGACGCCGAAAGGCAAAAGAACAAGGGGACGAAAGCCGACACCTGAAAAGGGAGCGGCGAAAATCCCGGCTACACTGACGCGCAAGGATGTCAAAACTCTGACCCAAATTGCAGACCGCGTCCATACGACACAGGGAGCGCTGGCTATACTGGCGCTCTCCGAGCTTTTCAAATGGGTCGAAGCCATCTACAAACACCTCACCTCCCCTTTGGCGCCTTCGGCAAGCTCCCGGCGTAGCCCAAGCGTAGCAAGCACGGCAACGGCCCTGTTGGGTGATCTGATGAAGCTGCATGAGCTCACCACGCATGTTGCCGATGCTGCCCGTCCCGGCACGGGCAAGCGTCGGGGACGTCCGCGTAACGTGCAGGCGAAAGCGTCCGCAAACGAAAAGGAAACGGCGGCTCCCAAGCGTCGGGGACGTCCCCGCAACGTGCAAGCCGAGGCGCCCGCCAGCGAAAGGGAAACGGCGGCTCCCAAGCGTCGAGGGCGTCCGCGCAACGTGCAAGCCGAGGCGCCCGCGAGCGAAAAGGAAACGGCGGCTCCCAAGCGTCGGGGACGTCCCCGCAAAAACGCGTTGCCGGAAGCCGCAGGCAGCCCCAATGCGACGCTGCCGGATCAGAAAAAGCAAGCGACCAAAAAGCGCAAGGCGAGCAAGAGCACGGCAAAGACCAAAGAGGGGCGTCCCGCACGCAAACGAAAGACCCGTACGCCCAAGAAACGAGCATCCGCACCGACCTCCCGGAAGCGGACTTCCCCCGCTCCCGCCGACATGAAGCAGCCGACCCCGAGCGCCATGGAATCCACGGCGCCGCTGACAGCTCCGGAAAAACCCTCTCCTACGAATGCCGTCCAAGAGTGATCCAGCTCCGGCCATCACGTGGAACTCCCAGCTAGGGACCATGCTGGCTGTGGCGGGGAGCGCCGTGGGCTTCGGGAATTTCCTGCGTTTTCCCGGACTGGCGGCGCAGTACGGGGGCGGGGCTTTCATGATTGCCTATTTTAGCGCGTTTCTGCTGCTGGGCGTACCGCTCTGCTGGGTGGAATGGGCTATCGGACGGCGCAGCGGAGTGCTCGGCGGGCACAGCTGCGCCTCGGCTTTCATGCTCATCAGCCACTCCTCCGTATGGAAATACCTGGGAATTGCCGGGGTGCTGGCGCCACTGGGCATCGGCATGTACTACATGTACCTGGAAGGCTGGACACTTGGCTACTGCTGGAGTACGGCCACCGGGGCGCTCAACCTGCACGACAGCGCGGAGTTTGCCGACTTTTTTGCCCGCTTTACCGGGAGCCATGCGGATGGCGCTGCATACAGCGGCGCGAGTTCCCTGCCCTATTTTTTCGGCATTGCTATCTTGGCGAATTTGTATTTGCTTTACCGGGGCATCACGCGGGGCATTGAGTGGTTCTGCAAGTGGAGCGTGCCGGTGTTGCTCATCACGGCGCTCGTGATTTTGGTGCGCGTACTCACTCTGGGCACGCCGGACGCCACGCATCCTTACCGCAACGTGGACCAGGGGCTCGGCTACATGTGGAACCCCTCTAAAACGGTGCTGATGGTCGAGGGCAAAACAGTCGAGATGATCCCTGTCGCAGCTACCGAGCAACAAGCCTCCCAAATATACCGGCGGGTGCAGCAGGACTTTCCCGGCAAACAAGTCGTGCGCGAGCATATCTCGCTCATTCGCGGGCTGATGAATCCCGACCTCTGGATCACTGCGGCCGGACAAATCTTTTTCTCCCTTTCCATTGGATTTGGAACAGTACTTACCTACGCAAGCTACGTGGCGCGGCGCAAGGACATCGCCCTCGTGTCGCTCACGGCCAACGCTGCCAACGAGGCTGTGGAAGTGGGATTGGCCGGCATGATGATCGTACCGGCGGCAGTTTCCCTGCTGGGCGTGGCGGCCGCGGCCGACGCCAGCACCTTTGGTCTGGGCTTCAACGTGCTGCCGGAGGTCTTTGCCGCGATGCCCGGCGGGCGCATTTTTGGCACGCTTTTCTTTGGGTTGCTCTTCCTGGCTGCTGTCACCAGCTCGATCTCCATCCTTCAGCCCACAATGGCCTTTCTGGAAGAGTTCTGGCGTCTCACGCGCACGCAGAGCGTGGTAATGGCCGGGCTCATCATCATCGTGGGGGCCTTTGCCGTATCGTGGTACACCGGGGAAGGCATGATGGCGCTCAGCACGCTTGATTTCTGGATGGGCACCATGTGCCTCTACCTCATCTCTGCGCTCTACCTCGTCCTGTTTCGGGCGGTGTGGGGCACGCGCAACGGCATCCGCGAGCTTGGGCGCGGTTCACGCATTCCCCTGCCCCGCGGTCTCGGCTTCGTCATCAACTGGATTACCCCGACCATCCTCTTGATCATTTTCGGTTCGTGGCTCTATAAGAACATCTTCCAATCCACCAGCGAACACATCCACAATTTGCTGGACGGCAAACCCGGGGCGCTTCTCCCCATGGCATGGATGCTGATCATCTACATCTTCATGACTTTTGTGGTGCACACCTCGCGCCGTTTCCACAAACGCCCTGCCAAGCTCACCCCTCCAACGCCATGACACTCGCCGGCCTCATCACCATGATTCTCTCCATCGGATTTGTCTGGGGACTGCTCACGCTGTGCGTGTGCCGCCTTCTGCGCGAACCTGCGAACGCTCCCACGCGGAAAAAAGCAAAATCCTAGCTTGTCCTTGACTCTCACACCTCGAACAGGTGGGTCACGGAATCATTGTTGTGGATGTTGGCTATGGCCTGCGCAAACAACGGCGCAATGCTCACCGTGTCCACATGCTCGCCGTAAGCCATGGGCACGGAGTCGGAGGTAAGCAAGCGCTCAATCGGACTCGCCACCAGCTTCTCACGAGCCTTCGCATTGAGCACGGCGTGCGACACCCCCGCAAAGATACGCGCCGCCCCATGCTCTTTCAAAATTGCGGCCGCCGCGCACAAGGTCCCGCCGGATTCCGTCATATCATCCACCAGCAGCACGTCCTTGCCATCCACATCGCCTATCACGGCGTGGGCATCCACCTCCGTGGCGGAAATGCGCTGCTTAGCGACAATGGCCAGCTGAGTACCCAAAATGTTGGCATAATTCTTGGCGGTCTTCACACCGCCGATATCCGGGGAAACGACGACCAAATTATTGAGATCTTTCACGTAGTGCTCCTTGAGGTGCTTGAGCAGCACGGGAAGCGAGTACAGATGATCCACTGGTATTTCAAAAAAGCCCTGAATCTGCGCCGCATGAAGATCCATCGTGAGCACGCGATTGACGCCGGCAGCCGTCAGCAAATTAGCCACCAGTTTGGAAGTGATGGGCACTCTCGGCTTGTCCTTGCGATCCTGCCGCGCATAACCGTAAAATGGCATCACTGCCGTAATCCGACTCGCACTCGCTCGCCGCACCGCATCCACCATCACCAACAACTCCATCATGTTGTGATTCGTGGGCGGACAGGTCGGCTGGATGATGAAAACATCCGCCCCGCGGATACTCTCCTTGATCTGGACGAAACTTTCACCATCGGGGAAGGTATTGACGGCAGCATCGCAGAGAGGAAGACCCATCACATCTGCTATGTCCTTTGCCAACTGGGGGTGCGCGGTTCCACTGATCAATTTCATATTCGCGTGTGGGTAAGTTCGTGTTCTATCGTAACACGTTGCCCCCAGAATGCAAGCCCGGATCTCGCACGCCAGCGCACTTTCTTTATTTCCCCTGCTCCGTGAGTTTTTGGTACAGCGTAAACAAATGAGCTACGCGGTCGGAATCATCGGCGAACTTCCTCCCATAGGCGGCATCAACGGCGGCATCCACATCTCGGTGAGCCTTACGCAAATCATCGGGCATGGTGGTTGGGTCGTACAAATCCGCAAGCGTGCTTTCGGGGTACTTTGAGCGCGCGTCTAAAACTGCCTGCGCGCAAGCCTCTATCCTTTCGCGTTGCTTGTCGGTAGGTGTCGCCCACGGGAAATTGTTGTAAACGACTCCACCGGAATAGCGATAGCGCATTTCTAATCTGCCCGCCACGGCGCGCATCCATGCCATGTGCATGGCGGAAATAAGAACGCCGAAGTGGTAGAGAGTGGCATCTGGGATGATGAGAGTGGAATCACCGGCAATAGTTTCTCCTGTAACGAAACACAGAGGAATATAAAAGCGTCTTTCCGAAGAAACTCTCGGGATGACAACATAAATCCCTTGTGGCATATTTTCTACGTGGAAGCGACGGGGAGTATCGGCTATTTTCCGTGTCGGCGCGCTCTTGCTAGCGGCGCGGTAAGCTCGTACTTTTTCCACGCGTTCCATACAGTGGGGGAGCGTACGCAAAATGTTCGGTGCTATGTCTCCAAGCCATAGGCAAAAGCGTTTTTTCCCGTTGATGAGTTCTTCTGCGCCCATCCAAGGATGAAAATAGGGGGCTGCACCCGGTTCTTGCGCCAAGAATGCTTCCTTTTCTTCCAGGGTAAAGAGGTAGTAACCTCCATCAATAGGTTTGTTGCCAATTCCTACTTCTGGGACGTTGCAGAGCGGTTTCGTGCGCTTGGTGATAAAGGCGTCCTGCGCTTCCATCAGGTAGCCATTGAGCCGTGAAACAGTGTGTTCTTCTCCTTGTTCATCGAACAGGCGGCAGGGTGTTTTCTGCCCACTGAATCCGACAATGACGCAATGAACCGCCGCCGTGTCCTTCGTCTCGTTCATCCATTTGAACGTACGGTAGGCAAAGTTGATTTTTAAGCCGCGCTCTTGAAGGATATGCCGCCAAAGAAGAGCGACAGATTGCCCTTGCGTTATGGAGTTCGTTGCCACAAAGGTTGTACGGGTAGACGGATCTTGCTGCATGATTTCCGCTGCCTTGACAAACCATGCCGAAACATAGTCCAGGTCTCCCGCGCCGTGAATGCCTTTGCAGACCTGTAATAAGCCCTCCTTTTGCTCCTTGCTCATGTACCGCGCTCCCACAAAGGGCGGATTGCTGATGATGTAGTCCACGTGTTGGGCGGGAGTGTTCTCCGTCCAGTTTAAGAGAAGGGCGTCATTCTCGCGTATGTTGTCGTACCCTCTCAGGGGCAGGAAGTCGGGGAGCTCTTGCGTGGAGAACTCCTGCGTTTCCTGCCACATTTGCGCGTCCGCTATCCAGAGAGCCGCCTTAGCAACCGATACGGCGAAATCGTTAATCTCAATTCCGTAGAATTGCTGCATGGTAACCTTCACGCGAGAAAGCTCACCGCCGAAACTGCCTTGCCCGTTGGAAAGGTAACGCAGGGCGTCATTTTCCAGCCGTCGAAGAGAAATGAATGTTTCGGTGAGGAAGTTGCCGGAGCCGCAAGCCGGGTCAAGGAAAATCAGGGAAGAGAGTTTGTCGCGGTATTCTTCCAGCTTTTTGGCACGCGCCTTCTCACTGCCGCGCTTGGCTTCTGCAATGGAGCGCAGTTCCTCCTTAAGGGCGTCCAGAAAAAGCGGGTCAATCACCTTGTGGATATTCTCCACGCTGGTATAGTGCATTCCGCCAATTCTCCGGGTCTCCGGGTTGAGCGTGCTTTCAAACAGCCCGCCGAAGATAGTCGGGGAGATTTCGCGCCAGTCAAAATGCGCCGCGTCCTTAATCAGCCTGCACAGGTTCTTATCCAACATGGGAATGTCAAGAATTTCCTGCCCGCCGTCATCGAAAAGACCGCCGTCCACGTACGGGAAAGCCAGAAGTTCCTTGTCGTAGCGGTCGCGCCTTTCGGGGTCCCTATTGAGCGCGTGGAAAAGCTGCAAGATACGTGAACGCATATCGCGCGGGTTCTCTTCGGCGTCTGCCAGATAATCCCAAAACTGATTCTTTCGGAAGAGTCCGGAATCCTCCGCATAAAGGCAGAACACGAGGCGAACGCAAAACTTATTCATGCTTTGTAGCGTGGCGGCGTCTTTCCCGCTCTCCGCATTTTCAAGAAGCGCGTTGTAAATCCGGGAAATGAGAACGCCCGCCTGCATGGACATTTCCTTCTCCTTTTCAACGCGGGAATTGTGGGCATCGACGAGAAACTGCAAGAGGTGCCACTGCTCGGGAAGTTCGGAAAGAGCGATACGGCTCACCGGTACGGCGGGCTTCGCCGCGTTCATATCGTGAATACGAATCTCGCGGAAGTTGCAGGTCACAATCCAGCGCGCGTGTTTATCTACGGGCAGATTGTCCGAGTAACGTTTGGCTTGCTCGTAGGGCGTCAACATATCCCCGCCGGACTGCATTTGCGGCGCGTCCATATCAACGCTGCTGCTCTTCTGCTCAATAAGCACCCGGGTATCCGGCAGGTAAGCATCAATGAAGCGGGTAGAGTTGCCTACCTTCACGCGCATTTCAAAGCTGATCGTCCGGCTGTCGCTGCGCACGCCAAGCACCTCTTGCAAGAGTTCAATCCAGAAGCTCTGCGTTCCCTGCTTCTCATCGCCCGGCGCCGCTGTCCATTTGTCTGCAAACGCCTTGGCGGCTGCCTTTCGCTTCGCCAATTCTGTTGCTGGACGGGTTATCGTCTCCATACGCTAAAAGGAGTGTAACACAGACGAGGAAATATAGGAAGAAAAATCACGGCGCGGCTGTCGAATTGTGGATTGCAAAATTAAATGCAACAGGTTCTTGGCACAAAAAAGGGTGCCAAGAAGTTCAAAGCATGCTAGAG
>CANRNS010000053.1 GCA_947632055.1 uncultured Akkermansia sp.
TGCCATTTTTGCTATCAAATGTGTAACCTATGTTTTGAAACTTTTCTGTTACCTATGTCGTGAGACTGTACCGCGCTTCCCTATACTTGGTGTCATAGGGAAGCACAATGGGAAATGCTCACCGGTATGCAATGGTTTGCACGGATGTTGTCTTTGAATGAACCTGTTGCGGATGTTTATCAGAGACCTACAGCTCGGTACATTTCTGTAACTGAGCAATTTCGGGAGAAAATTTCCTCAATTGCGCCGCTTGATAAAATTGTTTTGCTATCCCCCACATCTATCAGCGGAAGAGGATTGATAAGAGATGATGCTACGGCGAAAATGTATTGGGGAAAAGAGGCCCAGTTATGGACGGACAGAGGGTACAAAGTCATTGTAAGTAATATTGAACCGTTAGAACTTCCGGGCGGAGCTACATGGATCGATATGAGTATGGAAGAAGCAGTCTGGCTAGGTGTCCATTGCCACCAC
The DNA here is from genome assembly GCA_947632055.1 of uncultured Akkermansia sp. Classification (GTDB taxonomy): domain Bacteria; phylum Verrucomicrobiota; class Verrucomicrobiia; order Verrucomicrobiales; family Akkermansiaceae; genus Akkermansia. The sequence continues at coordinate 475 of CANRNS010000053.1, forward strand.
GTCACAACCTGTCGATCCGGTTATACGGACCTTGTTGCCTTCTTATGCAAAGATATAACAGTTGTACATATGTCGTATCTACAATTTGTGGTCGACAATTTTTACGACCCATTCAAGCTGGAGATTAATGAAATTATTGTACCGGGTAATGAGATACGCACTGCAGAAGGGATTCCTCTTTCCCTAGCTTCCGACATAGGAAATTTACATAAACTTAAAAGAAATTATAGATTAGTTAGAATACTTTCTCACATTACTATACTAAGAAGGAAGTATTGGAAAGAGAGGAAGAGAACGCTTAGGTCCAGAATACAGGAAGCACAAAAAGCAAAAGAAACTCTATATAGCAACAGAGATGTATGATGAAGCTGTTTAAGAATACTCCTGCGGCAGAGTTGAATCGCGCCAACGAGTCCTGAATTTTTCTGAGTAATCATATTTCAAGCCATAGTCTCCCCAACTAACATGAAAAAAGAAGTAACACCTCAAGACATCGAACAGATGCGCAAAAGCACAGTTAATCTCCATCAGGCTTTCCCCGGAGATAATGTAGCTGTCGCAGTATTTTGCAGTAGAGAATACCTACCTATTGCTGCGACGACGCTTCAGTCCGTGATAGCGCATACAAGCCTTCAGCGAAATTATGACTTGCTTATAGTATCGTCCGGAGTCCTAGAAGAGGAGGCGAAAGGGCTCCAATCTCTGGTAAGAGGACGCGAGAACTGTTCAATTCGGGTGGTAGATGGATCCCCCTTTATGGAACTTCTTTATCAAGGCTTACGACAGGAGGACTTTTGGTGGAATCTGCACGAATGCTTGCGTCTATATGTGCCTTTTGTTTGTAGAAACTATGAAAAGGTGGTATGCCTTGCGGCAGACGTCATTGCTCAAACGGATGTAGCCGGACTCTATGATACGGAGCTTGGTGATCATTTTTTGGCTGCCATACATATGTTTTATGGGCGACTTGTTGACCGTAAGAGGAAGACGATACAAGAAAAGTATAAAGAGCCTTGGGAACTGGAGGACGTGAACAGTTGGCGTATGCCACCGAATATTTATCGTGTAAAACTGGGAATTTCACAAGAGCAGCCGAGCTTTAACGGTGATGTTATGCTTTTAAATATTCCTTTGTTAACGAAGGGGGAATTCTTCAAAAATGGTCTCAATCTCCTTTTCCGGGACCGGTGGCGAACCCTAACAGAAGCCGTATATATGAAGCTACTTAAGCATAAAATGATTCGTCTTGAGATGGAGTGGAATGTTCCATCTTCCCACGATCCTTATGACGAGTGGGGAACGTTGGATGCCGATGAGACAGAGGAGTATACTGAACTTGTACGCCATGCGAAGGTATTCCATTTTATGGGAGCAGCAAACAAAAAGCCATGGATCAATCCCGCAGCTCCATTAGGCTGGCTATGGTGGAAATACGCTCGGGAAACTCCATTTTACGAGAGAGTGTTGTCCATGACGATTGGAACGATGGTAGAAACACGAGGTTCAGAAACGGAGGCTTACGCTAAGAAAATGCTTAACGAATGGCGCAAAATGCCTTCTATAAAGCTCAAGATGCGAATCTTGAGACTTGTGCGTCAATTTACCTTCGGTAAGACACGGAGGAACCTGAAGGAGAAAGAAAGAGCTCTCAAAACGCGGATTCGCAAGTTTCGCGCGATGATACGCTGAATTTGATAAAAGCACGTCACTTTTTTCATGAAAGTCATTCTATTAGCAGGTGGCCTTGGTACACGGCTAGGGGAGGAGACGCAGTTAATCCCTAAGCCGATGGTACAGATCGGAGGTCATCCGATTCTCTGGCACATCATGAAGTTGTACTCTTACTACGGATTCCAGGAGTTCGTGGTACTCACAGGCTATCTCTCGCATGTGATTAAGAGCTACTTTGTGAATTACTATGAGCGGTATTCCGATATTACGGTCGATATGGAGCACAATACCGTGGAATTGCACAAAATGCGTACGGAACCGTGGAAGATTTCGATGCTCTACACCGGCGAACACACGATGACCGGCGGACGTATCGCACGGGCGCGCTCCTTCATCGGGGTCGAACCTTTTCTGCTTACTTATGGCGACGGAGTGGCGAATGTGGATATTCCTGCGCTGCTCGAGTTCCATAAGAAGAGCGGCAGACTCTGCACGCTCACAGCTGTGCAAGTGGCGGGGCGCTTTGGCGCGTTGGGAATTGATGCGCAGGGAGGCGTAGGACAATTTGCCGAGAAGCCACTGGATGATACAAGCTGGATCAATGGAGGCTTCTTTGTCTGCGAGCCTGAGGTATTCGATTACATTGGCAGCGGCGATGACGTGACATTTGAACGCGAGCCGTTGGAGAAATTGGCACGTGCGGGGCAATTGGGAGCCTACAAGCACAGAGGCTTTTGGCAGTGCATGGATACGCAGCGCGACAAAGCTCTGCTCAACGGCATGTGGGAACGCGGTGAAGCGCCATGGAAAGTCTGGTCATGAACATAAGCAAAGGGTAAACCCGGAAGCCGATGCGCACAATTCATCGGTGAAGCATTAAAACACCACCCAACACCATGAAACATCAAGTACCAAACAGCGAGGCGGAGGAAATGCTGAACGCCATGGGCGCGGCATGGTTCATTGCCTACACGTATTACAAGAGAAAGCTCAAGGAGCTTTCGAAATGGGAGAAGGCGAAGGTGGACGTCTTTAACAAGAGCAAGGCTTACCATAAGGAGTATATACGTGCGGTTGCCGAGATGCGGGAAAAGAAGCTGGAAAAGGAGGAACTTCCCTTGTCCGGAGCGGAGATTTTGCGGATGGCGGGGGAGTTGCAGAGGCAGAAGCGGGTGAGCAAGGCTCTGCGCGACAAGTTCCGGGAGATGGTCACTCGGCTGAAGGACGAGGGGCTTGTGCGGGAATTGTGCAACATCAAGTATTCCAAGAAGACCTTTGGGATACCGTATGCGATGCTGCTGCCGGTGTCAGAGAAGACATGGAGCAAGAAGCTGCACATGTGGTACGATGAGGAGCCGGTGGTGGCATTCGGCAAGGGGTATCGGGTTTGCAAGGAGTGGTATGGGAAGAATATGGAGAGCATCGAACGATGGATGAAGATGCGGGAAGAGCGGGGAGACTTGGAGCAGAGGAAGCCCAAGGGAGGGGAGAAGATCGGAGAGATTGTGCAGGGGAGGTTTCGGGACATGCTTGCGGAGATCCACGACAGAAGGCTCGTGGAGAATTTGTGCGACAAGGAGTATTCGCAGGCGTTGTTCGGGTTGTCGTACGCGGTGTTGATGCCTGCCGGGGGAGCGGAAGGGGGAGGGAAGCGCCATGTGAGCTACTACGTGGATCCCGTGAGGATATTGGGGAAAGAGTACAGGATATGCAACAACTGGTACGAGAAGAGGAACCGGAAGAAGCTGGAGAGATGGATCCAGAAGAGGAGCGGCGAGCGCATTTCCTGATGCGGATGCTATTTACAAAGCGGCCGTTGGCGACCTTCTCCCTTTAGGCAACGCTTGCGCGTTGAGAAGATTTTCGAAATGGGAGGATCATCAGGGGAGGATCAATTCTTGTTTTTTGAAAGTTCGCGCTCGGCTTGCTTTGTGTAGCGGCGAGCGATGAAAACAGGCAAAGCAAAGACAAGAAGGAGGAGCAGGGGAGTGAAGACGTACAAAAAGAGACGCAAATAGAGCTTGCAGGTGGAGTCACCCCGGTCGGCTCCAGCGCGCCACCATTGGTAGCAGCGCGTGGGGTCCCAGGTTACGCATCTGCCGGGGATGAGGTGCAGCAAGCCGCGTCGCGCCATGGCTTGAGGCATGCCGCGGTCGGAGGCTGTCACGTACCAGGAGTCGGCAATATCCTGCTCGCCAACTTCCTCGTAGTAGAGTGCAAGGTGCATGGACGCCTGGGCCGTGGCGGCGTTTTCGAGCAGGAAGAGGCCGCGTTCGACATCCTGAGTGACGCCCGCTTCACCACGCAGCATACGGGTCCCCAATCGTTCCATGGCTTCTTTTTGCTTCATGCTGGAAGCCTGGCGGAGCAGGGGCAGGGCTTCCGCCTTTTTCCCCGCTTGTTCCAGACGGTCAGATTTCAGGTAGATGGCATCGGGAATGTTGCCCGCCACCGCGCGGTCCAGGTACGTTTCGCCGGTGGAGGTGTCTTGCGGCACATCGCGTCCGTACAGGTAGGCGCATGCCACCACGTACGCCATGAGAGCGTTCTTGTGCTCATCGGCCAGGCGCCGGGCATAGGAGATGGCTTTGGCGGGGTCACGCGGGGTGCCAATGCCCTTGTAGAATGTTTTGAAGAGTTGCGCTTGAGCCCAGGCGGAGCCGAGTTGAGCCGCCTGCTGCAAGTGAGCGATACCCTGCTCGGCGTTTTTTGTCGTACCGATGCCGTTTTGCTCCATGAATCCGATCCAGTAGAGGGCCTGGACATCTTTGTCGTCCTCGGCGCGCTTGGTGTAGACGTCATACGCACGGGCGTAAGATTGCTGCGCCTGCGCTGCGTTGCCAGCTCCGGAAAAAAGTTCGCCGAGCATGTAAAGACCGGTGGGGTCGCCGGCTTCCCCGGCACGGGAGAATAATTCGGTGGCTTTCGGGAGATCGCGCGGGGTGTAGTCTCCGCCACGAAGATAGCGCGCGCCCAGCTGGAGCATGGCATCCGTATCGCCCTTGTCCGCGCGTTCACGGAGCAACTCGTTGTAACGTTCCGCCCACGCGCGCGCCTGTTCGGGATGTCCTGCCACGCCGTAACGCATGTACACCTGCTGCGCGGCGTGCAAATCGCCCTTTTCCGCCTGCTCTTTCAGTGGGAGCAGACGATGCTCGAGCGCCTGGTTGTCGCTGCTGAGGCTCGGCGTATCATCCGCCCGGACTCCCGGTGCAATCAGGAGCAGGCAGGACAGGGCGAGAGAGGAGAAAGAACGAAACATGGAGTCAGGAACAGCCAAATTCATTTACGATTGACGATTTGAGAAGTTAGCGCGTCGGAAGTGCAGGAATATTTTCCGTCAATGCATGGGAGGAGTATTGAATGGGCATGGAGCAATCCTATTGGGACAAATGTGGAAGTCAGGTGCGTTTGCGGCGGTCGGGATTGTTGAAGCGTCGTGGAGAACGAGCGGAGTTCCCTCGGCGCTGGGCCTCCTCCGGGAAGGACCTTCTCTTTTCGTACTTCCGTGGGGCGCCTGCGTGGCTTCTTCCTCGGCTCCCTGGGCGCGTGGCGCCGTGGCCATAGGGGCGTTTGCCGCGATGAAACGAGCGCTCGTCATCATCCTTGCCACGTCTGAAGTCGCCGTACGAGGGGCGCTCTGCACGCGCACCATTTCGCCGTTTTTCAAAGTGGCGTGACCGGTTTTTTCCGGCATCTTTCTCGTATTTTCTGAAAGGGCGTTTTCTGCCATCCGGCGTATCGTATCTCCCCCCGCGCGCCTGGACCTCATGTGTGCGACCGCGGTCAGGGCGCGCGCTTTTCTGCGGCAGGGGACGCAGTTTCGGGAAGTCTTCTTCCTCCTCATCCCTTTCAAAGGCAGAATTGGCCGCATCGTCCTCCGTTTCAAAGTCATCCGGGTTGAATTGGTAATTGGCTTCGTCCAGCAGGGCGGCACGGGCGGCTTGCATGTCGAGCTTTTCATCCAATTGCTCGTCTGTCAATTTATTGGAGCTTGAGAAAACCTGGTTGGCGCCGATCAGACCCTTGCGTCGTTTGGGATTGGTGAGGGCAAGTTCCATCTGCTCGGGAGACATCACGGCAACATGCCCGGGCAATAAATCCCCGCCCCAGAGGGAGCCGATGCGCACGCGCACTAGTTTGCGCACACGCAGACCCAGGCAAGCAAACATTTGCCGTATCTGGCGCTTCAACCCCTGCTCCAGCACCACGCATGCACGCCGAGGCGAGAGACGCGCAACGTATTTCACTCGCGCCTGTCCCTCCGGTAAGCGCAGCCCCTTGAGCAGCTGCAGCAAGGCGGCATTGTCGTACGGTTGATTGAGCGTTACCCAATACTCTTTTTCGACATGTGATTTAGGCTGGGTGATCCGGTCGTTGAAATCGCCTTGGCTGGTAAGTAGCAGCAGTCCTTCGCTGTCCGCATCCAGGCGTCCCACGTAATTCACGTGTCTGTATTTCGGCGGCAGCAGGTCATACACAGTTCCCTCTGCTCCTTGCGGATCGCGGCTGCATACAATGCCACGCGGCTTATTGAGCAGGAGCGTGACTTCTGCCTTGGGTTTGACTTGTTTGCCGTTGACCTTCACGAAGTCGCCCGCATTCACGCGAGCGCCGGCTTCCGCCCGCTGGCCATTGATTTCAACAAGTCCCTCAGCCACCAGCATATCAGCTTTACGGCGAGATTCATAACCACAGTTCACCAGATATTTATTGATACGGATGCCTGCGATGTTATCCTTTTGACTTGGTTCGCTCATGTTTTTGTTTGGAATAAAAAGAACCCCGCAACTGCTGAGGCAAGTGCGGGGCCGGGTTAAAGTTTCATGCCACCACCGGCGGTACGCCCGGTTTTCTACCCTATCAGGCTTCGAACTTGGTCTTGGGAAGACCGATGGGACTCTGCCCCTGCTTCCATTGACCGCGCTCTTTGAGGAGCTTGACACGCTCAAAGCGTTTGAGAACGGAACGTTTTCCGCCAACGGAGCCGGAGGCCTTCAAAGAGGAGTGTTTCGACATAGTGCTGTGAAGTGAAGAGTTATAATAAATCTTCCATCGCGGAAGTGAGGACGCCGCGTTATACACCCATCATGCAGAAAACGCAAGACGAATTTACGACTTTTCCGAAATCTTTGCGTCAGTTCCTGCTTTTTCCTTTCATCCAACGACGGCTGTCATTTATGATTGATGAGTTGCTATTTGTTGACCACGTGCGAATTGTTCAGATTTTCCGCGTGGCTCTGGCGATGGCTTCTTTTTGCATCCGGCTTTCCTTTGGCAGCGGCGGTTTTATCTGTTTGTCAGCAGATAGTAATGGGATAGCGCCATGGGATGGCGGGTCAGGATTTGGACGGGGCGCGGCGCTTTTTGGAAGGAGCGTTGCGTTTGGCTTTGCCGCGCGTTTTTCCAGATGGGCGGGCCTTCTGCTGGCGTTTGCGCGGTGGCTCAGATGTTGGCGGAGCAGATGATTGTTGACGCGGCGCTTGCTCAGGGCCTTTTGCAGGGCGTTGAGTTCCCGTTTTTCCTCTGCGGCGCAGCAGACGCCAGCCCAACCACAGCATGAGGGCGCCACAGCCCAGTAATGTCAAATCGCCCACCCACAGGAACTTGGCCTCGTTGATGTGGCGCATGTGGGTGTTTTGAGGGTGCACCAGCAGCTCCACCTGCTGACCATTGGCATAATCGCGGTTATCGAGGTCGGGCAGGGTTGTGTCGGTAATGGGACGACCGAAGAGGTTGTAACGCAGGTATGGGTGATAGGCTGTATGTCCTTCCCAAGGCATATTGCCGTGTTCGAGCATTTCGAAGATGCTTTCAAAGGGGCGTTCGGTTGCATCCACGACAAGGGCCGACACTTTCTGCGCTTTGCACACAAAGACGACCGTGTTCCCCAGTTGCCACAGGGAGGAGACAGCGGCATACAGCCCTGCTGCCAGGAGTGCGATTGTAGAAAGTTTGCGGAACATGGGATGACGGATCGTTTAGTTGACAGCTACGCGGCGCTCATAGGCCTCTACACGGCCACGTTGCACGCATTGTTGCGCCCATTGCAGCACCGGCTGCACATCCGGCAGCTCTTCCTCGCTCCGTAAAAGGTGCGCACGGTGCTGCGGGGAGGCGTACGTGCTCTGCGGCAACCGGGACAGGAGCGCTTGCGCCTCGATTGTATCCATGCGCAGCAATTCGTCCGCATGTGGCAGAGTTGCCGGGGCGATGCAGATCATGCGCACGCCGATGCCGTAGCGCGTGCCCAATTTGGCAGCGTAAGGCGCCACTTTCGGGTTGCTGCCAACCAGGAGAAGCTCTGATTCCTCGGCCCATTCCCCGCAAGAGAGCGCGCGGAAAAAGTCTCGGCGCACGCCATCTTCATCATCGAGCAGACTCACGCAAACCGCTCGGTAGGCAGCGCTCTGCTTCTTGCTGCGCAGGGTCATGTGGTAGCAGCCATCCTCGCCCCAGCACCCGGTCGGCCACTGCACCGCCACGAGGTCGGGATGACTCCAACTTTCCTCGGCAATCGGGTAGGCAAACACGCTCTGTCCGGTGGTGTCGTACAGTCGAATAGCAACAGCCATAGCACGGTGCAGTGGGGTTTCCGCCGGGGTGTCGCACATGAGCTCATGCAAACCTTGCAGGGGCTCGCCATCTCGCCGCATGTAGTAGCCTTGTCCCCCCGGCACACGCGCCAGGCAAGTATCCTCTTCCAAGGCGAGGAGAGAAAATTGCGTGCGGAGCGTGCCGTCTGAGTATTGTTCTTTTCCCAGCGCCTTTCGCACGCGCGCGATGAGTTCTGTGCCTTTGATGGCGTTTTCTTCCCGACGCGGAAGGACGGCGGGGAGGATCTCCTTGAGTTGGTCGTGCAAGTTCATCAGATGCGGGAGGACTATTGACGCACGGTGTAACCGGCGAGCGTGGGGTTGGGATCGACGGGGGTCGTGAGTTCACTGTGCTCTCCAACACGGGCATGCAGCAAACCAGCGTAGGCAATCATGGCGGCGTTGTCCGTGGTGAGTTCAGCTGGCGGCAAGAGGAGCTCTGCCCCTTCGTTGGCGCACATGGCGGCCAGCTCGCGTCGCAAGGCGGAATTACAGGAGACGCCGCCGGACACGGCCAGGAGGCGCAGCCCGGTGTGGCGCAGAGCGCGCCGAGCCTTGCGCACCAGCACCTCGGTGATGGCCGCTCGGACACCTGCGCACAGATCGCAGAGCGTTTGTTCATCCAACTCATGCGGGTCGCCGGTGGGAGTAAGTTTGGGCAGCAGGTAGAGAGCGGCCGTTTTAAGACCAGAGAAGGAGAAGTCAAAGTTCGGCTCGTGCAGCATGGGGCGGGGCAGGTCGAAGCGCGCGGCATCTCCACGCTCCGCCAGCTTGTCAATTTCAGGTCCGCCGGGGTAGGGCATATCCAGCATCTTGGCCACTTTGTCGTACGCTTCTCCAGCGGCATCATCCTGAGAGCGTCCCAGCAGTTCGTACTGTCCCAGCCCGCGCACATGCAGCAACAGACTGTGCCCGCCCGATACAACTAGTCCCACATGCGGTTCCGGCGCATCAGCGGCAGCGCGACTTCGCCCACCCTGTAAAAAGGGTGAGAGCAGGTGGCCCTCCAGGTGGTTTACCGAGACGAAAGGCTTGTCCGCCGCCAGCGCCATGGCTTTGGCGGTTGTGTGGCCTACGAGCAGTGCGGCGACCAGTCCCGGCCCGCCTGTGGCAGCAAAGGCGTCCACTTGGGCCATGGTGCAGGAGGAGCTTTCCAGCGCTTCGCGGAGCAAGTGTGGCAGGCGCCCGCTATGATTGCGCGAGGCGAGTTCCGGTATGACTCCGCCGTACTGGCGATGGAGCGGTATTTGAGTGGAGACGATGGAGCAAAGCAGGCGAAGCTCTCCGGTGGGGGAGTCTTCAACCAGGGCTACAGCTGTCTCGTCACAGCTCGACTCAATACCGAGCACACGCATGACTAGCTTGCTTTTTTATCGCGGCGCAATTTGGGTTCACCCTTGCCCAGCACGGCATCTTCCGTGAGGATGACCTCGGTGATGCTTTTATCGCTGGGCGCCTTGTACATGATGTCAAGCATGAGGCTTTCAAAGATGCTGCGCAGGGCGCGTGCACCTGTGCCGCGCTCGATGGCTTGCTTGGCCATCGCATGCAATGCGCCTTTCTCAACGGTGAGTTTCACGCCGCTCATTGCCAACAGCTTTGTGTATTGCTTCACGAGTGCATTTTTGGGCTTGGTGAGCAAGGCAACCAATTCTTCCTCGGTGAGGGTGGTCAGCGGCGCAAAAATGGGCAGACGTCCTACCAATTCCGGTATCATGCCGAAGAGGAACAGGTCCTCCGGCAGCGCTTTGGACAAAACCTCTTCTTCTGTGTATTCTTTGGTATCGCGACCTTCTTCAATGGAGGCAAAGCCGAGCGTGGAAGCCCCCAAGCGTTTGCGGATGATGTCCTCGAGTCCCACGAAAGCGCCGCCGCAGATGAAGAGGATATTCTCCGTATTGATGCGGATGTAGTTTTCGTTTGGGTGCTTTCGTCCACCTTTGGGCGGTATGTTGCATTCCGTGCCTTCCACGATTTTGAGCAGGGCTTGCTGGACGCCCTCGCCGCTCACATCGCGCGTGATGCTCACATTTTGCGTCTTGCGACCTATTTTGTCGATTTCGTCCACATAGATGATGCCGCGTTCAGCTTTCGCCACATTCATATCTGCTGCCTGCAACAGGCGCAGCACAATGTTTTCCACGTCTTCACCCACGTAGCCCGCTTCTGTCAGCGTGGTAGCATCCACAATGCAGAAGGGTACGTCCAAAATTTTTGCGAGCGTGCGTGCCAGCAGCGTCTTGCCGGAGCCGGTCGTTCCTGCCATCAGGATATTGCTTTTTTCGATCTCGGTGCCGTCATTGCTTTCTTTCTGGCGCAGGCGCAGGTAGTGGTTGTACACCGCTACGCAAAGTGTCTTTTTTGCATATTCCTGGCCGATGACGTAGGCATCCAGCATTTTGTGCAGTTCAGCAGGCGTAGGGAGTTCATCCTGCTTGCGGGTGAGCACCTCCAGCGGCGTATCGTCCGTCTTTTCTTGCGGAATGATTTCCGGGTGCGTTTCACTGATGAGATGCAGCACGCGCCGAGCCGCAATATCCCCCTTCGATGTTGATTGAAGCATGATGTGGATCAGTCCCTCCATGCAGGGGAAACACACATGGAGATTCTCCGGAAGCGGGAGCATGGGTCGACCATCGCTTTCGTGTCCCCCGCAAAAGATACACGTTTTTTGACTCCGAGCCATTGCTTACTTGCTAGCGGGTTTATGGGTGAGGATACGGTCCACCAGCCCGTAGGCCAGCGATTCTTCGGCGGTCATGTAATTGTCACGATCCTGGTCTTTACGCACTGTTTTCACATCTTTGCCGGTGTGATGGGCCAAGATGCCGGTGAGCCGTTTATCCAAGCTGAGCATGAAGTTGATGGTACGCTCCACATCGGCAGCAGTGCCTTGAGCCCCGCCCCGCACTTGGTGAATCATCACATGCGAGTTAGGCAGGCAGAAGCGTTTTCCTTTGGTGCCGGCTGTCAGTAAAACCGATGCCATCGAGGCCGCAATACCGATGCAATACGTGTTAATATCACATGAAACGAACTGCATGGTGTCATAGATGGCGAGTCCCGCCGTTACTGCCCCGCCCGGAGAATTGATGTAAAGGTGAATATCCTTCTTCGGATCCGTCATTTGCAGAAACAACAGTTGCGCTATCACGGAGTTCGCCACCGTGTCATCGATTTCCGTGCCGATGAATATGACGCGGTCGATGAGTAGCCGCGAGTATATGTCATAGGCTCTCTCCCCTTGGCTCGTTTTTTCGATAACCGTAGGTATGTAGTAATTGTTGCTCGGTGTTTCCATAGTGCTTGTGCGGAACATTCTAGCATATCTTGTTCTTTGAGAAAAGAGGGAAGCGAGACATGAGGCCGCGTATGCCACAAAAAAAAGGGGCTGGCAATTGACCAGCCCCCCCTTGATCAAAACGCGCTCTCAGCAATCGCTTATTTGCTGAAATAACGCTTCAGCAGGCCATCAAAGCCTTTGCCGTGGCGCGCCTCGTCTTTGCACATTTCGTGTACAGTGTCGTGAATGGCGTCGTAGCCAAGCTCCTTGGCGCGTTTGGCAATGGCCAGCTTCCCGGCGCACGCACCAAACTCAGCCTCGGCCCGCAGCTCCAAGTTCTTCTTGGTATCCGGAGTCACGACCTCGCCGAGCAGCTCTGCAAACTTGGCGGCATGTTCCGCTTCCTCGAAAGCATAGCGTTTGAAAGCATCGGCCACCTCCGGGTAGCCATCGCGCTCTGCCTGTCGACTCATGGCCAGGTACATGCCAACTTCGCAGCATTCGCCGTTGAAGTGGTCACGCAGGCCCTGCACAACTTCGGCATCCAGCCCTTTGGCCACGCCGATGCGGTGTTCATCTGCGTAAACTTTTTCTTTACCCTCTTCGACAAGTTCGAACTTGTCGGCTCCTTTGACTTTGCATTGGGGGCAGGACTCCGGAATGCCATCGCTTTCAATGATGGCTCCGCATACTTTACATCTGTATTTCATGGTTTTATCGTGTTCAATGTGTCAATGTGAACAACTCCCAAACGGAGGAGTCTCACAGCGGGTATTCTATCTGGTTGTTGTCATATTGTCAATGAAGAAAACAAGGCTTTCATTGATAGTGAATTGCAGAGGCGTAAACTGTATCGGAAGCAGGGTGTGCCGCCTGCTCGACTTGAGCCGGATGTGTATGTTTGCGCGTAATGCCTCAAAAATAAAAGTCACCGAAGCCCGATGCCTCAAAATAAACGGTCACCCAACAGCATAGCATTTT
>CANRNS010000054.1 GCA_947632055.1 uncultured Akkermansia sp.
TCGTCTCAGGGTCCTGCTGGAATGCTCCCACCTGTTCATCAAAAAACGCTCTTTCCACAAAAATTTGGGTTGACCCTGAAATTGTCCCGCATTCCTCCGCGCACCGGTGCAAACGGGTTGCAAGCAGGCTGCAAGCGGGCTGCAACTCCCCTGCCCGATCCCTGCAAGAGATCATTTCCGGCACACGCCGACGCACGCGAACCACGGACTTTGCATGCCGTGAATTGTCAATCCCTTGTGAAGTTAGATCTCATCTTTTTTGATGGAACATTTGTGACTTGACAACGGCTCTTGCCGGGAGTAGTCTTCTGCGCATGGCGCGCTGGCTCATCCTATGCTTCATGGCATGCTTCTGCAGTTTTTCCCCGCTTTTCGGGGTCGAGGTCATCTTGACCGGCGGCGTAGCGCTTAAATCGTGGGAATACCTGAGGGGACCGGCCAAGCACGATAATTGGTGGGCCAACTTTGTGCGAGCCTCCACCGTGCACATGCAGCTGCAGCGCGCTGAGAACCCGCACCGCCAATTTGTGTGGATTGTCTACCGCCCGGCCTATGTGACGCGCGGTCGCGAGGAAGGTACCGACTACGTGAGCCGCATCCGCGATACGGCCCGCAGAATGGGCGCCCAGCTCGTGCTCGTCGATACGGCCCGTGAGGCGTGCCACGCCATCAACCGCGCCGGACGCGGGAAAGGGCTCATCACTTCCTTTACCTATTTCGGACATTCGAATGCCCACGCCTTCATGCTCGACTACAGCAACAACATCATCGGCTCCTCCAAACAATGGATCCATGAAAAGGACATTGCCACGCGCATCTCGCGCGCGGCTTTTGCCCCGGGCGCCAAGTGCGTGAGCTACGGTTGCTACACCGGTTTGAGCATGAGTTCTTACTGGCGCACGGCACTTGGGATTCCCCTGCTCGGCAACACGGCTTCCACCCGCTACCAACCCGTCGGTGACGGCCGTCTGCCGGTCGGCGCCGGTTCTTGGAAACAATAACTTTTCCTGTTTTTTTCGCAGAATGCTTGACAATCGGTTCGTCCTATAGTACTTCTGTTTCTTATGTTCCAAAAACTACCGATCGTCACGACTGCGCTACGCTCTCTGATCTGCTTTTTAGGCATTCTCGCTCTGCCTATGCCCACTTCCCGGGCGTTGGAGCTGAGTGATCTTCACCTGCCGATGACCCGCGATGAGGCGGATACAGCGCTGAGCAAAGACTTTGAATCTGCCGTGCTGGAAGATGGCTGCATCCGGCGCACATGGAAACTGCCGAACAAAACCGTATTTGTCGACTTCAACTCGGAGACGCAAGAGGCCATCCTCATTGCCGTCGTTTACGACCAAGCCGTCCCGCGCAAGCAAGGCGTTGAAGACGCTCACGCTCTCGTGGCGGACAAGTTGGACAAGAACATCAAATGGGCTCCCCCGAAAAATGCCGAGGCAAGTCGCATGGTGCGCGAAACTTTCGGTCTGGAAAACGCCCTGCGAAAAAAGTTCAAGGACAAATCAAGGCTCTTCATTGAAACGGATGCCAAGAAGAAGCATGTTGTGCGAATTTCGCTCTTTGCGCACACGCCCAGCACCAACCGCTGGGTCCTCAAATCCATTGAGCCGGGTGCGGACAAAACCGCTATGGGCACTCGTTGGTCACAGGAACATTTGTCGGCGTTGTACGAAGATGAAGAGCGCCGCCGCTCCTCTTCCGACTCTTCTCCGACTCCTTCTCCTGCCCAATTGACAAGTACCGACTCCTCCCCATCGTCGACGCAGAGTGGCTCCCCTACCGTCGTTCGCACAGCCCTTGGCAGCGCGCCGGGGGGGCGGCATTCCCAAAGATCGTCCGCCTCTGCGCCATCGCAGACGTCTGGTTCCCCCGCAACGACTCCCCATCGAGAGGAGAAAGTGCGTACCGTCGTCCTGAAACAAGCCGAACATGCCTCTGAAAAAACCTCGTTCATGGCCGATCCTCCGGATTGGCTCGAGGAGGTGGGAATTGAAGAGCCCGAGTGGTGGCATTACATCGCCCTGGGCATTGCCGCACTGATCATCCTCATCATGGTGATACGGCACGCGTTCTCGCTCGCAGCCGCAGTTCGGCGTCGCAAAAACTTTGAAAAAATTGTCGGGCACGCTCCCCCTCACGGCCGCGTCAAGCTCCACAAATAACTCCCTGCTCTCCACGCACCGCCACGAAAGTGCGATTTTCCCGCACGCCTTGCTGCGGGAGCGTTTTCATTGTGCTTGAACAGAGGGATAACCTGTGTTACAATGCATCGCATGACCTCTTACCACACCGTAACAGGCTTGGTCATGATGGGGTTCGCCATGTGCGGCGCTTGCCTTGGGCAAGATTCCCCCGCCGTCGCGGCCGCCCCGGCAGAGCCGACCACTACCCATGCTAATTCCGCTATGATTGAAAACGATTTAATTTCCGTACTCATCGAAAAAGCCGGGCGCAAGCTCGTCAGCGTCACCGTGCAGGATAAAGTCAACGGTCGAACATATAACTTGGGCAACGGCATCTTCTGCATGGAGGTGCTGGATGAAGATCCCGATGAAGCCTGCTCCAAGAAAGAGGTGGCGGAAACGAGCCACCTGCTCACCGCGACGGACCTCATTTGCAGCGATTTGAAGGTGGAAAAAATAGCTCCCAATGACAAGGCGCGGCGTCTCGTAGAGCGCGTAGGCGGCACGCGGGCAAGCGTCCCCTTTGTCCTGCCCACCGATGGCAACCAAATCACGTGGTGGCTCGAGCTGCGCGATGGCATGCCCTACGTGCGAGTAGGGGTGAGCATCGTCCCGCAGCAGTTTTCCATGCCGCTGCGCAAGCTCACGCTGCTGGATGTGCAGGCAAAAGAAGCGCGCGTGGAGGGCACAGTGAAGGGAGCGCCCGTCGTGGCTGTCGGCAATCGCCTGTTTGCCGGGATGGAGCATCCCATGGGGCTCAGCGAGGTCACCGACAAGGGATTCACCTGCTCGTTGCCGCGCAAGGCGGATCTGCCCCGCCGCGCCGAAAGCAACTTCTCCGCCGTCCTCGGCTTCAGCGTGCCGGGGCAACTGCGCCGCACCTTCCAACTCGGTTACCTGAACTCCGAGCGCGCGCGTGCCTACGCCCCCTTCCTCAACTACAACACCTGGTACGATATCGGCTACTTTACGCCTTACGGCGAGGAGGCAGCGATGGACGCCGTGCGCTCCTTCGGCGAGGAACTCGTCAAAAAACGCGGCGTGCAGATGGATTCCTTCCTCTTTGACGATGGGTGGGACGACACGGAAACGCTCTGGCAATTCCACAAGGACCTGCCCAACGAGTTCCGCAATGTGCGCAAGCTGGCGGAAAGTTACAAGGCGTCTCCCGGCGTGTGGCTGTCCGCCTGGGGTGGTTACGGCCCGCCCAAGGAAAAACGACTGGCGGCGGCCAAGGGCAAGTACGAAACCAATGAGGGAGGCTTTGCTCTCTCCGGTCCCAAGTACTACCAATTCTTCCGCGACATGTGCCTGCACATGATCCGTGAAAACGGCGTCAATCACTTCAAATTCGACGGCACCTCGAGCGAGGCCACTCCCGCAGAAGGTTCCCAATTCGGCACTGACTTTGACGCCATCATCGCCCTCATCGAGGAACTGCGCAATGAGCGCCCCGACATCTACATCAACCTCACCACCGGAACCTGGGCCTCTCCCTTCTGGTTTGGCATCGCCGATTCCATCTGGCGCGGCAACTGGGATCACGATTTCTGCGGCGAGGGCTCGTCGCGCAACCAGTGGATCACCTTCCGCGATTCCCAAATCTACGCCAACAACGTAGCCATCTCTCCGCTCTTCCCCATCAACTCGCTCATGACCCACGGCGTCATCTACAACAAGGGCGCACGCGGTCTCCAGACAACCGAAGGCGATGACCTGGCCAAGGAAATTTGGAGCGGCTTCGGTCTGGGCACTCAGATGCAGGAGCTGTACATCACCCCATCCATGCTCAAGGACGCGGAGTGGGACTTGCTTGCCGCCGCCGCTAAGTGGACGCGCGAGAACGCCGACGTGATGGTCGATTCGCACTGGGTGGGGGGCGATCCCGCCGAATTGCAGGTGTATGGCTTCGCCGCCTGGTCCCCGCGCAAGGGAATCCTGACACTGCGCAATCCCTCCTCTCAGCCGCAGGAGTTCACTTTCGACCCCGCCGCGGTGTTCGAGCTGCCGGTGGGGGCACCCACCTCCTACGCGCTTACATCTCCCAAGGGCGACAAACTTCCCGGGAGCGCGCAAGCCGGCAAGGCGACCACCCTGAAACTTGAACCCTTCCAGGTGCTCGTCATCGAGGCGACCCCGGCTCAGTAAGATTCGAACTTTCCCGGTATCGAGGACTGCAAGGCTCAGCGCGCTTGCAGTCCTTTTTTCTTGCTGATGCGTTCCGTCTGTGGTAAAAGGCGTGATTGATGATACGCGAGCTGACCTTATCGGGCGTGACGGCCTTCCTGCGCGAAACGCATTTGGACTTTGCCGATGGCATCAACATCATCGCTGGCGGCAATGACACGGGCAAAAGTCACCTGATGCGCATCATGTACGCCCTGTGCCGTTGGGTCGAACGCAGCCAGCGCCGCGACTTCCCGGAAAAATGGGCAGAGGAATACCGCCTGCGCCGCTACCTGCTGCATTCTTTCGCCGCCCAGCAACTTTCCTCCTTGGTCTCACGCCGCGCGGGCGATGTTCCCGCCTGCGTACGGGCGGCCTTCTGCGGGGAAAAAGCGCCGTCGGGTGCGGTCGACATCGCCTTCCAATTCAGCTCCCGCACAGAAGATGACCTCAGCATCCTTTCCATGCCGCAGCGCTTCCTGCAGGAGCGGGCTCTCTTCATCCCCTCCCGCGATGTGCTCACCCTCTTCCCCTGTTACGTGCAAGTGGGCAAGCGGTATCCCGACCTGCTGGATGGCGCCACCTGGGATCTATGCCGCGCGCTGGAAACCGAGAACAACGCGGAGCCGAGCGAAGCGATGCAGCGCGTGCTCAAGCTGATCCGCACGGTGGTGCAAGGGAAGATCCAGCGCGGTGGGGGATCGCGCTTTCTGATGCGACGCGGCAAAGAAGAACCGCTGGAAATGAGCCTCATTGCCGAGGGGTTCAAGCGCGTGGGCACGCTGGGACTGCTCATTGAGAACGGCTCACTGCGCGCGGGCGACACGCTCTTCTGGGATGAGCCGGAGATGAACCTGAACACCGCCCAGCTTCCCCTGCTCTGCGGCATCATGCTCGGGTTGTGCGAAGCGGGCGTGCAGATGATCCTGACCACGCAAAGCCTCTTCCTGCTGCGCGAGCTCATGATTCACCTCACGCGCAGCAGCTACAGCCAGCTCTCGCGCCGCTTTATCGGGCTGCATGCCGGTGCGGGGCTCTTCGGCTCCGTGCAAGTGCAGCAGGGAGAAAGCGCCGATGATTTGGGGCCGCTGGAGAGCTTGCAGGCCGAAATGGAACAGGCCGACCGCTACCTGAGCATGCCAACCCCCGCACCCCATGCCGAGTGAGTCCTACCAGCCCGGCTCGTCCTGCGTGGAGGGCGTCTACCGCTTTCAATTCGATGCGGGCTACCTGGTTTGCCGTTCCGAATGCTCCCCCTTTTACTCCCGCCACGCGCAGAACTTTTGCAACAGCTGCAAGGAGATGGACTTCATGCTCTATCATCCCGGCAAAAAAGAGCTCTGGCTCATCGAAGTGAAGGACTACCGCTTCAACGCCCGCCCCAAGGTGCAGGATTTAGTGGAAAAACTGTGTCGCAAGGTGCGCGATTGCTTGTTTTTGCTGCGCACGGCTGCTCTCTGCGCGCCGGAGGAAGAACCGGCGGAGGGCATTTCCCTGCGCGAAATGGCTCGGCTGAGCCTGCAGGCAAAGCACATCCGCATTGCTTTCACCATCGAGCTGGGCGGCAGCGCCTTCTACCCGGCCAAGAGCCTTCTGGCGCACATTCGCGACCTGCTCTACCGCCAAATTCGCTTCATCGATCCGCAGATGATCTGCTTGCCCATCACGGAATCCAGCGGGGTGGGTCCCTGGCGCATTTTCCCGGCGGGAAATGAACACTCTGCCCGCATTCAAAAACGCATCGAGGAAGCGCGCCTCGCCCACGAACGCAAGGTTCTCGAACTACGCCGCCAGACCGCCGCCAACAAAAAATCCAACCGCCGCAATCGTCACAAAAACCCCGCCCTCCCCCTCTGGAAACAACGCGCTCAGGAACGCGAAGCCGGTCTCAAGCGCCGCCGTCGCAATAAACGCAGCGCCCCGCCGTCATAGCCCAGCCTCTTTCTTTTCTCGCTACTTCTTTTTCTTCCCTTTGTAAGGAACGTAGGCATCCACAACGACCGTCGGCACTTTGCGGATGTGGGCGGCTTCCTCCGCGCTGAGTCGGCATTCAGGGTGCGCCTCACAAAAGCGCGTCATGAACTCATGGACGATGGGCATGAGGTTTTCGATGAGCTTCAAATTGCCATCTCTGGTGAGGTGGGCCGTGTCCTTGGCACGCAGGCGCACGTACTTCCCGTGAAAGTCGCCATAGGGCTCAAAAACGCCCCACGTGCCGGAAAAGAAATCATCGGTGCAGAGGGTTGGAATGCTGTTGCCCTCGCAAAAGTCGCGCTGCACAATCTGAATTTCATGCGCATTCCGGTAGCGCTGCGGCCCCAAGGCCGGCATCTGAATCCAAATGAGATCGGCCCCGGCGGCACGCACGATTTCCACCATTTCCGCCATCTTGGCAGCATACGCTTCCCGCCATCTCGGTCCGCCGAACGGTACCACGCCTCCCTCGGTCACAATCGGCATGCGGTCGTTCGCCCCGAAAAAGATGATCACCAAATCCGTCTTGTGTCGCTGCAATGCTTCGCGCAGCTGCGCCGGCCAGTTGAAATAGTCTGGGCGGCACAATCCCGTGGAAACTCTCGCATTCAGGTAAAACTCCACCCCCTTGTACCCGCGCATGGAAGAATGCATGATTGGCCCCAATCCTTGCATCATCGAATCCCCCACCATCTGGATGTGATATCGCATCGGCGGCGGCAGGCCAAGCGATGGCGGCGGCGCCGATTCCCGCACGGCAGGCGCCGCTTCCGGCTTCCCCTCGGGCGTTTCCTGATGCGCCTGCTTCGGCGTCTCGTTCGTCAAGCGAGGGAGAGTTTCGTTCTTCTGCTGCTCATCGCGCGCTTCCCCGCCTTCAGCAGGAGCTGTCTGAGTCATCCTGCGACTTTCGGGCAGCGGCTTCTCCTGCTGATGCGTGTCCTCACGCTGCACTTCCGCCACCTCCTCCGTCTGGCGAAGCTCGCGCGAAGCTCCTTGGGAACTCTCGGTACGCGTGCCAAAAGGGTCTACCACGACGCACTCCAGCACGTCCGCCATGCTCATCGTACCCGGCAGCGCGCTGGCAGACATGGCCCGCGCCTCCCTCTCATTACTCCAGTGTTTGAACGGGAATGACCGGGCGGGCATGTTCAAAGTGAGTCGCGATATCTCGACCTTGGCCGGGGGCGGAGGCGTGGCGTTCTCCGGTGGATCAGGCGGCGTATCCGTCTCTTTCACAGCCGTCGCGAGTTCCGCCAGCCTTTCATTGAGTAGGTCTTCCAAGTCATCCTGTTCTGCCTCCGGAACAACGGTCGTTTCAACCTCCGGTTCCGCAGCGTCCCCCTCTTCCCCTCTTGCCAGGGTCATTTCAAACTCGTGCGCCGCATCATCCGCCAAGGCTTTTTCCTCGCAATCCAACCATTCCAGACCCGTCATATTGCCGAGCTTTTGCAGCATCCCGGGCGCCTCCTTGGACAAGCTGTGCAGCGCCATGGAGGACAACTGCTCCTTCAGCCAGTGCGCGCTCGAATCGGCATTTTGCAGCAGCAACACCACCCCGGCGCACAACGCCGCCCCGCAAATGGCAATGCTTTTTGGTATCTTGGGAAGTGAGAAGGACATGGGTTTCTCGTGGTCGTAATGAACAAATCCGGTTGCTGACGCTCAGGGCTTTTCTAGTGGCGGCGCGAACTATTGCTTGTTTCTCCTCGGTAACTTCGATAACCCGATCCGCGTCCGACGGCGACGCGCACCGAACCGCGTCCGTTGATGCCCCGGTTGCCCGAGCCCGGGGCGTACCCGATCACCATGCGACTCAACACGGGCAGCAGGCGTTTTATGACAATTCTGTTCCCCTCCTTCGTGATGTGCACACCGTCCGGCATGCGTATCGGCACTAGAGAGCCATCCGACATCCGCCCCTGCGAGCAATAGCGCCCCGCCGCATTCGAAAGGACAGCGCGCGTATCGATGTAGGGAATCTTGGCTCGCTGGCAAACGAGCTTCATAAACTTGTTGATCACGGCGAGCTTCGCATCCATTTTCTCATTGCTCACCATGGGCGGCCCCATGAGGATGAAGCGCGCGCCGTGCTTCATACTCAACCTGACCACCTCCGCTATTTTGCCGCGGTAAGCTGCCAACCACGTTTTGCTGCCAACCTCACCGGCGCTCGGCATCTCATAAATGGACTGCGTGTCATTTGTCCCCACCCACATCACGACAACTTGCGGTCTCTCCCGGCGCAAATGCTCCTCCAACACCCGCGGCCAGTTGTAAAAATCCGGGCGTGCCAATCCGCTCGATGGCTTCCCGATGGGTATCAAAGTAAGCTTCTTGTAGCGACTGAGTTCCTCGCGCAACTGCGGCCCCAGGCTCGCCATGAGCGAGTCTCCGACCAGCAGCACCTTGCGCTCCTGCGCCAATCTCCCCGCTCCTCCGGACTTGAGTCCGCCCTCTTCCGCCTGCAGTACTGCAGCAGCGGCCAGGGCACAGACGAAGCCCAGCGATTCATACATCATCGGTCTCATCTTCTTCATTGCGGAGTGGGGGCAGCCCCGGGTTGGGTCGCCGGTAAGGCGGCAGTTGTCTTTTTCGGCCGGGGCGCCACGTACCGGCATGTGTACACGGCCGGCGCCTGGCGAATGCGCGCAGCTTCCTCTGCGCTCAGTCGCCGCTCCGGGTGCTGGGCGTAGAATGCGGCCAACCGCTGCTCCACGAGGGGCAAAAGATGCTCAAACACCTTCATGTTCCCCTGCTTGGTGAGGTGCGTCATGTCCTTCGTGCGCAGGCGCACGTACCTGCCGTGGTAATCTCCGTACGGCTCGAAACGCCCCCACGCGCCGGATAGGAAGTCATCGGTACGCAGCGAAATAATGCCCCTGCTCTCGCAATAGCTCCGCTGAACCACCTGCGTGTCGTGCAACACCTTATTATATCGACCGCCCACCGCCGGCAGCTCGACCCAGATGACGCCTGCCCCCGCGCCCCGCGCTATGCTTATCATCTCCTCCATCTTGCTCGCATAAGTCGCGCGCCACAGCTCGCCGCCAGTCGGCACCGTCCCTTTCCCCTGGCGTATCGGCATACCACCGTTTGCCCCGATAAAAAATATCACCAGATCGGGCGCGTAGCGATGCACCACACTTCTCATGTGCTCTGGCCAGTTGAAATAATCCGGGCGGCACAAGCCAGTGGAATACTTCGCGCTGATGATGAACTCCAGCCCCTTGCGGTGGCGCATAAACCGATAAGTCATCGGCCCCAAATCCTCCATCAGCGAGTCCCCCAGCATCAGGATGCGGCAGCGCAGCGGCGGCGTTTCTCCGGGTACGGCCGCAGTAGCTCGCGGAGCGTTCTGCGCCAGCGCTCCTGCCGCCCCCAGCCGGGTCTCCCCGGGGTGTGCGTTGCTTGCTATGGCAGTAGCCTCGCTCCCCCGCTGTGCCGCGTACGAGTGGGGCCCCGTGGCTATCTGCATCAACACCGCCCCCGCACAAATAACCGCACCGCAGGATATGAGGCTCATCGTTCGTTTGGGAAGGGCAACGTGCATCAGAACTGCGTGTAGATAAAGGGCAGGACGCCATCCGGCCCGAGGTTCATAATGAGCGCTATCATCAATCCGGCTACTCCCCCCTGCACGACCCACGGAAGCGCGCTCAACCCTCGCACCCCACAGCGGTATAAACTCGTGCCGCAGAAGGACAGCAACACTCCCCACACCGTGGCAATCAGCACGGTCAACGAAAAACCCTCCCCTTCCGGCGCCCACTCCGCCACTCGCCCCAGCACCGCCAGCGCCTCCGGCACTGTCTCCGCCCGGAAAAACACCCACAGCACCGCCACCACATGCAGCGTCACTACCCAGCTCGCGACCCTGCCCAGCCCGCGCAGCACACGGTTGTTGATCCTCCACCCGTCGCTCAGTTGGTGCCACGCGTGAACAAGCGCCAGTCCCGCGCCATGCAGCGCGCCCCACACCAAAAAGCTCAGCGAACTTCCGTGCCAGGCGCCGCCAATGATCATCGTCACCGCCAAGTTGACGTAACGATTTCCCTTTCGGCTGCCGCCCATGGGGATGTAGAGGTAATCGCGCAGCCAGGTGGACAAGCTGATGTGCCATCTGTGCCAGAACTCCTGCAAGTTGAGCGAACGGTAGGGGGCATTGAAGTTTCTAGGGATATGGAAGCCCATGAGTTGGGCCACGCCCATAGCGATGTCGGTGTAGCCGGAAAAATCGCAATAGATCTGCACGCTGTACGCGTACACCGCCATGAGCGCCGCCGCTGAACTGTAGTCTTCCGGCGCCCCAAACACCCCGTCCACCAAGTGGCTCTGCAGGTACGTGGCCATCACCACCTTCTTGAACAGCCCACTCAGAATCAGCACGACGCCTTCCGGAAAGTCTTCCTCACCCGCAAAGCTGGTGCGCAGTTGCGGGAAAAAGTTGTTCTCGCGCATGATGGGTCCGCTCATCACCGTAGGGAAAAACGAAAGAAAACACAGCACCTGCGCGTAGCTGCGCGGCGCCAACCCTTCTTCCCGGTAATGATCGATGGTGTAGGCCAGCCCTTGGAAGCTGTAGAATGAAAGCCCTACCGGCAGCACCCACGATGCCAACTTCGGATGCAACAGCCACTGCGCGCCCGGTCCTATCTGCTCGACACACCACAACGCGGCCGTTTCGTAATACTTGAAAAAAGCCAAAATCAAGACCTGCACCACCACGGCCGCGCTCACCAAAATCAACCGCGTCCGTCTCCCTTTCCTCTCCATTGCTCGCACACATCCCCAGTTGATGAAGGCGATGAAAAACAAAAACGGCAGGTATCCCACCCCGGCCAATGTGTAAAAAAGAAGATTCGCCGCCAGTAAAAACCACATGTACCCTCTGTGATGCCTCCGTAACCCCCACCCTATGCACAACACAGGCAAGAAAAAAAGTACAAAACTTGCAGTAACAAAATTCACGATGTCGCGCCCTTTCTACCACAATCTCGTTAGAAAGACAAGCCCGCATTGCATCAAAAAAAAATAAAGTTGCCGCAGAAACTCACCAAGCGGGAAACGGGCACACAAGCGCAAGGAGTGTGTTGCATTCCGCTTCTCCTCTCTCCCTTGCGCCATGCTCTTGGAGGAGTTGGATGATGTCGTTGGCCTTCTTCTCCTTGGCGATTTGCAAGGCGGTCCTGCCCGCATTATTTTTGATATCCGAATCCGCTCCGGCGCTAATAAAGCCTTGAGCGGGTTTCCTCATTGAACACGTCATGAGGGGGGTACACCACGCGTTACAATTGCAAGCGAACGCCGCGCTGGTGCACTTCAAAGGAGCCGGTAGGCAGGCGCACAGGGTCAAAGCTGATAGAGAAGGAGATCACGGGATTTCAAGGTTGACTTGCGAGGCAAAGTGTGGTTAAAAGGAGGCGTGAAAGGGAAGCCATCCAAAGTAGCCAAGCGCCGTTTGCACGAAACGCCGAAGGAGTTTGCGGAGGCGGAG
>CANRNS010000055.1 GCA_947632055.1 uncultured Akkermansia sp.
CTCACCATCAACCGGATCAACCCTTCCGACTTTACCGGTCAAATTAACGTCACGGGGAATGGCAGACTCCTGATTTCCACCGATTTTGAAGCAGGCGAGGGGGCATCCGTCAATCTGGGGGGAACGGGACGCTTGCTTTCGACAACAACAACTCCGCCGACGGGGGAGCAGGTGCAGATACCGTGTTTTCCGCGAACGTGACCGGACTGCGCGCCGTTGAGGCGAAGGGCGGCTTCACGGTGACGCTCACCGGAAATGTGACAGGCGGTGGAGCGCTCACGATGGGAAAATACAACGGAGCGGGTTTCACGGCATGCCTGGTCTTTGATGGCGATGTATCCGGCTTTACCTCGTTTGTCACATCGGAAAATCAGTACAACATATCGCATTACGGAGCCGGGCGTGCGGCATACGCTTTCAACGCCGGTCTGGAGCTGGAGGGGGAGACGACCTTCAACGTTGCAAAGAACGCCGAGAATCAGGACGGCTGGATTGAATTGGGCAGCACATCCCGCCTCACCGGCAACGCGAACATCATCAAGACGGGCGCGGGCGATTTGCGCATTGAAGGCGATACGAGCAGTTACACCGGAACAATCAAACTGCAGGACGGTGGACTCGTGTTGAACGGCACGAACGGGCAGAACATCGACTTGAGTCTTGAGAATGCGGGATCTGTGGCGCAACTGAAAGGCACGGGCGGCGTGCTCCAAAGCGTTGGAGTTGGGGGAGAGGCGGCCAGTGGTAAGCTGCAAATGGAAGCGGACTCTTCATGGAATCTGACAACAGTGAATCTCGCGGGAGGAAAGGCCTTGACGATCAGCGGCGCCGGTGCCTGCACCATTGGAACGCTCACCAGTGGTGAGGGCGGTTCTCTGACGGTGGAGCAGGGAAGTACGGTGAAACTGAGTTCCTACAGCTCCGGGGCGATCAGACTGAATGACGGTACGCTCGAGTTGTCGGCGGCAGGTAGTCTCACCTCGCTTACCCTGGGCGCTGGAACCAGTGTGGAGACGGATTTGACCACTGGCATACTCAACTTCGGAGTTCTTTCTGTATCGGAGCTCACGCGGGCCGCAGGGAATGCCGTACTGAGGCTCACCGGTACGCTCGATGGGTTGCAGTTGCAGGCGGCCTCGGTGGAGGGCACGCTGCATATCGCGCTGTCGGACGAGTTTATTACGACCAAACTGATCGGAACGGACGGGTATGCACTATTCGATAATGGTTCCCTGTGGCAGGACCATGTGGTATTTGACAATGCGACCTACGGTTCCCGCTTGAAGATCTCGGGGAACAACCTCATCCTTGCAGAATTGCCGGGCTTGTATTGGGCAGGTACGGAGGGCAGTAATACGTGGAAAGCGGGTGAGGATACTCAGGATTGGACAGATGGAAAGGACGGGGATGCTACCGCTTTCACCAACCCGTTGCCGGAGGGTTCGCCGCAGGATGTGGTCTTCATGCCCGGAGACGGGGTGAGTACAACCGTGGATCTCCAGGGAGATCTGGCGCCGGGGAATGTGACAGTGGGGGAAGGAACCGGCTGGGTTTTCAACGGAACCGGCAACTTGACCTCGGGCAAAATTACCGTGGGCGGCGAAGGTGGTTCGGCTGAGCTCACGCTCTCCGGCACGGGATACGTCCACTCTGAAGGTCTGTCGCTGGTGGGTGAGGGGACGAGGCTTATCATTACCTCTGCGCCGAGTGAGAATGGAAAATACCTCTTCAAGCACATGGAGTTGGGAGAGGGAACCGAACTAGTGCTGCATGGAGCCGCGGCAAATTACGAACACTGGGATTTGACCAATCCGGGCAATAATAATTACGCGAGTGGGGCTGGTTCCATCGTGTTGGAGGATACGGGAATTATACGGAATGGCATGTCACAAGCGGGCATCCTGTGGGCGTTCTTCTGGAACAGTGAGAGCACGCATGAGGGGCAGACCATCGGTAACCTGAAACTTCGCTCGAGTGCAGAAGGAAGCACCAAGACGACTCTCATCATAGACGGCGAGATGGGGAGCGCGACCGGGCACGGTATGGGCGTTGTCGAGAACCTGTGGGTAGAGAACAACAGCTCACTGGTGCTACGCAGCCGAGCACTTGGCGTCACTACCCAAACTCGTACTTTGCACTTGGCAGGGAACGGCTCTAACGGTACGTATACCGAAGCATCCCATGAAGGCGAGGTGACTACCGACGCAGCGTTGGTGTTGGGGTGGAATAGAGACGAAGATCATGCGGGCAGCATATACTGGAATGTTAAGACTGAGGCGGACACGAGCATCAGTGTGTTGGCAGACACAGGTGGGAACACCTACACGTGGACGTTGATGAAGGAGTTGAACGTGGGGGATGGGCATACCCTCACGAAGAAGGGGGCGGGGACCTTGAAGCTGGGTGCGGGTAGCACACTTGTCGGCTCGGGGGATATTGTGGTGAGCGCCGGTGTCTTGCAAGTGGATGGGGAGGCAATCACAAGCGATTACTCGGGCGTGATCAAGGTGAAGGAGGGGGGTGCTTTGGGACTGGCAGGCGGTTCCTTCACCGGCAACGTTGAGTCCGTGGAAAACCTTGGCACTATCAACTTGACGGGTTCAACGGGCGGAGAAATTTCTCTCACCGGGGACACCATGCTGCGCGTGAGCAATGGAGGTTCCTTTACCGGTACGATTACCTTGGCTGGTGAGAGCGAGCAGAAGCTCGGCGTTTTCGGGACAAGCGGTGATGATGAAGCAAACTACTCCATTACGTTGGGGCACGTGAAATCGACTGCCGGCACGGGCATCCTCGTGGCAACCAAAACGACGGGAGGTCTCACGGTAACAGAAGCCACCGGGCTTTCTGAAGTGTGGGTGGGAGGTCCGGCAGGCACCTGCGTGACCATAGCAAACCTCACGGCTAGTGGCTCGAATCATTCCTTCACGCTGGACAATGGTGTGTTCACAGCTGGCTGGCCGACCCCAGGTCAAGAAGCCGTCAATCCTTGGGCGGGCAACAGCGGGCAGTTGATTATCACCGGCGACGTGACCGGCTATACCTCATTCACCGCCAAGAGAAAAGGAGAAACCGTGACGGACGGATTGGATCTCATCTTCCGGGGAACAGTGGCTATGGGGGATAAGGCGGATGTCACCATCAATGCGACATACAGCGAACATGATAATAATAAAGTGTACGGCCAACACGGCCAAATTGCCACCATCCTGTTTGACGAGACGAGCAGCATCACGGGCAGCGGCAGCATGACCAAGCAGGGAGGTGGCACCTTGGTGTTGGCCGGTATCATCGCGGCGGACAGCTGGTCGCTGGACGTGCAAGCAGGGACCGTCGAACTCGGCAAGAGTAATCAGGAGGAAGGTACGCTGGACTACAGCCTCACGGGGCTGAGCATTGCCCAAGGCTCCACGGTGGAAGTCAGGAGCGCATGCCATTTGACCCTCACCGGAGCGTTGAACATGCAGGGGGGCGCTCTGTCGGTGACGGGAGATCTGAACCTGCAGGAGAAGACAGGAGATGCTTTGAACACTATCAACGTGGTGGGAGGAACATTGACCGTGACGGGCTCGCTCTACGGGGTGGACGGTGCTGAGCATAGCGACCAGTATTACAACCATGCCCACGCCGGCAAGCTTGTGGTGGGGAGCGATGCGTCTGCAGGCACTGTAACGATCGGGACAGAGGAAGCCCTTGCAAGTGCAGAAGAAGAGGGAGATGCCACCAACAGACCGCTTTTGCAGGTGTACAGCCTCGACATGAACAACACCAGCACGGTCACGGTGTACGGCAATCTCTCGCTGGGCTATGACGGAGAGGCGCCAGATGAGGCCGTCACTTCCACCATTGCGGGAGGCACGCTGGAAGTGAAGGGCGACATGGTGAACCAGGAGACGCTGGCGGTGACGGGCGGAACCGTGACCATCGATGGAAACTACAGCGGCGATGCAACGAGTCTGAATGGCGGAGGAAGCATTGAGTTGAACGGGACAAGCGTCACCATGACGGTGGGCGGCGTGCTCAACGTGTATGATAACCCGGATGGCGACGTGTATGGCCACATCAAGGTGACGGGCGGCGCTACGCTGACCGCTACGGGAGGGATCCACGGCAACGAGGCCGGTGGCCAGGAGAAGTACTTCGATGTTGCGCACGCCGGGGAGTTGACCGTGGGAGATGCTACGACAATCGGCACGCTGACCGTAGGTGACACGGGTGATCACAACGACGTGCTCTTGCAGGTGCGGAGTATTGCGCTGACAGGGAGCGGGAGTAGCATCACTGTGTACGGGAATGTGTCCTTCGGGTGGCAAAGTGGCGTCACTTCTTCAGTGAATGGCGGCACACTCACCGCGACTGGGAAGATGGTGAATGAACAGGCCTTCACCGTGAGCGAGGGCGGCACGGTGGAGGTGGGCGGCAGCTACAGCGGCAGCGGGGCTGCGGATTCGGATGTGACGGGCGGGGCGATTACGCTTTCCTCAGGCGGACAGATGACCATCAAGGGGAAGATGAATGCTGGGACCTTGAATGTGGTCGGTGCGCATGAGGAGAATGGCAGCAAGCTGACGCTGGGGGATGGAAGCACGGAGCTAACGCACAAGGCCACGGGGCTGGTGATGGACGAGGGTGGCACAGTGGAGGTGACAGCTGGCTCCACGCTGGAGTTGGAGGCGCTGAGCGGGAGCGGGAATGGCGGCATCATTACTGGCGCCGGCACCTTGAAGCTCACGGCGGCATCGGGGACTTATGCAGGAAGCATCGGGTCGAATTTCATGTATGAGGGGGCAACAACGAACTCAACGTACACCCTCACGGGAGCCTTCTCGGGGTCGAACCTGACTGTGACGAGAGGGACTTTGACACTCACGGCAGGGGTGACTTCGGCCGGTGCCACGATGTCAACGCAGGGAAGTGGCGTTTTGCAGTTCCAAATTAACGGGGGAGAGAGCAAGGAGGTTGATCTGAAAGGCTTGATCCTGGATGTGAGCGCGGGTGGCGTCAAATTCCTCAACGCTGGCGGAGTTGAGACATCGACCGGCTCCGGAACACGTTACATCATCGGAGGATTACAGGGAAGTGGCTCGGGTTATGTTATGGCGGCAGATAGCAATTGGGCTACCATTGTGCTCAATTGCTCAGGGGATTTGACGGCAGGGGTAAATATAGGGACAAGCTCTTCTTTCTGGGGATCCCTCGAAAAGACTGGAACTGGCACGCAGAGGATTACAGGAGCGGCTTCAGGGAAAGTGTTCAACGTGTTCGGTCTGACCGTGTCCGAGGGAACGCTGTCCACCAAACCATCGGATGATGAGGCAAGTTCTGTGGATATAACGACACACGGGACGGTTTTGGTGCAAGCCGAGGATGGAAAGAGCGCGAAACTTGAAACAGGGAATCTGACTTTGAATCAGTATAGTAGCAATCCAACAACGGTTACCATCGGCAAAAATGGCACGGTGGAACTGACGGGGAACCTGTCTACAGCTTTGGCGTTCACTGTGCAAGATGGTGGCATTTTGAATGTGCACGGGAACCTGTCTACAGCTTTGGGGGTTACCGTGCAAGATGGCGGCGTTTTGAATGTGTATGGGAATTATGGAAACGTTGGGGATTGGGCAGGTGCGCTGAGTGTGACAGGCGGCGGACAGGTGACCGTGGGAACAGTAAAAACAGTAGAGGGGCAGGAAACCAACCACCTCTACGTCTCGGGCATCACCGTGACCGGGGATAACGGGCAGGATGGGGAAGGAAAGCAGGTGAGCCGTGTCGTGGTGCATGGCGATGTAGCGAACAGCTCGAATGGCGTAACGGTGAACGGTGGAGGCGTATTGGAGATTGACGGGCGATTGGCGAACACTAGTGGTTATAATTCTGCCACGGGAGCAATCGCCATTGGCGATGAAACGAGCTCCGGTACGATGTCAGTGGGAGGGAAGGTGCTCACCAGCGGTGTGACCATACAGGGGGCAGAGAGCAGCTTGACGCTGAAGAATGCAGAAACCGAGCAAGAGAGCAACCTGGGGACTGTGGCGATAGGTGAAGGCGCGACATTCACGATAGGCAGTCACCATACTGTGACTGTAAGCTCGCTGAGTGGAGATGGAACGCTGGCACTCGGGGCAGGGACGCTGAAATTGACGGCAACGGCGCATAGCATAGGCACGCTGAAGGTGGTTAGTGATAATAGCACAGTGGAGCTCGCGTTGGGCGAATCCAGCAGCCTCACAACCTCTCTTTCAGGCTCGGGCACGTTGCACGTCACGACTACCGGGGATGCCGAGAGCGCGACTGCCACCTTAAATGTGTCCGGCACGGAAGGTAGCAATGTCGTGGTGGATTTAGGAGAAAAGACCACGATATCGGGCACGGCGACGCTGAAGAGCGTGACCGGCAGCGGCAGTATTTTGGGCGCCCTCACCCTGAGCGGCACGGAGCCAGCTTCCGCGGATCAGGCCTTCACGGGTACGTTGGCGCTTAATTCCTCGGTGACGGTGAATGACGGCGGGTACTGGACGCTGGGCAATGGTGCGCAGATCGCGGACGCTGTAAGTGTGGGTTCCGGGGCTACCCTGGCTCTCCAACGGGGCGGTATGGTGACCTTGCAGCACGCGTTGATGCTGAACGGTGGCTCGTTAGGCGTAGTTGGAACGGGTGGCAACGCTTCGTTGAATATTGCCCTTGGTTCGAATGGGTCCGGGGCGATCCAACTGGGTAGCGCGGTAGATCACAATATCTTCGACGGGATTACTTTGACGCTCATGGGCGATGCGGCAAATGGGCTGAGTAGTCTGGATGACGGCACCCGGGGAGGTTGGAGTTACCAGCTCTTCAACAATCTGACCGGTCTCGGTTGGAGAGACTACTCACTGGAGCAATTTATGAACGACGTGGTGCGAGCCATCGGCAACACCTTCGAGGGGCATGACGGATGGCATTTCAAACTGAATGACGAGGGGCTGCTCACCATTGAAGTTTCCTCTGATCTCAAATGGAATCCGGATGCTACCACCGACGTGTGGTCCACGAACGCCGCGAACTGGGGAGATTCCCCCACCACAGCCTGGAAGCAAAACGACGTCGCGGTGTTTGAGGATGCAACAGGCGAGGCCATCACGCTCGGGGAGGCTATCATCGCCGCTGCCGTGGAGATTCGACAGGGCGAATGGACTTTCTCTGCGGGCGAGGCGGGCGACTCGCTGACGGTGACCGGCCATTTGACGGTGGCGGATAATGCCTCCCTGACTGTGGAAGCTGGCATGCCCATCACGGTGGATGGCGACATCGCCTTGAATGCAACCGGCTCGCTGAAACTGGCGTCGGATATCACCTTCGGCGGCAGTATCTCAGCCACGGGGAGTGGGGCGCAGATTACGAGGGATGAGGATACGGAGGGCACGGTCTACGTCCTCTGGTCGCCGAGCGCCGATTCGACATGGACGGAATTCACCGATAAGTACAGCACGACCACCTTGGGAGAGAACGTCGGCTACGGTGTCCATCTCAGCGGCGGTGATTTCACCATCTCTGACGCTGCCACTTTCAATCACGATTGGAAAGTCTCGGGCTCCAGAACCTTGACCTTTAATGATAACGTAATATTTGGTCCCGATCGGACGCTTACCGTCGATGGAGCATCAATGGTTGTGAACACAAAGTTGTCCAATGGTGGCACTTATGGCGGTATTGTGAATGTCCTGAATGGCGGGGATCTGACAGTAAATGGGACAAGTAACAACTCGGTCTATGCTTATGGAGTGACCGTTTCTGGTGAAGGGAGTCGGATGCATACGGGGGGCACGCTGGCGCTTAACAAAGACGGTCAGGAATCCTACGTTGTAGTAGAATATGGCGGCACACTGGAGGTGGCAGGAAGTATTAGTAAGAACGCGAGCGGAAGTGATACCATCGGGAAGATTACCATTGGCGGAGTCGACGATGGAAACACAGGTACCGTGAGCGTCACTGGATCGTTGCGCGCAAGCGCTGTGACGCTCCAAGGAAACGGTAGTCAATTGACGGTGAACGGCGCACTTCAAGCTTCTACTTTGACCATCGGTGGTGGTGTAGCGTCTTTAAATGGTGGAGCAACCGTAGACGCAGATGTTGAGATAACTGGGGTGGATACCGTTGTGAGAGACACAGGCAACTTAGCTATCACGGGGAGTATCTCGGTGGGGGGAGGTTCATTGACGGTAACTGGAAATGTGGGCAATGGCGCTACTTGCAATACTTGTGCCGGTGCGCTGAGCGTGACGGGCGGTGGACAGGTAACGTTTGGTACTGCAGGTGCTGGCAACCACGCCTACGTGTCGGGAATTACTGTAGGCAGTGCTTCTGGTCCTGCCAGTAACCTGGTGATCCATGGCAATGTGGCGAACAACATAGCTGATGAGGGCGGTACTGTGACAGTGATTGGTGGCTCTACGTTGGATATCGATGGGTATTTGCGAGGGTATACTAGCGGTACCGCTACTGGGGCGGTGAGTATAGGCGATGAGTCTTCATCGGGCACGATGTCGGTGGGAGGGGATATTAAGGCCAGCGGTGTGACCATCCGGGGGGCAGGTAGCAGCCTGACGCTGAAAGATGCAGGAACCGCGCAGGCGAGCAGCCTGGGGGCATTGGCGGTGGGAGCGGGCGCGACATTCACGATAGGCAGCAGCCACACCGCGAACGTGACTTCGCTTGATGGCGTGGGAGAAGGGACAAAGACTTACGGCAGCATAGCGGGCACAGGCACGTTACACCTGACGGCGAGCGCAGCCAACACATTCAACGGAGCTATCAGTGCGAACCTGACCTACACGGGTAATGGGAACACGCTGACGTTGGGCGGGGCCTTCACGGGCGGTGCGCTGACGATCGAAAGCGGCACCGTGACGGTAAATGCCACGATTGGGGCTTCAGGGACAGATGAGGCGAGTGCGGAAGGATCTCCGACAAGCGTGACGCTGCATAATGGAGCTACCTTGAACATTACTCAAGGAATTACTCAAGGAAACAGCGCGATTAACCAATTGGTGGGTGGCAACGCAACAGATGACACGGGCGCGACGTTGAGTATAGCGGATCAACAGAGTCTCAACGTGGCTTCTGCAACGGGATCACTCCATACAATCACCCTGACCGGCGTATTACGTTTGTATGGTGGCGACTTGTCGGTGGAATCGGTGACCAGCAATGGGGCCTTGGAGCTGCACGATGATGCGCAGATGACTGTCGGAGAATTCACGGCAGGGTGGATTAACGCATTGGATGGTACATCAGACCTCACCGTAACCGGAGCAGTGTCTCTGGAGAGGGCAGCCTCCACGATTTCGGGCGGAACAATGTCCGTGGGAGGCCAATTGACGGCTACTAGGTTCGATATGACCGGCAGCGGTACGCTGACGCTTCAGGATGTACAGGATGATTTGACCGATAACATTGGAACTCTGACTTTGGGAGATACCGCCAGGGTTTCGATAGGAAGCAATCGTACCTTGACGGTGAACACGTTAAGCGGAACAGGCGGGGTCATCGCCGGTGAAGGTACCCTGAAGCTGACAGCCGCAAGTGGGAACTTTGGCGGAACCGTCAGCTCGAACCTGACGTATGCGGGCGGCGGCAGTGGAACGTACACCTTGAGTCAGGCCTTTGGCGGCAGCAAGCTGAAGGTGGAGAGCGGCGCGCTCACACTGAGCGGAGGACTAACAGCCGCTTCTGTGACTCTGACCCAGGGAAGCCTGACGCTGGGCGATGCGGTGAATGTGAGCGAAGAGTTCACAGTGAGCGGAGGCACGCTGAAACTCGGTGGTGTAACGGATCATGTCTTTTCGTTCACGAATACGGGGCTTAAGATTCAGCTCACGGGAGGCACCTTGGATTTGAGCGCGGCAAGCTCGAGTGAGTTGGGAAGTATCGATCTGGGGAGTCTCTTCTCTGTGACTGCCTCCGCTTATTACGCTGATGCGGGGCATACCCTGCTGAACTTTGCCGTGGGTCAGTTGGCAAACCTTACAGGCAGGCTGGACCTGACCAGTTGGGATGGTGCAACGGGCTTGCAGCTGGTGAGCAGCGATCTTGCCGAGCTGTTGCTGGCGGAGGTACCGGACGGCCAGTCTCTCTGGGAGCAGTTTGCCGAGAATCATCTCGACTCGAGCTTCCTGAGTGGCAACCAGCATTATGAACTGAATGAGTCTGGTGTGCTGTCGATTGCGGGGGAGGCCGCACAGCTCACGTGGGGCCAGACAAACGATGACAGCTCTTGGTCAAATGGGGGTGCGTTCGGCGCAGGCGAGGGCGATGTGTTCACCGACCACAGCGAGGTGCTGTTTGACGGAAGCGTATCGGGCGTGGACAAGACCGTGACGATTGGCGCAGACGGCGTAACGGCTGGCAAGATGGTGGTAAAAGGAGGAAAAGGCGAGGAGGGGTGGACCTTCTCCGGAGGGAACTTGACCGTCACAGGTTCTCTGACGATCGGAGCCAGCAATGCCGGCACGGATGTCACCTTCTCTGACGCGGGGGCTCTTGCGTTTGAAGGTGGTGTGACGGTGAAGGGACAGTCGAGCATGACGCTTGATAAGACCGGAAATGTGAATTTAGGGAACGTGACCGTGGAAGCCGGCGGCGAGTTTGTCACGGCACATGATACTTTCTGCAATTATACGACCGGCTGGGGCGTTGTGTCCGGGGTGGGAAGCATCGTGTTGAAGGATTTGGGAGGCACCTTCTCATCAACCGGAGCCTATACAGCCGGGAGCGGAGAGACAGATGGCACGAAAGGGCTCTACGGCATGCTCCGTGGCAGCACGGGGATTGGCAACATTGTTTTGCGCGGCAACAGCGTCATGGCTACGTGCAATTCTGATGTGGATTCCGTGTTTGGCAAGGTGACGGATTCCGTGGTGGTGGAAGAAGGTGCGAGCCTGTGGTTATACCGAGTGGATAATCCCCTCGGCGAGCGCGAAAAGGACGGGCATACTCGCACCCTTTACTTGTGTGGGGATGGCGGCGTCAATCACGCAGCTGCCTTGTATTCCCAGAATATCGTTCATAGCATTGCGTGGGACGTGTCGCTGGCAAAGAGCACAGATGGCGCCACAATCCAAACGGACAGCAATCTCACTCTTTCGGGAGGCTTGGCCTTAGGTGGCAAGACGTTGACCAAGACCGGCACTGCCAGCCTGACCTTGACCGGAGAGGCGATAGGTGGGGGAACCATCGACGTGACAGCCGGGACGGTGACCTTGGACGGCGGGTTCAGCATGACGGACGGCGGCAAGATCGCCGTGGCAGATGGAGCCACCCTCACGCTGAACAGCGATGGCGATGCCCTCGCCCAAGGGGAGGTCGACTTGGCCGGCACAAGCAGCGGCGGTACATTGAGCGTGGGCAGCGCACGGAGTGACGGCTACACGATTGGAACACTGACCACCGGGGATCACGGCACGTTGAACTTGCAGGAAGGAGCGAAACTGACCGTGCAGGCGACAACAGGAACGCTTGCGACCCTGACGATGAATGCCAGCTCCGCCTTGACGGCGCAACGTGGGCTCAGTGTCGGCGCTCTGACGCTGGGCAATGAGGCGATGCTTACGGTGGAGAGTGGCGTTCTGAAAGCGGGTATTGTTGATGCCGCCGGCGGCGGGCTGGCCATCAGCATGACCGGCGGGGCTAGCCTGGATTTTGGTCAGCTTACATTGTCAGAGGG
>CANRNS010000056.1 GCA_947632055.1 uncultured Akkermansia sp.
TTCGCCGTGTCGAGAAAGCGGTTGCCGTCCAAGTACGCCTTGCTTACGGCTCTCGCGCTGTCCCGCAGACCTTTGAAAGGTTCGACGTCGAAGTTGTATTTTTCTTTGAGTTTCATAGGGTTTTACTCCTTGTTTGGCATAAAAAATGGGACTACCGACAAAGCATTTGCTTTGCTCGATAGCCCCACTCGGCTTGCCCCAACGCCCGCTTGCGTTGAGATAAATTATTCAGTTTTTGGTGTTGAGCGGATTCGAACCGCCATCTTGCTGCGTGGTCTCCTTTCGGTGCCTTCGTCGCCGCCCCTCTACCTGTTGTCGGTACAACACCATTATGTATCAAACACGACCGTGAACCTATCGCGCGGGCAAACGCGGCATCCACCGCATTCGTCCATGAGAATAAGCGAGCCGTTTTGCGCAATGGCGAAACCGTCCATGTCGCAATATATCAAGCCGCGCGCCCACTCTTCGTTTAGAGCAATCGCTTCTTCGTTTGCGACCTTTCCCGTTTGGTTGTCTATCACGGTAAACGACAACTTCGCCATATCAACCGCCAATCTCCTTGACGAGTTTCTTGCTCACTTCAAAGACTTTCAGTCCGTTCTTTGAGTGCGTAACCTGCATATCGTTCCCGCGCTCGGTGATTTCTTTTGCAAGTTCTTCGAGAGTTTTCTCGGAGGTTATCTTGACATTTACCACTAACGGCGTTTTGCGCACGTTCGAGCCGTGTGTCGGAGGCGGAGACGATGTGTCTTTCTTCGGTTGGTAGCCTTTCATTCGTCCGCACCATCCTTGATTTCGTGCTTTTTGAGAAATTCTTCCAAGGTGATTTCGTCAACCTTGACCTTCTCGACTTCCGCGCCGATGACGTCGATGTCATATGGAGTGAAAAGCAAGTATGCCTTTTCGCCGACTTCCCGCTCAACGAGTGCTCTAAACAATTCCACCATTGCGTATTCAACGGTCGGCTCTCCCTTTTCGTTGCGCGGGAGCTGAAAGTGAATGATAGGCTTATCAAGTTTCGCCATCGCCGTCCTCCGTCGCGCCCTGCGTTTGCTTTTCTTCCTGATATTCTTGCTTCTGTTGCTCTGTCTTGGTCGGCGCACCGCCCGTGTCGCTCTTGGGATTTGAGTTGCTCGACTTCGTGTAAGCGCTCGGCGGCGCTTCGAGGGTTTTCATGAAGCCCGACGACTTGACGATTCGATTGGCGCATACGCGGTCGAAAATGCTGATACCGTCAATCGAGGCAAGTATCATCCACCCGAAGAGGTCGCCCTTATCGATGAGTTTCAAAGCGTGCGCCCTCGCCGCGTCATTGCTGTACACGTCGCCCCATAAGGTGACTTGCCACTCCCACCGCAGGGAAAGTTCCTCGTTGAGAATGAAGGACAGCATACGCTCAAAGGTACGGTAGATTTCTTGGTCGTATTGGCTTTCGAGATGCGCGGAGATTTCCGCCATGCCCTGCGTCGGACGGTCCGTAACGGGAACGAGCGACTGCAAACCGCTCTTCGCCATGCCGTAGGTCAAGAACGATTGGCTGATTCCGTTGGCGTTAGCACTTTCGGGATAGTCCCAAGCGTGGATATTCTTCACGGGAGCCATATAAAACGCTGTGCCCGCCGTGTTGTTTTGCGCCATCATCTGATTCCAATACGCCTCAAAGAGTGCTCTCCCGCCAAGAGACAGTCTGTAGCCGTCATCATCTTTTGCAGAATTTGCTTCGTAGTACGGCATTTCGCCTGTGAAAACTTTGATGAGGGAATTGAGAATAATCGGAAGTTGCGCTGCCTCGTAATCCGCTTGCTGTGCGAATGTCTGCATGAGTCCCGAAAACGGGCTTGCGACGATTGCCGTCGAGGGGTCGATCTCGAACGTCCAAACGCGCTCGATTGGAAGCGAGACATAGTAGAACCACCGCCCGTCCTGCATCCACGCCTTGACTTCGCTCTCTTCGCGGGCATTGTTTCGGCTCATGTAGACAAACTTGCCACGGAACGCCTTCTTGTCTTTCTGCCATGTTGCGAAGTCGGTCATGTACGGCTCGAAGAGGTCGCCGAATTGACGGAAGTCTGTGCCGATCTGCATGAAGTACATGAGATTGAACGAGACCGTCCACCCGCTCACGTTGTTCTTCCCGATGATCATGCACCATTGCTTGGGAAGCTCCTGCATGAAGAAGTAGTTGACGGCGTTGTGCGACTTATCGACGCTGTAACGCGGCACATAGAAAACCTTTCCCTGCGTGCCCGCTTGCATGGCAATCTTGCGCCCCTCGTCTTTGAGGGAAGCACGCTTGATGAGCTTGTCTACCAAGCGGCTCTCGCGCACGAAAGCGTCGCTCTCGATTTCCTCCGCCGTCGCGTGCGGTAGCGCAATCGAGTGAAATTCGAGCATATCCGCGTAGGACTTGACGAGCTTTTGAAACGAGTATGTAGACCAGCGCAGTCCCTCGGCAACCTGTTGGAGCGGATATTCGCTATCCTGCGGGTGGCGAAGAAACTCGCCGAGGTCGTATTTCGTGTAATCGCACGGCAAAGGGCTGATCGCCTTGACGCGGGAATTTTGAATCGGGGCCATATTCGCCCAAGCGCGGCTGAAAATCCCATAGGCGGTATCAAACGGCATACCTGCGAGCTGTCCTGTGAGACTGTTCCAACGCGCAATGACCGCTCCCCAAGAGCCTTGGGAAGTGACTTCTTGCGTATTCGATTTTGCTGTGCTCGCCTTTGCCATAATTTGCGCCTCATGCTTATACACGCTCATTATAGCACATGAAAAAAGTCTTTGCAGGGGGAAAGGACAAAAAGTCGGAAAAATCAAAAATTTTTTTTCGAGGAGATTTTCCCTTTCTTTTCGAGGTAGCGCACATAGCCCTCATCGGCAGCGATGCCCCACGATTTCACGATCTCTGTCTGTGGGTTGAGGCAATCGTCACATATGATATGACTTCCCAAGATCGCCCGTGCAAAACTCATGGCAAAATCGTTCGCCCTCGGGAAATGCTCTTTATAGACCGCAAGCATATTTCGCCGCGTCGCTTCCACATTGTCTGCTTGAATATCCACGCCGAAGAGACAGTTCAATGCCTTAAGCCCGTCCCGCTCGTCCTTGCAGTAGGAGAGCTTACGTTTCAGGATCTCGATGAGGAATACGCCCTCGCCGCAAGCGGGTTCCAAGAAAGTCTTTGTAGGGTCAGAGTACATATCTTCTGGAATGAGGTCGCACATCGCCTTGACTTCGCGCTCGGCGGTGAAAACCTCTCCGTGCTCACGAACCCGCTGTTTGCTCTTAATTTGGTTGACCGCGCCTTCAAGTCTTTTCATTTCAAGTCAGCGCTTCCGTCATATTCCTTTTTGAGCCATGCGGCGATGCCCGCATCGCATAATTTTGTGTCATGTGACTTGATTTTGCAGTTCCCCCTCTTTGTCCCGTTATCGCAACGATAGCAAAGGAAGCCGTAATACAACGTCCGCACGAACTCCTCATCGGAAAGACTGTTCAAATACTCTCTATTCGTCATCTTCCCTGCGGGAAAAGCGTTTACGAGTTCTCCTCGCTCAATGGCGTTTTCCAACTCCCACAACCTGTGAATGTAACGCAGAATGCGCGTCATATCTTCGTTCGGCGGCAAAGTGATCGCTTCCACCAAATCTTTCGGCGTTATCCGTTCGTAGCTCATTGCCCGCCCTCCGTCTTTTTCTTTTCTTCGGCAAGGGCATTTTCGAGGTTGTCGCAAAAGTTGTTCATAAACTCCAAATAGCTTGCCTCGTTCTGCTCTATTGCCCGTTTATTCACTTCGAGCTTGCACCGTGTGACGAACGCCTGTTCCTGCTCGGTGAGTTCTGTTTCGGGCGGGATCTCGACAAACGGCTTTTTGAGTTCCTTGTCCGTAAATACAAGCAAGTAGTCGGTATTGCACGGGCGCAGGGAAAACTCCACACCTTCGGGGATCTCACCACTCTTGGTCGCATAAAGCTTGTATGTACTCATCGCTCGCCCCCTTTCAAGTCTGCCAAGAATGCGTCTGCTTCGGGTTCTGTCGGAAAAACTGCCGTACCGATTAAAGCAAACTCGGCGCGGTAGAATACTCGCCAATTTTCGGTGATGTGCCCGTCGTCGTGCTTGTAGACGAAGTGCTCTTTGCAGGGTAGCTCAATCACATCACACAGCTCACCGAGTTTACGGTAGCCTTCATAGTAAAGATTTCTCGCCGTTCCCTCATGATCGATGTAATAACCCCCAATATCCGTATATTCTTCGCATCGTCGCAAGTCGTTCGCAAATTGTTCAATTACTTTATCTTCGTCCATTTCATCTCCTCCTCAAGCTGATGAGCCTTGCCCGCTCCGACTGTATCGGCGGTTATTTCTGCACGGGTTCTGTTATAGCCCGCTCAATGCTCCACCCCAAATTCCGAACTCTTTTGTACAAAAGGTCGTAGGGAACATTATACTTTTCTGCCAATTCGCATATCGTCAACACTTCCCCGCGATATTCGTATGTAGCGTTTGACCGCCTGTTGTTCGCTTGACGCTTACTATTGACAAAGCGGCAATTCGACGGCTCATAGTTCCCATCGTTATCTATCCTGTCAATCGTACATTCTCCCTTTGGGGCGTTTTCGTCGTAGCCGTTTGCCATAGCCCAATCATAAAACGCTTGAAAGTTGTCCCGCCACTCGTCGCAAATAGTTATGCCGCGCCCGCCATAACGGGGAAATTTCGGATTGTTCTCATCATAACACCTGCACTTCATTCCAATCCAAACGCCATATAATCTACTGCTCGAAAGACCGTGCGTTTTGTTTTCGTTTCCCAACCTGTTCCTCTTATAACAGCCACAGGAAACAGTATGCTTTGATGTCAGATACCAACCCTGCGCGACGAACTTCTTTCCGCAATCGCATTGTACATTCCAAAAAGATTTCCCGCTTTCGTCCTGATAGGCAAAAGACAATACTTTGCACCGCTCAAGGCGCAAGCCCGTTAAATCTTTGAATCGTCTTTCACGCGCGTTCAAACGAGCACATCCGCAGGAAATTGTATTCCCGATTTTTAGGTTCCCACCGTCAACCGTTGTTTCATTGCCGCAGTCACATTTGCACAGCCACTTGCTTCCGCCGACATATTTTATGGCGACCAATCTTCCAAAGCGTTTTCCCGCCAAGTCCAATATGCTCTTGCACCCACACGATTTGCTCTCCCCCGCCCTCAACGATCTACCGCTCTTTACTCGCTTCGTACCACATGAGCAGACACAATTCCATTTGCCTGCCCCCGCGTAACTTTCCACCGTCCATTCCCCAAACCTTTGCCCCAATATGTCTTTGAAAGCACTCATAAAAATACCTCTCGTTTTTCTTATATTATATCAAAAATCTCTAATGTTGTCAAATAAATATGCGCCATTTATCTAATTTTATCAAAGTTTTTTCTTATAACATAAGCAAAACGCTTGATTTATTCCCGCCGTTGTGATATACTCTTCAAAAAGAGAGGTGTCACAAAATGGATATGCGGAAGAAAATCGAGATGGCGTGTACTTACGCAGGGATTTCCCAAGCCGCCCTCGCAAGGGCAATGGGCGTAACTCCCGCTACATTCAACGCACGGCTCAAAACCTGCAAATTCTCCGTTGAGGAATTGGAGAAGATCGCAAAGACTTTGGGCGCGACATACCACTACTCCTTCACCTTTGAGGACGGGACGAGCTTTTAACGGCTCGCCCTTTTTTATCGCTTCCGCAGACTAATCAATCTCGCCCTCTCCGATTGGATCGGAGAAATGCTTGCGTGATAATTCCCCGAAGAAAACTTTTCGATTTCTGCCGCCCACGAAGATTGTGCGCGGTTATTTTTTTCAGACAACTCCTGTTCGAGGTGCCATTTTATCCTCAAAGCGTACTTCAAACTACTCCATATATCCCGTTGAGTTCTTGCAGATTTTCTAACTTCCTTGACGGTCGTTCCGCTCACGACCTTTTGCAAATTTTTGATTTGCCCGATGAGTTCTTCCGTCTTGCGGTACGGTGCGATGATCTTCCCATCCGCTCCGTCGTCCTTGATACCGTGCCGCCGCTTGTACTGCTCCACGCCGTCCAATGCGTTCGGAATAAGCAATTCGACGTTCCCTTGCTCCCACTCGATTTGTGCATACTCGATCATGTCGCCCTCGGGGTCTTTCGTCCCTCGCGTCCCCGATTGCATGGGGTATATTACGGGGAGAGCGTTGGGTTGCTCAATCTCTGCACGGAACATATGGTCATGGCAACAAAGCGGTCTACTGCCATCAACGGTTGGTTTCATCAAGTCCTCAACGATAGGTTTTCCATGCCCGCCAGCGCAGTCTATTACGAGCCAAGTCTTTTTCCCGCCGTCCATTGAGAAGTCAGCCCATATTTTTTTCAGCCTCATAGCGTGTTGAAAGTAGGTCTTGGGCGGGGGAAATGCGTCCACATAAACAACCTGCGCCTTCAACTTGTCCCTTTTCTTTACGTTTGAGAAAGGAGTTAGTTTTACGACTGTTAGCCCGCACTTCGCGTTATTCTGCCCGTCCTCGTCCGCAACGTCGTAACTTACGACATAGATCGCTTCGGGGTCGCCGCAATGTTCCAGCTCGGCGCAGGTGAGTTTGCGGCTCTTGGCGAGCGTTTCGTCGCTTATCATCGGGTTCTCTTCCGAGCCGCCGTATCGCACTTCCATTTCACGCGCCCACACATCGGGCGTGGTCGTTTTCTTCTCCTTCTTGTAGTAGGCGATCGAGCGGATGTTGCACAGGAGCGCGACTTGCCACGGTACGTCCATGCAGAAGCCCTCGTATTTATCGCCGTGAAGCATGGCGTCGAGTGCCGCCGCGCGATAGACGGAGTATGCCTTATTGTTCCGCGACGAGGCGTTTGATATGTAGTTTTGTTTGAGCTGAATGCACGTCCTGTCCTCTTTGCCGTTGACGGAGCGAATGAGCCTGTGTCCCTTTGTGATGTCGCTCTCGAACTTATCGAAGTTGAAGGCGTTCTCCCCCTCCTCGGCAATTTCCTCACCAACGACGGTATGGAAGTTGTCGCCGCGCGGCGCATACATGGCGAACTCGCTCCCGTAAGGCGTTGTCATGTAGAACATTTCTTCGCGGTCGTTGTTCACCGTCCAATGGTTCGCCAAAATCGGGTAGTTCTGCCTGATTGCCTCGTCCGCTTGCGAGGCGAGTTTTGCCGACTGCTTTTGGTTCGGCGCGTAGTAGCGCACTTTGACGCGGGGAAAGAGGATGCCGTCTATCTTCTTCCCAGCAACGGTGATGAACGTCTTTGTCAAGCCGCGCGCGCCCGTTATGTAGGAAATCTGATACCGCGCCTGTACCCGTAGCATAATGCGCTGTATAAGTTCCAAGCCGAACTCGGCATTTTTCGCCCGCAGTAAATCCAAGAGGAAATCAGGATAGAACCTGAAAAAGCTGATGAGCAACGCCCACGATTTTTTGTTGATTTTGTCGTAGTCAAAGGCGCGTTCCTTTTTCTGCTTCACCCACTTGCCCGTGGACTTGATTTGTACGAGGCTGTCCCCGCTCCGATATGCTGGCATAAGTTATTCCTCCGCCCCTAAAAATTTCAGGTCGTAGTCATAGCGTTCGCGCCCTGTAAGCGGTCTTGAATATACTAAAACGTCGAAGTATATCCCCGTCGTATCGTCCCTGCGCTCCACAAGCCCTTCCATAGGTTGCGCCCCAACAGAAAATCCCCTATAAAGCATTCCATAAAGATATTTCATTCTTCCTCTCCTTTGTTACCATCCACGATGTTTACCTTCGTTATGCCGAGGTATCGCTTGTTCTCTTTCTCGCGCTCGGTCTCCTCGGGTTCAAACTCACCATATTCGTCCTCGGCGGCAAGGTCGCTCGGCAATTCCTGTATCGGTGGCAGGTCTCCGTTCTGTCGCATGGAATTGATGACGGAGAGAATGAGTTGGTCTGCCACGTCGAGCGAATACTCGTATTTCGGGGACTTGATGAACCTGTCCCGCAAAACCTCAATGAGTTCTTCGTAAGTGAGTAGGTCGCCGTTCTCCATAAGTCCCGCTTCCTCCAACGCCAGCACGAGCGCGTCAATGCGTAGTTCCTCGACGGGTTTCTTGTCTTTCGGACGCATATTCTCGTCGGCGAGGAGTTGGCTCGTGGACTTCTGAATCTCGGTCGCAAGTTTCGCAAGTCCCGACCGCATGAGGTGATCGTAAATCGCGTCATTCTTCGCAACCTTGATGAGCGTTGCCACTTGCTGTGAGTTGAGGTCTTGCCCCTTGTATGCGCCCTCGCGTATAGCGTAGAGGCGGTCAAGTTCATTGTAAAGTTCTGCGGACATTGGTAAGCCCTTGTAAATCGGGAGTTCGCCCCATTTCTCTCTTTGGGAATTTGTGCCAAAATGCTTTGAAATTCTCGTCCGCTCTCGGTCGATGTACGCCGTAAAATCCTTGTGAGACAACTCTCTGCCGAATACTTCCTGCAACGCCGTACAGCCGCTTTCAAACCCCAAAACCTTCCCACGCTTCGTGTCTTGCCCACTCTCGGACAATGCGTTTATGTAGGTACGGAAAGGCTCGTCGCAGTTCTCAAAGTCTATGCCGTCAAGCACGATCGGCTTCAACGGGATATTGAGCGCGGCGCAGGTATGGAAAAGCGCGATTGATCTGCCCTCGATACTTGCAAGGCGGTCAAAGAATGCAGCTTC
The DNA here is from genome assembly GCA_947632055.1 of uncultured Akkermansia sp. Lineage (GTDB taxonomy): Bacteria > Verrucomicrobiota > Verrucomicrobiia > Verrucomicrobiales > Akkermansiaceae > Akkermansia. The sequence continues at coordinate 8,716 of CANRNS010000056.1, forward strand.
GCAGTCCACGCAGTATGCCGAATAGCCCGAATAGGAAAAATCGCTCGGCACTCGGCGACAGTTGCTGTCATCCAGCGGCGCATTGCAAGCGTGGCAATGCAATTCTGTTTTCTTCTTCGTCGTCGCCATAGGTCAGTCCTCTTCGTGTTCAGCTTTAAGCCATTTTTCAGTCGCAACGTAGCAATTTGTATTTATGCAAGCGTTCCCACCTGCGACTTTGCAAATACAATGTGTACATTTTCTTTCAAGAAGTTGTCGTGCCAACTCCTCATCGCTCAAACTTTCGAGCCATTCCCTGTTTGTCATAAGTTTCTCCTAAACCTCATTTCCCCAACAGTCCCAGCCCTGCCGCTCGGCGCGGGCATACATTTCAAGTCGCGTCGCGTTGGGGTATAAGCGTTCTATAATTTCATAAGCTATTTGCGGCTTTTGAGAATGCCTTTGTACGCGTTCCGTAAACACACTATGTATTTTCCCTCGTTCCTCTCTCGCAATGGGAATGAATTTGCCTTTGTACATATAAAGCAAGTATTCGTGCCCAAATCTGATTGTAAAGGCGGCAGGAATGCCTGTTACTTTATTCCACACCATTCTTGCGTGGAGCTTATAACCGAGGCTTTCCGCTATTTGTTGTGCTTCAAAAAGGTACTTGTCAATCGTCCAAAGGAATAAAACCGAATTTTCTGTTGTGAGCCTGCTTGCTTGTTCTAAATGAGATTGTATTTCTTTTAGAGAGCAAGTTTTATAATCGAGCGCACAACCACTACTATTGGGACGCACAGACTTTTTCCCGCCTTTATGCTGTTTCCACGGCGGATCGGCGTAAATAATATCGTATCGTTTGTCCGTATTGTAAATATCAACTATCATTTGTTTGCCCCCTTAAAAATCGAAATCGTCCTCGTCATCGTTGTCGCTCTCGGCTTCCACCTGTCCGCCGCTTGCCACTATCGGCTGTATGTATTCGACCGTGCAATAGGTCGTTCTGCGTGTCCTGCCCTCGTCATCGGCGAACTTGCTACTCGCAATCGTTCCGTACAAAAACAAGAGACTACCGAGTTCGAGGTTCTTCACGATGCCCGCGAATGGGCTATCATCGCCCACCCTGCACCACATTCTCTGCGACTTCCACATGGGCGAGCCGTCCTTCTTGACGATTTGTTTCGACGCACCCTTGACCTTGAAGCGGTATTGCACTCCGCCATTGTCGAACCGTGTTTCCGAAACAGCCACGCCGTTCTTGTCGGGGATTATCTTCACCACGCCAATGACGGCATAGCCAATTTTGTCCTTTATCTTCGTTATCCGCATTGCTCGCCTCAATACCGAATAAAGTTCTTACCGTAGATTTTGTTTACTTCTTCAAAGACGTGCCTCATGCCAAGCCCCTGCGCCGTCGGCTTCCACAACCCGTCCGTGTCGTATGCCCCGCCTTCCATACAGTACTCATACTGTCGCGGGTGGGTACGCTTCAATCGCTCAAAGCGTCCATCATCATTTTCTCGATGTGCAGAGAAACCGCAGAAAATACAGCCCGTTCTCTTGCATCCTGTCGTGCAAAGTTTCCCGCCGCAGTCGCAGAGCGTTTCGGCATATTCCGCGCCGTCGTGCTTATAGACCACCTCGCCATAGACGCTTGCGATCGGTACGTTGTACACTCTTATGTAAGAGAAAACGTCTTGCTCCGTCCAAAAGCTCATGGGCGCACTTCTGTGGAAACTGCCATCAAAGGCATTGCAACCGCTCCTGCACCAATTTGTTTGGCGCAACATACTTTCCTCTGCCATTGTCGCCATTATCGGAAATCTGCCCGTTTTCTTTTCGTAGCCTTTCATCGGATGCTTCTTCATCACATTGCAACACTTGCTACCGATGATAAAGTCAACATACAATAGTGGCTCGTACTTTGAATAGTTATATCTCGTGGGTGTACCATCTTGTCGCGGCGACAATGTGCCGAGCATTTTCCGCAACTTCGCCGTATCTTTTCCCGCCGACAACGCCTTGCGCCCCTCGTAGATTGATTCCGCAACCTCTTTACTTATAAGCGGGTAGCCGTATTTGCGTATCACTTCATCAAAGCGCATTTTGGGGCGCACCATGATAACGTCGCCGAACGACTTGACGAACGCCCTGATTTCGGGATACTCCAAGCCCGTGTCCGCAAAGACTTTCTGAATCGGTAAGCCCATTTTTGAGATGATGTGCGCGAGAACCGTGCTGTCCTTCCCACCGCTGAATGAGAGATACACGCCGTCCACGCCGTAGTAGTCCACCCACTCTCTTATGCGCTGTTGGGTTCTCTTTATTTTCAGGTCAAGCGGCAACGCTTGTAGTATTCTCAATTCGTCTATCGTTGGCATCTACCGCTCCTATATGTCAATGTCGGAAAAGTCCTCTTCCCGCTTCTTCTTCGTCGCAGGGAGTGTCGGTTGTACCGAAACCCACTCCACGACGACCTGCTCTTTCATCTCCCCGTTGTACTCCCGCTCTTCCCACCTGCCGCAGATAAGCAATGTCGGCTTGGCATTGTCTGTCACCGCCGCTATGTAGTCCGCTTTCTCTCCGAAGGCAACGCAGGTGAAGTAGAGTTGTTCTTTGTCCCCGAATTGGTCTATTGAGAACCCATAATTGAGTCGAAGTCGGCAAAAAGAGTTCTCCCGTCCGTCCTCTATGCCGTAGTACTTCACGCCGTATGCCGTCCCCACGAGCGCGGCAGAGTGGTTTTCCTTATCGAGAAGTATCATCGTTCAAAATCTCGCCAAGCCGTTTGATGATTGCCTCGGCGCGGGTGTCCCCGATGTCAAATGTCGATTTGAGGACAGCGGAGAGCGAGGCAACGAACGCCGCTTCCGAAGTCACGGAAGCCTTACCCGCTTTCACGCCCTTTACGAAAAGGTCTGCCGACCACTTCGCCATGTCCTCGTAACTCAT
>CANRNS010000057.1 GCA_947632055.1 uncultured Akkermansia sp.
ACACTATTTTTGTCCAAACGATAAATCTCTTGCCCTCTTTTTCCCCGTTCGGTGCACTTATTTTTGTCCGATTGCGACGCCTCATGATGCGCAAAATAATACTTGCCTGGGAGAGGGAAATGTGCTACGCTCCGCGCGTCGAAAGTGTGAGCATGAGTGAACAAAGCATAGCGAATGTATTGGCGGCTCGCTACGCGTCTCCCGCGATGCGGTCAATATGGGGGGCGGAGGGTCGCATTTTGCTGGAGCGTGAATTGTGGATTGCCGTGATGAAGGCGCAGAGGGATTTGGGCTTGGATATTCCGGAGCAGGACATTGCAGCGTATGAACGAGTTAAAGGAGACATCAATCTGCAATCCATTGATGCACGTGAACGAGTGACTCGCCACGACGTGAAGGCGCGCATTGAAGAGTTTTGTGACTTGGCTGGCTGCCAACACATTCACAAGGGAATGACAAGTCGCGACTTAACCGAAAATGTGGAGCAGCTTCAGGTGTGGCGATCCATGCAGCTGGTGCGCGACAAGTCTGTTGCGGCGTTGGCGCGCCTTGGCAAGCGCGCGGAGGAGTGGCGCGATGTGGTTTTCGCCGCGCGTACGCACAATGTGGCGGCGCAGGCGAGCACGCTGGGCAAGCGTGTGGCGATGTTCGGCGAGGAAATGGTGCATTGGGTGTATGCATGGCTGAGCATCATGGAGCGTTATTGCGTGCGTGGCATCAAGGGGGCGGTGGGCACGCAGCTCGATCAGTTGTCCCTCTTTGGTCGCGATGAACAAGCGGTAGAAAAATTAGAAATGCGCATTTGCTCCCATCTTGGCATTCCTGCCAAATGGGTGAACGTTGGGCAGGTGTACCCGCGGTCACTGGATTTTGAGGTGGTCGCCGGGTTGGTGGGGCTTGCCAGCGCACCCAGCAGTTTCTGCACCACCTGGCGTTTGATGGTTGGCCACGAGCTCTGCACGGAGGGCTTTGCAAAGGGGCAAACCGGTTCCAGCGCCATGCCGCACAAGATGAATCCGCGTTCTTGTGAACGTATCAATGGCTTCCACAATATCCTGAAAGGTTTGCTTACCATGGCGGCCGGTTTGTCCGGCAACCAATGGAACGAGGGCGATGTATCCTGCTCGGTGGTGCGTCGCTGCTTGCTGCCGGATGCTTTTTTTGCCATGGATGGATTGTTGGAGACTTTCCTGACGGTGCTCGACCAGGTGCAGGTCTACACCCCCGTCGTGCGTACGGAGTTGGAGCGTTATTTGCCATTCCTGATGACCACCACCATCCTGATGGCGGCCGTCAAAAAGGGCGTGGGACGCGAGGAAGCGCACGAGGTTATCAAGGAGCACGCCGTGGCTGTGTCCGATGCTTTGCGTGCCGGTACCTTGTCCCGCAATGATTTGGCGGAACGCCTGGCGGCCGACCCGCGTTTGAAGCTTTCGCTCGAGGAAGTGCAGGGCATCTTTCACGAGCACGGCCGTGATACCGGAATGGCCACGGCGCAAACGTCCGCTTTCTGTGCCATGGTTCGAGAACTCACTGATCGCTTTCCCACGGCTGTTTCCTACAACCCCGGCTCCATTCTTTAACACCCTATCTCGTCATGAAGCGTTCGCCTCGCAATTCTATCCGCTACAAATCCAACTATTTCCGTATCACCACGTCCGGTGTGCGCGAGGGTGGGTTGGATGCCGAAGTCTTGGATGCCCGCGTCCTGCAGCTCACCACGCCGGAGGGCGTGCGCGAAGTACGCATTCCCGATGCGCCGCAAGGATCTCCGGGGTTTCGCAGCAACCTGCCCATCCTCAACTTTGCCTATGCGCTCGCAATGCATGAGCTGCACGCAAATTGCAACGAACAAGGTTTGCTGAAAGCCGGCGCTTCGTGGAGCGGTGCGTGGACTCGCGATATCGCCTTTGCTGCTGCATTGGGGGCGGATATTGCAGCTCCGGAGGCTTGTCGACGCACGCTGATGAGCCGGGTGAAAAACGGCATTATCCTGCAAGATACGGGCACGGGCGGCAGTTGGCCAATTTCCACGGATCGCGTTTCGTGGGCCTTGGGTGCATGGGCTTGCTATCTTTCCGCTGGCGGCCGTGATTGGCTTGAGTTTTGCATCGACGCCCTTCGCAACACTTTCGCCCAAGACGCTGCCGTCCTGCGCTGTACCCCGCTGGTGCCCGGCGAAACGAGTTTCCTCGACTGGCGGGAGCAGAGTTACCCAGTGGGGATGAGTCCCGTGCAGATTGGTGAATCGTATGCGCTGAGCACCAATGTGTTGCACTACATAAGCCGCAAACTCCTTGCGCGCATGCTCACGGAAGCCGGACGTCCCGAGGAAGCCAAATCCTATGCAGCCGCTGCCGATGAGCTCGGAAAGGCCATCAACGCCCGCTTTCGCCGCCCGAACAGCACCAAATACGCCATGTATCTGACCTCCGATGGACGTCTGGACTCCCACACGGATGCCCTGGGTACAGCCCTGACGGCGCTTTCTGGCCTGGCTGGCGAGGACAGCTTCCGCGTGCTGCAGATGTTGCCGCGCACGGTGTACGGCACACCGGTATTCACCCCTTTCAATCCGGAGGTCAAGGGAGCCTATCATAACCTCGCTATTTGGCCCTTCGTGGAAGCTTTTGTCTTGCTGGCGCAGGCCGATCAGCAAAATATGGAGGGGGTGGAGTTCTGCGCGGCGACCATGCTGCGCTCGGCCTTGCTCAATGCTACCAACAAGGAGAACTACCATGCCCGTACCGGTCGCGCGAGCGATACGGTGAGCAATTCCGATGCTCAGCTCTGGAGCGCCGCGGGCATGCTCGGCCTCTTCTACCACGCGATGTTGGGCCTGCAGTTCGAGCACGATTCCATGGTCTTCAGCCCCTGCATTCCTCCCATGTTGGAGGGTAATCATTGGTTCACCGGCTTGCGCATCCGAAACATGGTGCTGGATGTGCATGTGAACGGCTATGGCACCGAGGTCGCCTCTGTGCTCATCAACGGTCATCCCGCTTCTCCGCTGATTGCCCTGGACACAGAGGGGCATCTTCAGGTGGAATTGCAGCTCATTCCCTCCATGGAAAAGCCCGCCGGTCGCCGCCATGTTTCTCCCCAAGCTGCCCGAAAGGGGCTGGCCACTCCCACGTGGTGCGCTGATTCAACGCCGACCTGTCTGCACTGGAATCCCGTACCCGGCGCCACGCGCTACGTGGTTTCATACAATGGGAAGACAGCTCGCCGTATGACGAAGACCAGCTTTTACACCGCCTTTGTTCCGCGCATGCACTACCGTCAGTACCGCGTGCAAGCGCTCGGCAGAGGCAGAGCTTCCTCTCCTGGTTTGCCCATGGAGTGCGTTGCCCCGGGAGCTCTCTTTAGCGTGCAGCCGTATCTCATCGGCGATGGCTCAGACATGTATCCCGTCGAACATGCGCAAGCGTGGCTGGATACGCGTCCATGCACGAGCATTGCCATTTACCACAAGCTCACACTGCCCGCCGGTTCCTACGGCGTGCGAGTGCGCTACTGCAATGCCACAGCCTCCTTGCGGGATTCGGACACATGCGCCATCCGCGAATTGTGGATGGACGGGAAGTTTGTAGGCGTGCTTGTCATGCCGCACAACACGGAAGCAAATTGCTGGGAAGACTACACCCTTTCGGCGATGCTGGAATGCTCGGCTTCCTCCGGAGAACATGAATTTTCCTTACGCTACACGCCGCGTTGCTCCAACATGAACGGCGGTGTCAATCAGTGCATGGTCCGCCAGCTTGAAATCATCCGACTGCATTAAAACAGCCTGCCGATATCTTCTCACGCTCACCTTGTCCGAAGCGCATGCTTGAGCGTACGAATGCGGTTCAGGTATGACCGCCGCCTCCGCCGGTTCAACATGTGCAGACAGCTTTCAAATCTCCAGCGCCATATGAGCGCACACGCCCGCATCGCGCTCGGAGGAGCAGGGTGATATTCGATCGTTTTTTCCCAATCGGGGTACGCCTCCAACTGTTCGTGGTACTCGGGCATATGCTCATTCGCCCTTTCTCGCGCCCACATGACCCCACGCTTGCAAACGCGCGCCGGCACGCCGGCAATGACGCAATGGGGCTCGTCAAATTGTCCGGTGACGACGCTCCCCATCCCAATGACGCAATGGTCGGGGATGTGCACGTTTTTCCCGATATGAACGTTTTGTCCTATCCATACATGGTCGCCTATGCGCAGCTCGCGTCCTACGTTCAATCTCCCCCGTTCATCGTAAAGCGTGTGCGTATCCGTGTTCCATATCACAACAGAGGAAATAAGGCAATCTTGACCGATATGAATGCTGCTGTTCGGTTCGACGAGGCGCAGCTGGGCGCTACCGCTCACTGTAGTGAGCTTGTCGATGCGTACTTCCCCTCCGAAACACGGGCAGTCCGGCACCCCAATGTCGATGCTCATGCGTGCGCTCGCTACCCCCTCCTCGATGACAACCGTATTATCGCAGCCGTAGATATTGATGCAGCAACAGACCGATTTGCTGAGCACTTCCACCTTGTCCCCGTAACCGTGGATGTTTACTGTGCTCATCATTTGGGGGGTGAGGATTCTCACTTCGTTCTTTCGCTCCGTGTTTTCGTGTGCCATAGGTGATTCGGTTTTCCTGAAACAACTGTATATCTCATTTTGAAAGAGATATACGGGAGATAGGAAATCAACTTGTTGGATGTTAGTAGCCAACAATGTTGAGCATCGCGAGGTTTTACCAACACGCACTCGGTAATTCTTCTGCGTCCAGTTTATTCCTAGTGATTTTTATTCAAAAATGACGGGATTTTTGACTTGCTTATCTCTTTCAAAAGGAGATAAGCGGGGCAACGCAGGTTCGGGTGCAGGGCGCTTGCATTTTTCTCATGTCGAAAATATAGAATTGACAGAAGAGGGGAAAGCAGACTAGTATGCGGAGGATGAGAACTTGTGCGTACAGATGGATGAGGTGGATGGGCTGCGCGTTGCTGCTGCTGGCAGTAGGGTGCGAGGGCCCTCTGGTGCCTCGGCCAAGATTGGCGCGCGCGCAGCGTGGGGAACAGGTCGTGGTCAGTCTTATGGATCAGCTTCGTGCGGACTGGGAGTTGCTGGGACATGTAAAGATGGAGGCGGACGAGAGGCAAGCGCTCATCGCTCGCTACAACCGAAATCTGCTCCGGCTTGTGCGGCACGTGCGTTATGACGTGTTGGTGCGCAAGCAACAGCTGCCTTGTCCTTTCGAGTTGGAGCAGGGGGGAACGCGACTGATCCGCCATTTGGGGGAGGTGTTTGACGATATCGTGCCGACGGCGGATGTGCAGCTTGAGGAACTTGAGGAGCGCTATGTGGTGCCCGGTTTGGGGGTGCCGATGGTGGGGGTGATACCGGCCGTGAAACTCAAGCGGGATTTTGGCATCGCCTCTTTCCGCGCGCGCGGCAGCGTGAGTATGCTTACCGGCGTGCTTGACTTCCCGGGTGGCAAACCGGTGATGCGCCTCATCCCCAGGCGTCAGAACGAGGACGTGCGCGTGGGTCGCATGCGCTACCAACTCGCCGGTGACTTTTCGGCGGCCATTGAGCTTTATTGGCGGCTCACCCGTGTGCAGAAGGATAGGTTCCTCGGCCTCCTGCGCCCGCAGCACGTTCGCAATACCACCGGCCTGGTGTGCATGGAAAGGTATGACCCGCATAAAATACCGGTCGTGCTGGTGCATGGATTGGCGAGCAGCGCGGATACCTTCGCTAATTTGGTCAATCGCCTGATGCGTGAACCGGAGATCCGCCGGAACTTTCAATTTTGGTACTACAATTACCCCACTGGACTCGCCTGGCCCATCAGCGCTGCGGGCTACCGCGCCGCCCTGCGCCGCACCCGCGATCATTTCGACCCACAGCGCCGCAATTTGAATTGGGAACGCATGGTGGTCGTCGGGCACTCGATGGGCGGCCTGATCACCCGCTGCAGCCAAAGCGCCCAGCCGTGGAAACTTCTGGAGCATACGCCCGACTCTTCTCCCCGTTATCCCGATGCTCTTTCTTCTTTTCTCTCCGGGGAGTATGCCAATCGCTCGCTCCCCCATTCTCGCCGTGGCGACAGTCTGCGCCTGCCCTCCTTCTTGGATCCGGTGCGTGCCGGCCGTGTTGTCTATATGGCCACGCCCCATCGGGGCGCTCCCATCGCCCGCAACCGCCTTGTTCTTCTGTTCAACCATTTGGTGTATCTGCCTCAGACGCTCGTGCAAGAGTTCTTTTCCATCGCCACGCTTCAGCAGGACAACCTGTTGATCCACCCCGGAAAAATTTTGGAGCAATTTACGAGCATTCGCCAGCTCTCGCCGGACAGCTACTTCATCCGCGCCCTGTCGCGCCTGCCTCTGCGCGAGGTCCCCACTTACAGCATCATCGGCGATCGCGGCCTGAACAATTCCCCGCTCAGCTCGGACGGCATCGTCCCTTATTGGTCCTCCCACATCTCGTGGGGAGCGGAAGACATTGTGCCCTCCGACCACCACGTACAGGATGCTAAAGAGACGGCGGACGTCTTTGTGCGCATCCTGCGCGGCGCGCTGCATGACCGCAACCTGCACGCAAAACATTGATCCGGCGTCCTGTCGCTTATTGTGTCATAAATCATAAATAATCAATGCTTTACGTTGTCCAATGTGCCTTTAACTAGGTATTGGGGCGCTTTTTCTCGGGCGGATGTGGCATTGCCCTGATTTGAGAGCAGTTTTGCTTTACAAAGACGAGTGATCTGGTATACTGTCGGCGCGCATGAAGGTGGATATTTTACAACGAGCGGCGAATGAGGCCAGGGGTCTGGCGATAGATGCCATATTTGACAAAGCATCCGGGCACATGGGCTTGCCGCTGGGATGTGCGGAAATAGGGGCGGTTCTGTATGGGGATCTGCTTCGGGTGAATCCGGAGGAGCCGCATTGGCTTAACCGCGACCGCTTTGTACTTTCCGGCGGACATGGTTCCATGTTTCTGTATGCGTGGCTGCACCTGAGTGGGTATGGGGTGACCATGGAGGATGTGCGGGCTTTTCGTACGAAGGGGTCGTGCACACCGGGACACCCGGAGTACAATTGTTGTCCGGGCGTGGAGTGCACCACAGGTCCGTTGGGCCAGGGCATAGCGAATGCAGTCGGCTTTGCCATCTCGGCCAAACATGCCGCCGCGCGTTACAATACGCCTGACTTCGAAATTTTTAACCAAACGGTATACTGCCTGGCGGGAGACGGCTGCATGCAGGAAGGAATCTCGCGCGAGGCGGCGGCTATTGCCGGTACGCTGCATCTGGATAATTTGGTGTTGATTTACGATGCCAATGGCATTACCTTGGATGCGCCGGTGGAAAAGACGCAGGTGGATGATATGGCCGCATGTTTCACCGCGCAGGGCTGGGATGCCGTGTGTATCGACGGGCATGATTTGCAGGCCGTGGAAAATGCTCTGCGCACGGCGCGACTGGAGCGCAATGGCCGTCCCAAACTCATCATAGCCCGTACGGTCATTGCTAAGGGTGTGCCGGGGGTTGAAGGCACTACCAAGGGGCATGGAGAAGGCGGAGCAAAATCGTGGGAGGCGGCGCATGCCAACTGGGGGTTGCCGGTCGGTGAGCGCTACTATGTATCCGCCGAGGTGCGCGAGTACATGGCGGAGCTCAAGGCGCAGCGCATCGCCGATTGCGCCGAGTGGCACAATCTGTTTGATGCCTGGAAGAAAGCCAACCCGGACAAGGCGGCGGAATTGGAGGCGGGCCTCGATTTGGCGTCACACGGACTGAGGGCTGAGACGGCTGAAGCGATGATCCCGCCCTTTGCTAGCGGGGTCGTACTGGCCACGCGCACATCGGCAGCGCAGGCTGAGAACGCTATCGCCGCGCGTTGCCCGGCTTTCCTTTCCACAAGCGCAGACCTTTTCTCGTCCAATAAAAACTACTTGAAGGATGCTGGCGACTTTTCGCCCCAAAATTATGCTGGACGCAACTTCTGGTTCGGTATCCGTGAGCATGCCATGGCCGCCATCTGCAACGGGATCGCGTACGATGGCCTGTTCCGCGTGTCAGCTGGCACATTCTGCGTGTTTGTGGATTACATGCGTGCCGCGATACGCGTCGCTGCTCTGGCGCATCTGCCTGTTACCTACGTGCTCACGCATGATTCCGTAGCCGTGGGCGAAGATGGGCCTACGCATCAACCGGTGGAAACGGTGACGGGGCTGCGTATCATTCCCAACTTGGATGTCGTGCGTCCGGCGGATGAGGAGGAAGCTGCGGGCGCCTGGATGTGCGCCATGGAGCGTACGGATGGTCCCACAGCCCTCATCCTCACGCGCCAAAATGTGCCCTCGCTCGCGTCTGTCCAGCCGGATTTGGGCGCCCAAGTCCGACGCGAGGGAACCCGACGCGGCGCGTACGTGGTTCGGCGTGAGCGCACGGCGCAACCCAAACTCATCATTATCGCATCGGGATCGGAGGTGTTGCTGGCTCTGCAAGCGGCTGAGGAACTCGGTGATGGCGTGCGCGTGGTTTCTATGCCTTCCATGTGGCGTTTCAATCAACAGAGCGCCGACTACCGGGAGAGTGTCCTGCCGGAGAGTTGTCAGTGTCGTCTGGCGGTGGAGGCAGGCAAATCTGATCTTTGGTATCGCTACGTCGGTCCGCGTGGCTGCATCATAGGCATCGATGACTTCGGCTTTTCTGCCCCCGGTGGTCAAGTGCTCAGCGAATTGGGCATCAATGTGCCCCACGTTGTGCAATGCGCCAAGGAGATCATGTGAGCCTCGTTGCGGCTTGCAAAGCAGATGAGTGCTTTTCACTCCGCCCGGTCACTTCCGCGAGTTGTTCCCGACAAACAGTACCTTGCTTTTGCCGGGGAGATGCGTTAAAATGGTATCATGGAGACAGCATGGAAGAGTTTAGCGAGTATGCTGCTGATGTTGGGCAGCTTTCTTTGGGCCGAGTCCGGGATGCCGGAGATGCAGCTGGATGCAGATGCAAACGTGCGTGCGTATGAAGCTGGAAAGAGTTTTCTGATCGCAGTGAAGGGCAAGTTGCCGGAGGGGTGGCATGCCTACTACCGCAACCCCGGCAGCGCAGGATTGGGAATGGAGGTGCAGCTGGATGCTCCGTCCGGATTTGTCGTTCGGGGCCCCTACTGGCAGACGCCGCAGCGCATTGTCAGCAACGCGAGTACGGCGTATGGCTACGAAGAACCCGTGGTCGTCTGGCAAATTACCCCTCCCTCTGATGCGCCGGAAGAGGCGCAGTTTCATATCAGCGCCACGGCGCAGCTGTGTAATGATCTCCAATGCGCTCCTCCCATCACCGAAGAGGCTCAGTTGATTTTGCGACGGGGGCAAGCCGTGTCTGATCCGGCCTGGGGAGAAAAGGAAAAGCTTGTGGAGACGCTCGGCGATGCCCCGGTGCAGCGGGTGAATGTCGTGCGCCGCGCCGATGGGTATGAGCTTTCCCTGGCCGATCCCGGATTTGCGGGTGACCCCGTCTTCCTGTCCGAGGATAATGCGGTGCATCCTGCTTTGCCTCAGGCTGCGCAGCGCGAGGATGGCATCCTTCGTTTGTTGCTGCCCGCCAACAAGGGCGAAGACCCCTTGTACCCCGCGCCATCAATCCGTCCGCACGCGCTGAACGGGCAGTTGGTGTGGCCGAACGGCGAGCACTCGACCATCGCGGCGCCGGTGCAGGGGGGGGGCCAGGGCATGCCCTCGAATTTCCCGGGGATCGTGCTTGGCTTGTTTTTGGGAGGCATTCTGTTAAATCTGATGCCCTGCGTGTTCCCGGTGCTTGGCCTCAAAGTCATGAGCTTTGTGCAACTCAGCGGCGGCAGCAGCGCCCGTGTGGTGGCGCATTCTTTGGCCTTTGTGCTCGGTATTCTGCTGAGCTTTCTGCTGTTGGGTTCCGCGCTCGTCGTGGTATCCAACATGAGCACGCTGGCGAACACGCCGTGGCAGGATTGGTTGGGTGAACTGGTGAGCGATGTCGGCGGCGAGGATCGCAACTGGGCGGCTTGGATGCAAAATGAATGGGTGGTGTATGGTCTCACCGTCCTCTTGCTTGTGTTGGGCCTGGGAATGTACGGCGTTTTTGAAATCGGCGTCAGCGCCACTTCCGTCGGGCAGGGTGTGCAGCAGAGCAGGGGGGCGCTCGGCGCATTCCTGCAAGGGCTGCTCGTCACCCTGGTGGCCACGCCGTGCAGCGCTCCTTTCTTGGGGGCTGCCATGCCAGCTGCCATGGCGCTTCCCGGATTGTGGTTGGTGGCGGCCTTAGTGGCTATGGGACTCGGGTTGGGGCTCCCCTATATCATTCTGAGCTTGTTCCCGAGGCTGGTGGGGCTGTTGCCGCGTCCGGGGCAGTGGATGGAGTCGCTCAAGCAGGCTCTCTCCTTTCTCATGATAGGTGCGGCGGCTTGGTTGCTGGATGTGTATTTGAGCATGCACAGCGAGGGTAGCAGCCTGTCGGTGTTGCTGGGCATGGTGGGCATGGGCGCGGCGTGCTGGGTGTACGGTCGCTGGTGCCCAATGTACCGCAGGACGCTCAGCCGCACATGCGGGCTGATGGCCGCCCTCGCTTTGTCGGCCGGCTCCGTCTGGCTCAGCATGCCGCGTGTGTCCAAAGCAGATGAGGAGCATGAATCATATTCTTCCTCCATCTCATGGGCAGCATGGACCCCGGAGGGGATGAAAGCAGCGTTGGAGCAAGGTGATCCTGTCTACGTTGACTTTACGGCCAAATGGTGCGCCACATGCTTGGCGAACAAGAGTATCGCTTACACGGAAGAGGTGCGCCGCCTGTTCAATGAGCGCGGTGTCGTGCTGATGCGCGCCGACAAGACCAAGGACAACCCTGCCATAGATGCCGAGATGCGCCGCTTGGGGCGCAGCGCCGTCCCCACCAATGTACTCTATGTGCCGGACAAGGAGCCGGCGGTCACGCGTGAGCTGCTTTCCCCCGGCTATTTGCTGGAGTTTCTGCAGCAGCACCTGCCTCCGGCTGAGCGTGAAGACTGAACAACCGCCCGGCGCGGGTAGGTGCCGGGCGGTTGTTCAGTACGTCAGGCATGACATGTAACTGGGGTGCAAGTCCTGAAACTGCGCCGACGCAAGAGCAGCACGTGTTGCGGCGTGGAAGGGGGAACTGAACTGGGACAAACGCCTGGGAGGCGTTAGCCGACCCCGGCAACCTGCGCAGAGCGTACCAGAGGGTAAAGAGCAATGGGGGATCACGGGAGTGGATGAGATGTGCATCACAGAGGCGGCAGCCTCTTCCTGGACGGCTCCGTCGAATGGCGCCAAGGATGGACCAGTCTGAACGCATCGGCCGACTACAGAATCGACTTCTGATTCATTTTCACACCCAAGCAGGAGCATAGCCGGGACTCATCCCCTGATGGTGGGCGCCCGCTTTTTCAATATAACTGTGGATTGCAAGATTAAATGCAACAGATGACAGAAAAAGTTGAAGTCATGAGAAGAGAGGGGTAAAATAGTGGC
>CANRNS010000058.1 GCA_947632055.1 uncultured Akkermansia sp.
AGTGCATTGAGATCTGGAATCTCGTGTTCATTCAGTACAATGCTGAAAAGGACGGCACCTTCCGCAACTTGCCCTCCCGCCATGTGGACACCGGAATGGGCTTTGAGCGCGCCTGCGCCATGATGCAGTGTACCAAGAACTTCACCGATTTCTCACAACGCATCTCCAACTACAGCACGGATGTCTTTCGTCCCCTCTTTGCCAAGCTCGAGGAGATTTCCGGTCATTCCTACGCCGACCTCTATCCGCAGGATGCCACTCCGGAGCAGAAAAACACCCTGCGGGAAAGCATCGCCTTCCGCGTCATCGCCGACCACATTCGCACGCTCTCCTTTTCCATCGCCGATGGCATCTTGCCCGGCAACAATGGGCGTAATTACGTGCTGCGCCGTATCTTGCGCCGAGCTGTGCGCTACGGGCGCACGCTGGGGCTCACTCGTCCTTTCCTCTCCGAGTTAGTAGATACGCTGGCTGAGCAAATGGGCGAGGTCTTCCCGGAGCTGCGCGAACGGAGCGCTACCATCAAAGAAATACTGCTGCGAGAGGAAGCGAGCTTCAACGAGACGCTGGATCGTGGGTTGGAGCTTTTCGACAAGGAAGTGGCATCGACGGGAGCCGTTTCCGGGGATTTCGCTTTCAAGCTCTACGATACATTCGGCTTCCCCATCGATCTTACCCAACTCATGGCGCGCGAACGAGGCTTTTCTGTGGATTCTGCGCGCTTTGAACAGCTCATGGACGAGCAGCGTCAACGAGCCAAAGCCGCCCGAAAGAAACAGGTGGTGCGCGCGCTGGATATCCGAACACATCAAACGACTCGCTTCACCGGCTATGAGCAAGACGTCTGCCAGGCCACTGTTACCGAGCTGCATGAGCAGGGAGACTTCCTCTTTGTCATCACCGATGCCACTCCCTTTTACGCCGAAATGGGCGGCCAGGTGAGCGATGTCGGCACGCTGCAATGCGGCGGCGACAGCTGCCCGGTACTTGGCGTGCAGCAGATCGGCCAGGCTCGCGCTCATCTTATTTCCGTGCAGGATGGCGTGCGTCCGGCCGTGGGCGACAAAGTGCTGCTGAGCATCGATACGGAACGTCGCCGAGCCATTGAGGCGCACCACAGCGCCACCCACTTGTTGCACCGTGCGCTGCGTACGGTGGTGAGTGAAGATGTGGCACAGCAGGGTTCCTTGGTGGATGCTGACCGCTTGCGCTTTGATGTGAACAGCTCGCCCATCTCCAAAGAACAGCTCCGGCAAGTTGAAGAGCTGGTGAATGATTGGGTGGCGCAGGATTTGCCCGTGTCCGCCAACGAGCATGCCATGGACGAAATCCGCCAACACAAAGAAGTCTGTCAGTTCTTTGGCGACAAGTACGGCGATGTTGTTCGGCTGGTGCAAATGGGAGGGACGGACGGAGCCTTTGACGGCGTGTCTATGGAACTTTGCGGCGGCACCCATGTGCGCCGCACTGGTGCCATTGGATTCTTTAAAATACGCAGTGAAGGCGCCATCGCAAGCGGAGTGCGCCGCATTGAAGCTTCCTGCGGTAGCGCTGGCTACGCGGCCGTACGCGAGATGATCGAGCGCCACCTGCCGGAGTGCAAGGATGCGTTGGAAAAACTGGCTGCCGCCAATAGCAGGCTCACAGACCTCGGGCAACCCGCCGTTCCTGTTCCGTCCAACGATGAACAACCAGCCGTCAAAGCTCTTGCTGCGCGCGATATCCGCACTGTCAACCGCCTTCTCGATCAGTTTTTCGCCTATGTAACCACCCTGAAGGAAGCCGCGCTGGAGGCTGACAAACGCCTTAAAAAGGCTCGCGCCGCCGCCGCTGCCAGCCAGGCGGATGCTCTGTTGGCTGCTCAGCTCACGGGTTCCCGACTTGTGCTCTGTGCCGATGGGGGCACGGAGTTGCTCACCGAGCTCTTCAACGGACTGCGCAAGCGACAATTCGTCGGCGCTGCTTTTCTCGTAACGGATGACAGTTCCGGCCTCTCCCTCGGCGCATTCTGCGGCGCAGAAGCGCAAGCCGTCGGTCTCTCAGCGGGAGAACTCATCCGCTCCCTCGCTCCCATCGTTTCGGGTAAAGGCGGCGGCAAGGCTGACATGGCCCGCGGCTCCGGCAGTGATCGCTCCTCAAAAGAGAAACTGCTGGAAGCTGCTCGTAAGATGCTGATGTAATGAGCCAGCAAGCATGATCTCCATTTCACATCCCCAGTGGGATCCTCCCCTAACTCTTAACAACAGCCTAGGGGCGATGTACACAAGCAAATCGCAAAAATCCCGAGTTCTCACAGAGCTATGGGTAGAGGATAATATGTACTGTCCGGTTTGTGGGAATTGCTCCGTTTCCAAGTATCCTGCAAATATGCCAGTGGCTGATTTCTTTTGCCCCTCATGCAAAGCTGATTTTGAGCTGAAAAGTAAAAATGTTAAGTCCTCGTATCAACCTCGTGTCATCGTAGATGGATCATGGAATACCATGCTGGCGCGTCTGCGCTCTGCTAGTAATCCTCATCTTCTTTTCATGTCGCGGCAAGATGCTCACATCCAAAATTTCATTTTCATCCCCAACTTTTTCTTCTCGCCCTCTGTTATAGCACCGCGCACCCCGCTGTCTGCTAAAGCAAGGCGTGCCGGATGGCAGGGCTGCAACATTCTCTACGGAGCTATACCAGCAATTGGCAAAATCTCTCTTGTTGCCGAGGGCATCCCTGTCCCACGCCATGTTGTCGATGAGGCTTACAAACGAAGTTGCGCCTTAAGTATTGATCATCTCGCGGCTAGGGGATGGTTGTTGGACGTTATGAAATGTGTAGAAAATATCAAGAAGGATAACTTCTCATTGAAAGATATGTACGCATTCATTCCCTATTTTCGAGAAAGACACCCTCAAAATGCCCACATAGAAGAAAAAATACGACAGCAATTGCAGGTGCTCCGGGATCGGGGATTGATTCAATTTATTTCTCGCGGCACGTACTGTAAATCATCCACTCATTAACCATGACCACCTCATCGCTCCCTCCACAATACCCGGACGAACCGAAGATACCCATTCTGCCGAACATGCTCACGGCGGGTAATCTGCTTTGCGGCTTTTTCTCCATTTTGACCATATTCAAAGGCATGCAATTCGACTCCGGCACTCCGGAGGCTTTCGAATACTACAGGCAGGCCACGTATCTGATATTCGCGGCATGCGCATTTGACCTGCTGGATGGCCGCGTGGCTCGTCTGTGCAAGGCGGATGGACCATTTGGGCGCGAGTTTGATTCTATAGCTGATGTCGTATCTTTCGGCATAGCTCCGGCCATGTTGTTGGCGCGTGCGGTGCTTTTCCAGCTGCCCGTGCCGTTTTTGGGAGATGCGATAGCTGTGCTTTACTTGCTGTGCGCTGCTCTTCGTTTGGCGCGCTTTAACTGTATGGCCGCTGCCCCGCGCAAGCCCAATCAGAGTTCTGATTTTGTGGGGTTGCCTGTCCCTATGGCCGCTGGCGCAGTGGTGAGCGCCATGTACCTGGTTATTGACATCACGACCAATCGCAACCTCGTGATCGCTCAGCCTTGGCAGTACAGCATGGCTGTCGCCATGACCATCGTAGCGTTGCTCATGATGAGCCGTGTCATCTACCCGAGTTTTAAGCACATCACCTTCCGTAAACGTGGAACCATCACAGCCATCTTGCTGGCCATCATTGCGGTCGGGGCCCTCATCTGCTTTCCGTGGATTGCTCCGGCGCTCTTTTTCCTGTGCTACCTGCTCTATGGGATCATCGTACGTCCCTTTCTCACGCGCCGCATGCTACGCACTCTGGAGGTGCACGACGAAGAGGACGATGAAGACGAGGTCGATGCAAACTAGTTCCTGCCGCGCGTTCTTTCATGCTCACGAAACGCATTAAGTGGATTGACTTTTGCCGCATCTACACGGCTTTTTGCGTGATCGTGCGGCACTGCGACCGTCACTATGGATTTCCCGCCTATATCGCTGATCTCTTCAACTACCGCAGCTTGATTTTTTTCTTTTTCCTGATGGCGGGCTATTTCACTCACCGCGCGGCGTCTACACAATGGGTGGATTGGCAACGCACAAAGAGATTGCTTTGGCCTTATCTCTTTTGGACTCTTATCTCCATCATCGTGCTACAGCCCTTGATGCATTTGCCGGAGTTGCTGGGCGGGAATCTGAGTTGGTTTTCCCCGCGATTGTTGCTCAGCGAGACAGGACTGGCATCCTGGTGTTATTGGGACTTCAGCAATGTGCCGTTGTGGTACCTGCGAACGCTGCTCATCTTTGCTTTTGTGAGTCCCCTTTTACAGCGCCTACCCTCCAAAGCCATGCTGGGAGTCATTGTGATTCTCTTTGCAGCGAGTGATGTGCTTTGCCAGGTGGATTGCGAAACGGCTGCCAGCCACCACACACACGGCATAACCTGGCTTCCTTTCCGGTTGTACGAAAGTGTGCTCGCCCTGGGTTTCTACTTGATCGGAGTGCTTGTGAGGCGCTATGCGGATGGAGAGCAGCTCACCGTCTTTGTACGCAGCTACGCCTGGATACCCGTCCTGGGAGCGCTCTTCCTCTTGCCGGTTGTTCTTATGACCGGCTTTTATCCCCCGGTGCAAAGCAGCGCGCTCGTGTTGCTGGGCGTAGCCACGATCATGAGCATCGGTGCGCTGTGCAATCGATACTTGCCCAGCTTTTGCGGTTGGGTGGCACAGTGGGGACCGGCGGCGTTCTTTGTGTACGTCACGCATTTCATCGTGCTGCGCTGGCTGCGCGTCGTGATCACTGGCGACTACGGCGGACACTTCACGCCACTGCAAGCGGCCATCATTCCATGGGGCGTTTTGGCGGCGCTTTTAGCGGCATATACCTTGCTTATGCATCTTTGCCCGCGTCTGATGCAGGTGCTTGCCCTGGCTCCCGCCTCGCACTGCTCAGGCAGCAAAAAACCAGCGTGACAATACTGACGAGCATACCCACAGGGCTTACGATGGCACTCGGTAAAAGCATGGCAACGGGTCCAAGCACCCACAATGGGCTCTGTCCTGCATCACGCAATCGCCGCACGGTGGCAGCCGCTGTGGGCAGCAGGATGACCACTGCCCATACAATGCCCAACACGAGTGCCCAGAACGCTAGCGGATATTCCCCGGCAAAGTTGGCATAGTAAGTCTCCAAAAACTGCTCCACTTGCGGCATCAATTCATCCTGCATGACGCGAGTGAACTCCCCTTGGTCTGCAACAAGATCCACCATTTCCATCAGTGTACTCTGTATTGTCAGATCTTGTAGCATCGCCTTGTAGCACTCCATGAGTGAAGTCAGAAATGGAATGAACAGGATGATTTCGACCAGGTGCGTGGTAATCACAAATCCCCAAAACTGGGAACGCGTGTCACGCCCGCGAAAATCAACGTAGTGACGGAAGCCGTGCAATAAATTGTTCATGACCTTAGGTAGATTTTTTTTGGGCGATGGGGTTCCAGCAGGGTACGGCTGTTGCGCTCCCGTGTGCGGGCATGGCGGCGGGCTTCTCGCCTCAGGTAAGCCTGCATCCGGAAGCGTGTGCTTCCTTCTGCTCGCTTGTATGTGCCATCCGCCTGCATGACAGATGCCTGCATGTTGTCGCGGAAGCAGGCGTCAAGTATGCTCATGGCATGCTGTGCAAGTTTTTTGTCCTCGATGGGTGTGAGCAGCTCCACGCGGCGATCCAGATTGCGACTCATCCAATCGGCGCTGGAAATAAAGACCAACGGATCACCTCCATTGCGAAAGCAAAAGATGCGCGCATGCTCCAAATAACGATCTACAATGCTCACAATACGAGTGTGTGCGCGTCCTTCTTCCGTGCTCGGATACCAACAGCAGATGCCGCGTACGTTCAATCGTATGTCCACGCCAGCTTCTGCTGCCTTCTCCAGCGCATTCATCATCTCCACGTCATTCAGCGAGTTCATCTTCGCATCAATACTGGCAGCTTCGCCGCGCAGGGCGCGCTTGGTCTCCGCTTCCACCAACTCCAGCAGGCGTGGTTTCATAAGCGCAGGCGAGGGTTGCAGCTTGCGGAAGCGGCGAATGGCCGTGAGTCCTGTCACGCTGTTGAAGAATTGTGAAATGTCGGCGCCGATGTCGTCATCCACGGTGAGAAGCGAAATGTCTGAGTACAGACGTGCGGTGTCCTCGTTGTAATTGCCCGTGCCGATGTGACAGTACCGCCGCAGCGTTCCATTCTCACGCCGCACAATGAGCAGGGCCTTGGCATGCGTTTTGTAGCCCTTCACGCCGTATACCACCTGCACTCCGGCACGCTGCAATTGCTCGGCCTGAGCCAAATTATGCCCCTCATCAAAGCGCGCCTTGAGCTCGACAAGCACGGTCACTTGCTTACCGAGTTCCGCTGCGCGACAGAGCGCTGCAACGAAGCGGGAATTCTGCGCTGTGCGGTAGAGCACTTGCTTGATGGCGAGCACATGGGGATCTGTTGCGGCTTCCTCTACCAGTTTCACCACGGGCTCGTAACTCTCGTACGGCGTGTTGATGAGTATATCCCCCTGGGCAATGTTTTCAAACATCGATACATCCGCATCCACGCTGGCCGGGTAGCATGGCGACCACGATTCCACTTTCAACTGCTCGTGTCCGGGCTCCTGTGCCATGCGCCCGAAATCCACCATGCGCAGGTAACCGGGTACGCGGTAAATGCTTGCTGCATCTGCTCCCAGAAGTTGAGCAAGACGCTCCACGAACACCTCCGATGTGCCATGTGCTATTTCAAGTCGCACGCAGTCCGAAAACTTGCGAGCCACAAGTACCTGGCTCATTTCCCATGCAAAATCGCCCCCTTCTTCCTCCTGCACGGCAATATCGCCGTTGCGTGTCACCCGAAGAACTGCACAGTGCAGGATATTTTCGCCTTCAAAAAGATGCCCGATAAAATGCGCTGTCAAGTCTTCCAGCAGCACGTATCCATCCCGCCCCAGACAGGGAGCGTGCACCCGCCGAGGCAGGCAGCTCGGCAGTGTCACTGCTGCCATACGACTTTCCGGCTTATCCGCCGCCGCTAATTCCACGCCCATGATGAGATCCAAATTGGGCAATACCGGTGGTCTTTCCACTTCCAATGCCAGTGGCGTGAGCAATGGTGCAATATCATGTAAAAAACAGGCCTCCAGCATTGCCCGTTGCGCCTCGTTCAATTCGCCCACCTTCTGCGGAGCCACCCCAGCCTCGCACATGAGCGGCAATAATTCACCGTTGAGCAACTCATACTGTTCCTGCACCATCTTTTCAGCGCGGCGACGTATGCGTTCCAACTGTTCGCTGGGGCTAAGCCCAGCAGGATCAGGTTTCCCCTTCCCACTGCGAGCCACCAGCGTAAGCCCACCCACGCGCACCTGGAAGAATTCATCCAAATTGCTCGCCGAAATGGCCAGAAACTTCAATCGCTCCAACAGCGGCAATTCCCGCCGATGCGCTTCATTCAAAACGCGTTGGTTAAATTCTAGCCATGATAGTTCGCGGTTGAGATACATAGCTCCGTGACGTGCCATGCATTATACGTTGCGGCGAATGTTACGTCAAGCTTACTTTCGACCGAAACAGGGCAACGTAATCGGACAAAAATGAGTGTACCGAACGGGAAAAATGCGGGCATGAGAGTTATCGTCTGGACAAAAATAGTGTACCATCATATCTGTATGACAAACACAGACAATGAACAAGGATGTATTGCGAACATCATTGAAGTTCGCAATGAGTACAAAACGCTGCGCACGCGCAAGGAGCGAAGTGCTTTTATCACGAGAGTACGTAATGCTTCGAAAATAAAGCCATCGAAGCCCGATGTCTTGAGGTAGATGGACGTCCGATAGCATAGCGCTTTCTCATGGCACGATGGATAGTTTTGCGGCTCCTGGAACTTTTTCTTTGGTACGATAATGCTGCGTCAGCCGTATGCGTCATACTGGAAAAAAAGAGGCGGAGGCGGAGAGGAAGGGGTACGATAATGCTGCGTCAGCCGTATGCGTCATACGGATGTGGCATGGCGCTTTGCTGAGAGAGAATGGACGGCGAGGCGCAGGGCGACGGTTTTTTGCAGGACGACGGTATCAAAATGATGGGCAGAGGGTGTTGCATTGGCGGCGTAGTGTTGCATAAGACAACGCAATGCCGCAACTTTTTCTTCGCCGTGAATGTACTCCAGTGTACCCTCGCCCATCACAGATTCGTAGAAAGCGGAGCAGCGGCAGGCAATACCGTTTTCGGGACCGCTGATGCCCTGCGTGTGTTCCATGACGAAAGCAACTTTTGGATTCCTGCGCAGTAGATTGTGTTTGCGCCCTTCAGCCGCGCCGTGGAAGTAAAGGAAGAGCTGTTTGTCCCGCGTCTGAAACCCGAAGTTGAGAGGGACGACGTAGGGATACTCCTCGCCATGGAATGCAATGTGACACAGTTCGCACCGCTGGACAATGCTCAAGATTTCATTCCAATCTGTCACCTCGCGGTCGTTTCTTCTCATAGCGCCGCGCCATCATGACATAAAAGCTACGTCGGAGCAAGCTGAATCAATCGTACCAGCCGAAAAGCCCATGCCCGAGGTCAAGCGCGCGGAGATCAGTCAGCTCATCCGCGTCGAGAGAGAAATCAAAAATGGCCCTGTTTTCAACCATGCGCTCCTTATGCGTCGTTTTTGGGATGGGACAAATGCCGCACTGCACAAGAAAGCGTAACGCCACTTGAGCCGCAGTTTTACCGTGCGCCGCGCCGATACGCATGAGCGCGGGATTGGTAAAAATGTTTTCGCGTCCGCAAGCAAGCGGCGACCACGCTTGGGGGACGAGACCGAGCTGCCGGTAACGCTCCACTAGCGCGGTTTGTTGGCGGAAAGGATGCAGCTCCTGCTGAATTACCTGAGGCACCACCTTGCAGCAACGCAGAATGTCCTCGAAGTCTCTCCCATAAAAATTACTCAGTCCGATGGCGCGCAGTTTCCCGCATTCATAAAGGCGTTCCATGGTTGCCCAAATTGTTGCGTCGTCTCCCATTGGCCAATGGATGAGCAGCAGGTCAATGTACTCTGAACGCAGCTTACGCAGGGATTCTTCCACACTTTCCGCCACGCCTCGTCCATTCTGCAATTTGGTGGTAATAAAGATTTGGTCGCGCGGCAGTCCGCATTCTGCCACTGCACGCCCTACGCCATCCTCGTTGCCATACCACTGCGCCGTGTCGATGAGCCGGTACCCGCATTCAATCGCCTTCTGCACGCAGCGCACCACTTCCCTGTTGCCGATGTTGTACACTCCAAAGCCGAGTGTCGGCATTTCGACCCCATTGTTGAGCATTACATTTTGCATAGGATAACCGGTGTTAGTTATGCTGTGGGAATACAGCCTGCGGCTTGATCCACGATTCTTTAAAAAAGCGGCTCGGTGGGAACACCGAGCCGCCTGAAGTTCGTTCGATGAGCCGGTTACTTCGCCATGGCTTCCTCCACAGCGACGGCCACGGAAACGGTGGCGCCGACCATGGGATTGTTGCCCATGCCGATGAGACCCATCATCTCCACGTGCGCAGGCACGGAAGAGGAGCCGGCGAATTGGGCGTCGCTGTGCATGCGGCCCAAGGTATCGGTGAAGCCATAGGAGGCAGGACCAGCCGCCATGTTGTCCGGGTGTAGGGTACGACCCGTGCCGCCACCGGAGGCAACGGAGAAGTACTTCTTGCCTTTCAGCACGCACTCTTTCTTATAGGTGCCGGCCACGGGATGCTGGAAGCGGGTGGGATTTGTCGAGTTGCCGGTGATGGACACATCCACGCCCTCCAGCCACATGATGGCCACGCCTTCGCGCACATCATCCGCGCCGTAGCAGTTCACCTTAGCACGCTCGCCGGTGGAGAAGGGGGTCTTCTTCACGACCTCCACCTTGCCGGTAGCGTAGTCAAACTTGGTTTGGCAGTAGGTGAAGCCATTGATGCGGGAAATGATGTAGGCCGCGTCCTTTCCAAGGCCGTTGAGAATCACGCGCAGAGGCTTTTTACGAACCTTGTTGGCAGATTTGGCGATGCCGATGGCGCCCTCCGCCGCAGCGAAGGATTCGTGCCCGGCCAAGAAGCAGAAGCAATCCGTCTCCTCGCGCAGGAGCATGGCGGCCAGATTGCCGTGACCCAGGCCCACCATGCGGTCATCCGCCACGGAGCCGGGGATGCAGAAGCTCTGCAGACCTTCACCGATGGCCTCAGCTGCGTCGGCAGCCTTGGTGCAGCCTTTCTTGATGGCGATAGCAGCGCCTACCGTATAGGCCCAGCCGGCGTTCTCGAAGGCGATATTCTGGATGCCGCGCACAATGGCACGCACATCGATGCCTTTCTCCAAGCATACCTTCTCTGCTTCCTCGCAGGAGGAGATGCCGTACTTTTTCAGCACGGGGAGAATCTGGTTGATGCGGCGATCGTATGATTCAAATAATGGCATAATCTGAAAATGGGTTAGGGGTTAATTACTCGTGGCGGGGGTCAATGTACTTGGCAGCGCCCTCAAACTGGCCGTAAGTGCCGGTGTACTTTTTGAACGCTTCGTTGGCGTCCGCGCCCTTCTTGATTTCTTCCATCATCGGACCCACTTTCACGTACTGGTAGCCGCAGATCTCATCATCCGCATTCAGCGCGAGTTTGGTGATATAGCCTTCTGCCAGTTCGAGGTAACGTGAGCCTTTCTTGAGCGTGCCGTAGAGAGTGCCGACTTGCGAGCGCAGGCCCTTGCCGAGATCTTCCAGTCCGGCGCCAATGGGCAGCCCGCCTTCAGAGTACGCACTCTGTGTGCGTCCGTATACAATCTGCAGGAAAAGTTCACGCATCGCCGTGTTGATGGCATCGCACACCAAATCCGTGTTCAGCGCTTCCAGCACCGTCTTGCCTGGCAGGATTTCAGAAGCCATAGCGGCGGAGTGAGTCATGCCGGAGCAGCCGATGGTTTCCACCAACGCTTCCTGAATGACACCATTTTTGACGTTCAGGGTGAGCTTGCAAGCGCCCTGCTGGGGAGCGCACCAACCCACGCCGTGCGTAAGTCCGGAGATGTCTTCGATCTTCTTGGATTGCGTCCATGCGCCCTCTTGGGGGATAGGCGCCGGGCCGTGATTGCAGCCCTTTTTCACGCAACACATGTGTTCAACTTCTGTCGTATATTGCATAGTCGTACCTTTCGTGGTATAGAACTCGGAAGACAGCGTCATGGGAGTGAAGCCGTCCCCATCTTGTCGCCCCTTAATCTAGCAGATATCGGCTTCTTTGTCACGCTAAAAGACGTCGTCAATGGCAACCCGCAATCGGACAAAAATAAGTGCACCGAACGGGGAAAAAGAGGGCAAGAGATTTATCGTTTGGACAAAAATAGTG
>CANRNS010000059.1 GCA_947632055.1 uncultured Akkermansia sp.
CTCTAGCATGCTTTGAACTTCTTGGCACCCTTTTTTGTGCCAAGAACCTGTTGCATTTAATTTTGCAATCCACATTAGGGAATAGAAGTAAGTTTTTTTCTTGCTAGCAACGGATCTATTTAGTATGATCGGTCCGTCGAGGATTCAACAACAAATAAAAAGCGACGAGCACGAATTCTATGAAGATAAAAGTCATCGAGCAACTCTGTGCGGAGGGTGTGTTGCAGCCGGAACAGCTGGAGCGCATCCGTCTAGAAGCAGAGAAAGCCCCCCCTGCCACGCGCCGATGGCTGGCGACGTGTTTAGCCCTGCTTGCGGCGGCTTTGGTGGCAGCCGGCGGATGGTGGTTACTGATGGAAAGATACTTGTACCTGCTGTCTCCGACAGTGCGCTGCATAGGCGGCATGCTGATGATGACAGCAGCTTGGATCGGCTGGTATGTGCAGCGGGAAAAACGCCCTCAGGTAGCGCAAGGCTTGGCACTTCTTGGTGCTTTCTTGTGGATGGGCAATATCGCGCTCATTTCAACTCTGTACAAACTTAATGGCGAGCCACCGGATTTCCTAGCAGTTTCGCTCCTTGGTCTGATTTTCATCCCGTTCCTCACACGGCAGGTGCTGCTGATCGGTCTAGTGGCGGGTCTTTCGGCCTTTTTCTGGATGAGCATGATCGAATGTCAGGGTGACACTCCCTTGTCGATACACGACTTCGCACAGAAGCACGGAATTGTCTGTTACTACATCAGCGTTATTCTCTGGCTGGTCTGGTGGCTGGCCGGGGAAAACTGGCGCAACAGCCGAGGCATCTATCGCGGATACAGATGGGTGGGCGTTGTTGCATTGGGTTATTATTTGCCCTGCACTCTGTATTACCTCATCACCGCCCGCCAAAATGAAAGCTTACCCTATCTCGGGACAATATCGCTGGCTGTGCCCGTGTTGTGCGCCCTTTTCAAGCCCCGTGGAACGGCGTGGGGACCATGGATGCTTTTCGGGATCACCACGGGGATCTTTGCCACATCGTGGGCACTCAATCAACTTCCCTTGGAAGAGAACGTGCGGCACGGACTTATCCTGCTTATCGGCGCCGTGGAAGCCGCGGTATTGATGGGCACGGGAGTGGTGTTGCAACGAAGTTCCTGGGTCATTATCGGTGCATGTTTTACTGCATTTCTCGTACTCGTCATGGTGATTAAGAAAATATTCCCGACGCAAGAGATGACCGGTGAGGTTTTGATAGGGCTCGCGGTGTTACTTGTGTCCGCAGCATTCCTCATCAGTCGGGCTCGGCGCAGTGGAATTCAAGCGAAGGAAGCATCCGATACCAACAGCTTCGTATGAAAAAGAGAATTGCTACCTCCCTTGTTTTTCTCGTGCTGCTGGCTCAGCTCGCCTACCTCGTCTTCGCCCTCTGCAAGGCAAATCACGATCTGGCGATGGCCCCGCATATCATCGTGCACACCGGCCTCTCCTATCTCTTCTTTAAAAGTGACGAAATTCCCCTGAATAAAGCGGACGAAACACGTCTCGGACGTTCCCTCTGGTGGAACAGTAAACCTTGGATCACCGCTTACAAAAAAGCGCACCAAAATCATGACGACACAGAACCTCCCAACTGCGTGTCGCGTCCGGCCCCCGACGAAAAGGAAGTACAGGGAAGCATTGAATTGAGACCGGACTCGAGGAGCATCGAACTGTCTGTCATCTGGCGACGCGGAGAGAATGGTCTGTGGAACTACCGTCTGGAGGTCCCAGGAAGCTCGGAAGATGTGCTGCGTGAAGGGGAACTGCGCTCACCGAAGGTGCGATGGTATCCTAATTCCTGGAGCTGCACTATCAACGTTCGCGCACTTGATTGCGAGTACATGATAACTAAAAACGATCGAAATATTATAGAGACATGGGAAGCGAATTACGAGCGGGAAGCGGAAACTCTGCAACAAAATGGCGTGACAATTGAAGTGGCGCTGAGGGAGAAAGCCCAACCGATGATCACACAATTATTCCTGAATGGAATACCGCTGCAGAAGGCACTGGAAATGATGAAGAACGACACCTTCCCGAGCGTAAACTCTGAAAATAATCCCCACTGAACACAACGATGAAAATCGGACAAGACAAACTGGAGCAACTCTGCACGGAGGGCGTTATCAGCTCAGAACAACTGGAACGCATCGTGCAGCGCGAACGGGATGCAAAGCGCTCCTTTCTGCAGCGAGTGCTCATACTGAGCCTCTCCTTGCTATCCTCAGGCTGCTTTGTTTGGGGAATATGCCTGTTGCTTGAACAATACTGGGAGCAACTGGAGCGCCTCGGACAAATCGGCGCCCTGGTAGCTTCACTCCTGCTGGCATGGGGCGGCTTTTTCCTACTGCATAAGAGGCAACCTGTGATTGCTCAAGGATTTGCCCTCGCTGGCGGGGGACTCTGGTGCGCATGCGTATTATTCATCAATGATCGCTACATGCTGAATTGGCAAAGTTCGGAGTTCATTCTCCTCATCTTCGCCGGACTGGCACTCATCCCATTCGTATCGCGGCAAATCCTGATGATCGGCGTCGTCGCTGCTCTCTCGTTCATGTTGGTCACAGACTCTTTCGACGACAACTATATCCCCTTTTATGGCGCGGTACAAATGGGCAAAGAATTAGCATTCCTTGTCCCCATGCTTGTGGCGTTGCTTTGGTGGCTGCTGGCGGAGCATTGGCGCGAGAGTAACAGTTGCTTTCGAAGCTACGCATGGATCGGTGTGCCGTCTTTCCTGGTCTTCCTCGCCAAGGCGCAGTACTATGCCCTCTACGACAACCACGCAAACGCCGATTTCTCCATGTTCCCGTACTGCATCGTCGCCGCAGTCGGCGTAGCCATCCTGTTTGCCTTTCTTCGTCCTTCTTCGGCTTCGACAAAAGCGTGGCGACTTCTCGCCGTTAGCACGGGGTTGATGCTCTGGGTGTGGTACCTTGGCTTCGGTCCCGATGCAGCGACCCGAGCATTATCCCACTGCATGAGCGTCGTGGTATGCGCAATATATGCCGCTGTACTGATGTACTGCGGCGTCACGGGAGGACGCCGCTCGTGGGTGAACTATGGAGTGGTCATGGCAGTAGCCGCCATGATTGGACTAATGGACAATGTGCTAGGATCGCTGGTGGAATCCGGCGCCGTCATGCTGCTCATAGGTCTCGCACTTTTGCCAGTGGTAGGGCTTCTGGAAAAAGGTCGCCGAACATTGGTGAAAGCTGCCGTCATAAATCAACAGGAACAATCAGCCCCTCAACAGTAAGATGTCCAATAAACCCGTGCACAGGCACATGATTCTTGCGTTCATCGTCATAGCGCAAGTATTCTTCATCGCCCTCCTCACCCTGCAATACGAGCGGGAAATTGCCTCAGCCCCGCACATTGAAACGCTCGGGGAGATATCGATATCGAATTCCGGCATTTTTCTTCCCTATCAATTTCACACAGATGAACATGCCTCGCACCTGGGGCGCTCTATCTGGTGGAACGCTCTAACCGATGACGACGACCGGGAAGGCTCCTCTCGTCCTAGGCCGGATGAAGCCACGTTACCTAACTCCATCAACCTCTCCGACTTCACTAACGACAAAGTGATTCACCTCTGCGCCATCTGGACCCGCAGAGAAGATGGAATCTGGGACTATCGACTGGAAGCGCCGAACGCCGTAGAAGCGCAGCTGCGTGAGGGAGAATGGCGTTCCCCTGCCCTACTTGAAGTGCAACGACAAGCTCGCCGGAGGACCTATCAACCGATCATCGTCAAACATCCCTCTGCTGCACCGGCAGCGCGCCGTGATGATCCCGAAAAGCTAGAATACCTCCTCAAAGTTGATCCCCTCGCTCGTATCAATACGACCACTCAGTACTTTTCTTACGACACCAACCGTCATTCTTTCGTCCTGAGTAAGGACGATGCAGATACGATCTCTAAGTGGAAGAAACAACACTCCATCGATGACGAGCAACTTCCCTGCACCATCATTTTTTCCCTGCGTGAAGGCAAATCACCCATCGCTGTTACGGCAAAAATCAACGGCATACCGGTTGGGGAAACCATCCGTCGCATGCGTGAAGATTCTTTCCCCATCCCCGCTTCCACCAAGTAAGGCATCATAGGCAATTTCTCTGCCTCATTTTTTCTGTTTTCTGCATCAAATCATGTAAAATGATGCAGAACTTCGACTACATATGCAAGTCGGACTCCTTTTAACGTGCATCTACGAATTGAAGCAGTGCGTGAGTCGAGAGTGAGTCATCAGCTAAAGACCGCTCCGGTCATTTTTCCCCTATTAGAATAGTCA
This sequence comes from uncultured Akkermansia sp., assembly GCA_947632055.1. GTDB lineage: Bacteria > Verrucomicrobiota > Verrucomicrobiia > Verrucomicrobiales > Akkermansiaceae > Akkermansia. The sequence goes on from CANRNS010000059.1 coordinate 4,322, forward strand.
AAGTCGACTATGGTTTCCCCATCATGTATGTGGCGAAATTGTCACCCACGCAAACTTGTGTAGCGGACGTAAAGGTGATACAGGGAAATCGTATGAATGAAGAAGATGATATGTTCCCGGCACTCAGCCAGAGGGTGATTGAACTGGTAAGCCGCATCCGCCTGTGTTTGTTTGAGATTGACGCCGCTATGGCACTGCGATTGCGCGCGGAGTGCCATTCTCTGCTCAACGCCACACGAAAAGCCGAGGGAGAAAGCCGAAGCTCTCTGCTTGTCGGCATTTGCACGCCGGAGGAGCGCTTGCATTTTGTACGCGCGGCTCAACGCTTCAGTCGTCTCGGTCGCATCGTGCATCAAGCCGAGCAAATCGTAAGCAGCATCCCGGAAATTGCCGGAAAAGTTGATGCGCAGGATATCGAGTCCTTCAAGCCCATCTACATGATGGCCGAAGTGGAGCTGCGTGACGCCGTTCTCTCGATCCTGCGGGACGATGCGCAACTCGCTCACGGGGTAGCAAAAAAAGACGAGGATTTGGACTCTCTGTACGCTGCAGAGATCAAGCGCATTTTCCAAAGCGCCTCGACCGCTCTGTTCTACGACTTCCGAGTGGGGACAAACCTGCTGTTCATTCTGCGCGCCATTGAACGCATCGGAGACCATGCCAAGACGCTCGCCGTCCCCTCTTTTTACCTGCTCACTCCGCAGGAAAAGGGGTGCATTTCTGGACCAGTCTGCTAAACTATGCCCATGGAAATCCTGATCGTTGAGGACGATACCGACATTGCCGAGTTAGTGGCGTACAATTTGGAACGACAAGGCTGGCACGCCTCCCTCTGCCACCACGGCAGTGAGGGACTGGAACTCATCCGACGCACCCACCCGGATCTCGTCATTCTGGACATCATGTTGCCGGGCATGGATGGTCTGGAAATTTTTCGCCGCATGAAGGAGGACGAATCCACGCGGGAAATCCCGGCTCTTTTCCTGACCGCCCGCGCTCAGCTGGACGACCGCCTCACGGGGCTCAAGCTGGGAGCGGATGATTACATCACCAAACCATTCAGCCCGAAAGAACTCGTCCTGCGAGTCCGCAACATCCTGCAACGTGTCAATCGCTCGGCAGCACGCCTCATCGTGCACAGCGGCCCTCTTTGCTTGAACAAGAACACGATGGTCGCCACCCTGAACGGGGAGAATCTGAATCTCACGCCCATTGAATTCAAGCTGCTCGCCTACCTCGCTGAACGCCCTGGGAAAATACAAGACCGTTACGAACTGCAGCATATCCTGCTTGGCTACGCGGACGCCTCACTCTCCCGCACACTCGACACACACGTGAAACGCCTGCGCCAAAAACTCGGCGATCAAGCCGCCTGCATTGTCACCGAACGAGGCATCGGCTATTTTTTCAGACCTTTCCCGACGTCGGAGGAAGGATGATGGTGAAAGTGGCGCCGGTGCCGGGAGAACTCTCTGCTCGGATGGAGCCGCCGTGCGCTTCCACGGCATGCTTCACGATGGAAAGGCCGAGTCCGGTACCCTTCACTCGTCCTGTTTTATCGGCACGGTAGAAACGATTGAAGATGTAGGGCAAATCTTTCGCCTCAATACCGACGCCGTTATCGCTCACGCATACAGAGCAAGAACCATCGTCATTGCGGCGCGCCGACACGGTCAGCTGCAACCCGGGCATCGGATTGTTTTTCAACGCATTCTCCAGCAGGTTAAAGAGGATTTGCGACCAGTAGAATGAATCTCCAAGCATCATGAAAGGTTGCGGTGAAAAATCAGTTGTCCACACCACTTCCTGCGCACGGAGGAGTTCCTCCAGGCGTCCTCGCACGTCCTCCAGCACCCTGCCCAAATCGAACTCCTCCCAGTGCAGTCCACTCGTCTCGGCATTCTCCAGGCGCGACACCATGAGCATATCCTCGACTAACCGAACGAGTCGCTCCGTGTGCTTGCGCATGAGAGAGAGGACGCGTTCCCGAGCCGCCGCATCCGACGCCAGCTCCTTATCTTCCTGCAGATTCTCCAGGTAGCCGCTCAGGATCGTGAGCGGCGTGCGTAATTCGTGAGAGGCGTTCGCCACAAAATCGCGACGAATGAGCAGCGTCCGCTGCTCCTCGGTGATGTCGTGGAAGACGATGCCGATGTGGCGACGTTGATCGGTTATCGGCGTGGAAAGGATGCGGAAGGTGCGATCTTCCCCGCCGCGCTGGAGCGTAACCGTATATTGGCGGGATTCCTCGGCTTGCACAGCATCGCTGAGAGCGTCGCGCAACGAGCCGGGCGGGAGCAACCGCAATATGTTCACATTGGCGGGGTAACCGAGCAATTCCTCGACCGCATGATTCCCCATTTCCACCCGACCGGAAGACAGCAGCAGGAGAAATGGCACTCCAAGGGCCTCCAGAAAGAGACCTTTATCACGCTGCAGGTGTTCTTCCAAGTCTCGATTGAGCCGACGCAACGACTCGACTTCTGCGTGACGAGCACGAACGTGGGCAGTCATGCTGCGTATCTGCGGCCACAGAAAGAAAAAAGGCAGAGCAAAGGCGATGAGCACCATCACCACTGTGATTTCCCAGTCGATCATACGAGCCCCATTATACGCGCTGTCGAGCTCTCATTGCAACAGCAATTTCTTGTGTGTCCATTTCGCCATAATTCGCATGGCGAAAGCTTCACCGTAAGGAGATTGCGCGCAGCGTTTCGGGGCGTTATAAGAGGGATGTCATGAGTACGACATATATATTTATACTGGGCTTGCTTCTGCTGCTGGCCGTGTTGGATCTGGTGGTGGGAGTATCAAACGATGCTGCGAACTTCCTCAACTCCGCCGTAGGCTGCAAAGCCGCAAAACGGTGGGTGATTCTGAGCGTGGCAGCAGTCGGGGTCATTGTCGGAGCTTCTTTTTCAGGAGGGATGATGGAGATAGCCCGCAGCGGCGTCTTTGTGCCCTCGCAATTCAGTTTCCACGAGGTGATGATCCTGCTTACCGCCGTGATGCTCACGGATGTGATCCTGCTGGATATCTTCAACACATTCGGCTTGCCGACCTCCACGACGGTGTCGCTGGTTTTTGAATTGCTCGGCTCTGCACTGGCTGTTTCCCTCTGCATCATCGTGCGGGACGGTGACTCTATCGCATCCGTGGGCAACTACATCAATTCCTCAAGCACGCTCTCCATGATCGCGGGCATCTTCTGCTCCGTCGGTGTTGCTTTCACGTGCGGTTGCGTGGTGATGGGAGTGTCGCGCCTCATCTTCAGTTTTCATTACCAAAAGGCTTATCGTTGGATTGGCGCAGCATGGTGTGCTTTAGCGCTCACTGCCATCACCTACTTTGCCGTGTTCAAAGGACTCAAACATAGCACGCTCGTTGCCCCTCAGGTGATGGCATGGCTGCAAGCGAATATGGGAACGGCCGTTGCTTGCTCACTGGGCATTTGGTATGCAATCGCCCTCTCATTGCAGCACATTTTTCGGGTCAACGTACTCAGGTTCACCGTGCTGGCAGGCACTTGCGCATTGGCTCTTGCCTTTGCCGGGAATGACCTCGTGAACTTCATCGGCGTCTTCATGACAGCGGAATCCTCATTCCAAATCGCGCAAAACTTTGTGTCGACGGGCGGCGACCTGTCCACTCTCAAGATGGGTGCGTTGGCGGCGCCGGTGCAGGCCCACGCGGCATGGCTGATTGGCGCCGGACTCATCATGGTGGCGGCTCTCTTCTTCTCGAAAAAAGCGCGAACCGTAACGGAAACAGAAGTCAAGCTCGCACGCAGCAGCGGCGGGGCGGAGCGGTTCGGTTCCTGCGCCCCGGCGCGCGCTGCCGTGCGTCTCACCCTGCAGGCGCTTCGCTTCATCAGCCGCCTCACCCCTGCCCCTGTCCGACGATTTATCGCCTCCCGATTTGAGCCGCTGCGTCTGGAAGAAGAGGATGACCATGCTTTCGACCTCATCCGCGGCTCCGTGAATCTCACGGTAGCATCGTTGCTCATCTCGCTCGCCACCTCGTTGCGCCTGCCTCTCTCCACCACCTACGTCACCTTCATGGTAGCCATGGGATCATCCCTGGCCGACCGCGCATGGAGCCGCGACAGTGCGGTGTATCGCATCACGGGCGTGCTGGCTGTCATCGGCGGGTGGTTCCTCACCGGACTGAGCGCCCTGTTCGCCTCCTTCATCATCGCAGGAATGATGATCACCTGCGGCATCTGGGGCGTATGCGCCATGGTATTGCTCGCCGGGGTCATTCTGGTGAAATCTGCCATTCTTCACCGTCTGAAAACGGCAAAACGTCCGCAACTTCTCTCCCTCACCAATGCCGGATTACGTGATGTAGGAGTGACCTCCGCCGACCGCTTGGGTCGCATCCTCGGCATCTATACCGCCACGGTGCAAGCCTTGCTGCACGAGGATCGCCCCGCCCTCAAACATCTGCGCAAAAAAGCACGAGACATCGTACGAACCCTCCGTGCCGTGAAAGAGGACGAGTTGCTGCCCGCCTTGCAGGGGGCGGACGCCGCCATGGCACAGCGCGGGCAGATTGTCTTCCGCATCATGGAAAGCTGTATCGGTATCGCGGAAAGCCTGCGCAGCATCACGCAGGCCAGTTTCAATCACATCGACAACGCACACGTTGGGTTGGATACCGTGCAAGCGCGCGAACTGCTGGACATGAGCAACCGCGTGGCATCCTTCTTTCCCGGTCTCATCGTCATGCTTGAATCCGGCAACTATACACCCATGCAGCAAGCCATGGCAGAAGCCGGAGACTTGAGTGAGCAATTTGCCGAGGCGATCACGCGCCAGCTCCTGCGCCATGATGCCGATGAATCCAACATGCGTACCCACATCCTCTTTCTCAATCTTCTCAACGAAACACGTGCCATGGTGCGCAAATCCTTCTCCCTCCTCAAGGAACAGCAGGAGCTTTTCGAGGGAAGATGACTCAAGGCTCCGTCCAAACTTCCCTCGTGGACTGGGGAAGGGTTAGTGAAGGTCCCGAAGTTCTTCGATCAGGGCGGAACGCCGTTTGTATGTCGTACGAATATGAGCGAGAAGCTCCGTGACGTAGGGAGTACTACCGGGTAATCGGGAGAATTGAATCAACGTTTTCACAAATTTGGCGTATTCCTTGCTCTTATTCACCTTTGAAACTCGATCCCTCATGACTGCAATACCATATTGAAAAAGTTCCGGATGGCATTTCCCCAGCAGAATCGGCAAGTATTCCATGATGAGATAAAACCGCTCGAAACGGTTGAGCTTTCTAAGGATGCGGTCGTACATCTTTGCCCAGTCAGCGGGTGGAACCACCTTTTTAAGCCTTCGATAGTATGAAAGGTCACACGGGACGGAGAGCACAAGCTGATAAAGTGTCTTGATGACTGCCGGTGTGTCACCTTGACGCTTTACAATGTCGAGCAAGAGTTTGAGAGATTGTTCGGATCTCCCCCCCCAGCCGACATCTGCTTATTCACCAGGTCTCTGGCTTCGGGGAGTTTCCCGTCATCTCGTAGGCGCTCTATTTCCGGGATAACAATCCCATCGCACTTGAGATGAGAGTGAATCGTTTGCTGAGCCTCCTCCTCCCGACCGAGTTTGCGCAGCAATTTCACCTTGTAACTCAGGAGCCGCTCTCCCATACTTGATTTCTGTTTCATCAGTTCAGTGTATGCCTCCTCCAGAGGCAGCGCGGTGAGCATGACATCAACGTATAACGAGTCCATTGAGTAGAAATCATACTCCCTGTAAACGCTGTAGTTGGACGCCTGCGCAGCTCCTCAAGCAGCTCGCGTTTCTCTTTAAGCGGCCAAGATTCGAGCTTGGCACATGCTTCCAGCATTTCTGCGAATTCTTCATGAAGGTCAGCAAGATCCATATAATCATCATCACACATGGTTTCATCGTCTCGCTCCTGGAGTGTGTGGATGAACTTCAGTATGGTCCGGACTACCAATCGTGCGTTACCCTTTTCCAATTCCGGTCTCAGGGCACCCAGCACATCTCTCATCCCATCCGTCACAACCGCCTAATTAATACCATAACCATCATAATGTCCATACCACCCGCTTTTCTCCTCCACGTGATCAAATAACCTCTCCACCCTACTTGCCAACTTCTCTTCCAAAGACGGAAACTTGGCAAATCGTTCGCACAACCAGTCGTTCAATTCGCAGGCAAAGGCGCCATTGCACTTAGCCTGCTTCTGCACAAACTCTCTTAATTCGTCCGTAGGTACTTGTTCCAGAATTTTCTCCGGTGCTAATGTTGTCTTATTCGTACTCTCCATGAATCTACTCTATGACAAAATTGCAGCGGCTTATTGCCCTTGCATTCCTACCGTACATTTTGACCGTTTGGGGACTTATTTACCCTTGTGCTGTTTCTTCTCGTTTTTTTCTTCGTGCTGCTTTTTCCAATACTCGGTTATGTCGAAGTAGAGTCGGTACGTGACGTCCCCTTCATCGTACGGGATGACAATGGTGTGTACGTCGTAAGTCTTGTCGTCCTTCTCCCCATGCACAAGAGACTGCATGATGGGATCAGGGAGACCGAGTGCATAAATAACGCGGTACTCGTTGTGAACAGCATCGGGAGTGGTGTCCTTCATCACCCAGGCTGTTTCCTTGGTGAAGCCCGGCCCTCCCTGTACATTCAGCTCCCGCACAGCTCTGACATCTGCGGCGCGTTCTGCAATCTTCGTCTCAATCTCTTTGATCTGCTCCGAAGTTGCCTCTTCCGGCATCGGTTGCAAGCACAGCACTTGGTTGATGTTGGCAATAATGCCGACGGCCTGCCTGATATCATCATCGCCATAGCAATCGTGCGTCTTCATCTTGCGCAGGATATTCGTCACCCTCTTTACCTCCTTCTCGAGACTGTGCATCAAGGGCCCCATCCTTTCTC